>NZ_JBEXPK010000006.1:0-274507 GCF_040612015.1 Streptomyces sp. NPDC006476 | reverse complement strand
ATCCACCGCCATCGGGATACCTCATTCCCCCGGCATAGCGCGGCCCACGACAACCGTCACGACCCGACGTAACCCACACCGTTAAAGATCTCTAGCTACGGCGTCCGGCCGGGTCGTGGGCGACGGTGTCTCCACTGGCGGCGGACTCCGGTCCGGCATCGATGGATCCGGTGTCCGGGACGGCGCCTTCCTGCGCCCGGTCGGCGTGCCCCGGCCACCAGGCCGCGTGTCCGATCAGGGCGGTGAGGCTGGGCGTGAAGAACATCGCCATCACGAAGGCGGCGACCGCGATGCCGAAGGAGACCGCGAAGCCCATCTCCGTCAGCAGCGAGTTGCCGGCCAGCATCATCGTGGCGAAGGTCGCCGCCAGGATGAACCCGGCCGCGGCCACCGTCGGCCCGGCGTGCCGGAGTGCCATGCCGGCCGCCTCCCGGGGTTCGCGGCCCTCGCGGGCCTCCTCCCTGAGCCGGGCGATCATGAGGATGTTGTAGTCGGTGCCGATCGCGACCACGAACAAATACATGATCACCGGGAGCATGAACATCAGGCCGGACTTGCCCTGTGCCTCCTGGAAGATCCACACGGTGGCACCGAGGGTGGCACCGAAGCCCAGACCCACCGAGGCGATCAGGTACCAGGGCGCGACCACGCTGCGCAGCAGCAGCCCCAGGATGACCATGATCAGAACGGCGGCGACGGGGAAGACGGTCCGGTAGTCGTGGTTGACCGCCGTGTCGATGTCCTTGTAGATCGAGGACATGCCACCGACCAGTGCCTTGGTGCCGTCCGGAGCGTTGGTGTGGGCGACGTCGCGCACCTCGCTGACGGCGTCAATCGCCTTGTCCGTGGACGCCTCGTACTTGAGGGTGACCGTGAAGTCGGCGGTCGTGCCGTCCTTGTTCAACTGGTTCATCCGCGCGGAGGCGACACCGTCCACCGCGCCGAGCTTCTGCGCGTAGGCGGTGAAGACGGACTTGTCCAGCGGCTTGCCGTCGGTGCTGGACAGGTAGACGTCCGTCGGCGCGGCGGCACCCGCCGAGTATGCCTTCTGCATCTGGTCCTGGACGACCATCGACTCCTTGGTCTTGGGCATGGAGCCCGAGGCCAGGTCGAAGGTGGCGTGGAAGCCGAGGATGCCGGACGACAGGGCGAGCAGGATCAGACCCGAGAGGGCGGCGGTCAGCGCCGGGCGGCGCTGCACCCCCCGGCCCAGGGCCGCGAACCGGGCGTTGTCCGGCTCCCGTCGCCAGGACTTGGAGGGCCAGAACACCTTTGGCCCGATCAGCGAGACCACGGCCGGGATCAGGGTCAGGCCGGCGATCAGCGTGACGGTGACCGCGATGGCCAGGGCTGGGCCCATCTGCTTGAGGAAGCCCAGCGTGGACAGCGCCAGCGCGAGGAAGGCGATGATGACCGCGCCGGCGGCGGAGGCGATGGCCTCACCGACCCGCCCGACCGCGTTGACCATGGCCTGCTTGGGTTCGTCACCGGCGCGCAGGCGTTCTCGGTAGCGGAACATCAGGAACAGGAAGTAGTCCGTGCCCACGCCGAACAGCACCACGATGAGGATCGACGAGATGGAGCTGTTGGCCTGCAGATCGAACAGCTTGGTGGCATAGGCGATCAGACCGTTGGCGATCGCCGACACCAGGCCGATGGTGATCAGCGGCAGGATGGCGAGGATCGGCGCACGAAAGATGATCAGCAGCGTGACCAGGATGATCACGAACGTGCCGATGCCGATCAGCGCCTCACCGCGCTTGGAGGAGTCCTGCTGGTCGAGGGCCTGTGCCGCCGACCCGCCGAGCTTCACCTCCAGGTTGGTGCCTTTCGCCAGCTGTTTGACGTCGTCGCGTAACACCTTGGCGGCGTCGGCCTGTTTGGGCTGGCCGGCGTTCTTGCTGTCCATCTGGACCAGGGTCAGGTCATACCTGCCGTCCTTGGACGGCTGGCCGGGGACGACCTTCTGCACCTGGTCGATGTGCTTGTTGCCCAGCTCGGTGGTGATCCGGGCGACGTCCTGCTTGTCTTCGGCGGTCAGCTTTCCGCCGTCGGTGCGCTGGTAGAGCGCGATCGCGGACGGGGTGAAGGCGCTGGGGAACGCCTTCTCCTGCAGGTCCGCGGCCTTGATGGACTCGTAACTCTTGGGCAGGAAACTGCTCTCGTCGCTGTTCGAGGGCAGACTTGGAGCGGTGGCGACGATGGCCACCGCGGCGATCAGCCATGCCACGATCGTCCAGACGGGATGTCGGACGACCGCGGTGCCAATACGTCGGAACATGCGGAAGGTCCTCCTGGGGCAGGAAGATCACCGCAGCCCGGGGAGCGGACCCTGGCATCGGCGACCCCGACCGGCACGCAGGGCACTCCCCCCAGTGCACCGGTCGCTCGGTTGTCTTCGGTCACATCGTAGTGACCTTGGAGAAAGATCTCTCGTGGGATTCGGCCGCGTTGTGAGTGCGGCGGAAGGCGCCCGGGCTCGTGCCCGTGTGGCTGGGGCGATGACGGCGACCGGCTCGTCGGTGTGGGCGAGCAGGCGCCGCGCCTGGAGGGCGACACGGGTGTCGATGACCTGTTTGACGGGCTGTCCGGTGGCCGTGTGGAAGGCGCGGGAGCGTAGACCTCGCCGCCCGCGTGCGGATCACCCTCGTTCCCCTGCTGCGGCAGCCGGTCGATGTGCGACAGGACGGTGGCGAGCAGGAGTTGGAGGATCTCCTGGGACACGGTGCCGTCCGGGCGGGTGAACTCGAAGCGCATCCTGCTCAGCAGGGCGGACAGGTTGGCGTAAGAGCACGTGGGTGCCGAGCAGTGTGCCCGGGCGGCAGGGGTGGGTGACGAAGTCGACGGCGTGTTCCCCGCTGCCTTCGGTGATGAGGGTGACGGTGTGAAAGTCGACCCGGTGGACGCGCTGAAGGCCGCCGTCGGCCATCCGCTCGTGCAGGCTCGTCAACTCGGTCAGCTGCGCACTTCTTCGACTCGCCCGCTGAAAGGTCGCGGGCCGACACCGGTGGGGTCGGTGCAGGCGAACGCCGTTCCCTGACGCTCGGGCGGCAGCGAACGGTCGAAGTCGCCCCAGGAGGCGAACCCTTCGGGCGGCGGCGGCACGACGTACCCCAGCACCTCGCACCAGAAGCGGGCCACGCGTCCGGGATCCGCACAGTCGAAGGTCACCTGGAACTTCTTGATCGAAGACATCGGCGCACCACAGCAGGACCTTCGGACCGCCGTGATCAGAGGACGACGAGGGTGTCACTCGCCCAGCAGCCGGCGCAGCCACCGCAGTCGTGCCGCTTTCGCGTCCCGGGAGAGCGCGGCCTGCGGGACCATGCCGTCGAAACCATGGAATCCGCCGGGCCATACATGCAGTTCGGCGATGCCGCCCGCCTGCCAGATGCGGCTCGCGTAGGCGACGTCCTCGTCTCGGAACGTCTCGGCCGAGCCGACGTCGATGAAGGCCGGAGGCAGCCCGGACAGGTCGTCCGCCCGGGCGGGCGCGGCGTACGGGGAGACATCGGCGCCACCCCGCGCCTCGCCCAGCAGCGCTCCCCACCCCGTCTCGTTGGACGTGCGGTCCCACACGCCCACACCTGCCATCTGGTGGGCCGAGGGGGTGTCGTTGCGGTCGTCGAGCATCGGGCACATCAGTACTTGCCCGATCGCCTGCGGTCCGTTGCGGTCGCGGGCGAGCAGCGCCACGGCCGCAGTGAGCCCTCCTCCGGCACTGCCGCCCGCCAGGATGACGCGGTCCGCGTCTCCGCCGATCTCCTTGGCGTGCTCGGCCGTCCACAGCAACCCCGCATAGCAGTCCTCCACCGGGGCCGGGTGCGGGTGTTCGGGAGCGAGCCGGTACTCCACGGACACCACGACCAGATCCAGTTCCTCCGCCCAGTCGAGCGGTATGCCCAGCCGGTGGGAGCCCGCCACCATCCCGCCGCCATGGATGGTGTAGACGATCGGCCGTGGTTCGGTCGCGGTGGTGGGCCGGCAGATCAGCAGTGGCACCTCCGGCGCGCCCGGCGGACCAGGGACCGTGCGTTCCTCGACCTCGAAGCGTCCGCCGCAGGCCAGCTCCTCGTTGGTCGGCGGCGGGAACGGGCCGTCCGTGCGCCGTCCGGCCTCGATCATGTCCAGCGTCACCGTGGGTGGCAGCCAGGCGCGGATCGCCTCGAGCTCAGGGGCGAGTTCGCGGTCGAAGGGCGGGCGGCGCATGACCATCGGAGGTCCTCCTCATGGCGGGTACGGTGCCGCGGTGATCGCGGGCTTCCGACGCGGCCCGGGTGATGTCGTCGTGGCGGCGACAGCGTCCAGGGCCACGTCGACGACTGCCCCCGATCGTTGCGAGCAGGCCGACGAGTCAGGCGGCTGAAGCGGTCGGCTCGGCAGGGAGGGCGTCGGCGAGCGGCGAGGGCTCCGCCGTTGACACGGGCTTCTGCCCGAAACCTGGAGCCTTGGGCAGCCGTGGCACCCAGGCCAGGCCGATCACCGCCGCGAGCAGCATGAAGCCGAACAGCAGGCCGAAGAAGAGCCGGGTGTGGCCCAGGGCGAAGGCGGGCGTACCCAGTGCGGTGAGTCCGGTGACGGCCCGGGTGAAGGCCATGGTCACGCCGGTGGCGGTGGCGCGCAGGAGGGTGGGGAACAGCTCCTGGGTCCAGACCTTGTAGACAGACTCACCGGCGAAGGCGTTGCCGAGACCGGACAGGAGCATCACGGCGATCAGCGTGAACCTGTCGGCGCCGAACACGGCAGGCAGCGCCCACGCGATGACGATCAACGCCGAGCCCACGGCGAACCAGGTGTGGCGAGCGGGCTTGTCGACGACCGCCGGTCGCGAGCAGGGGCCAGCACGACGACCGCCACGAGGAGCAGGTGGGCGAAGAGGATCCGGCCGCCCGCAAGGCCCCGTGCCCCCATGATGGAGCTCAGGGCGAGTACGGCCACGATCCCCGCGAGCCAGAGCATGCCGGAGAACACCACCATGGTGGCCTTCCTGCCCGGCGGTGCCGCATCGTTGGCGAGCGCGAGAGACACGGGCAGGTCGGCACCGATGGCCACGCCCGTGGCCAGGACGCCGGCGTACAGGAGAGCCGGTCCCGCCGCAATGAGGAGCAGCAGGACGCCGACGGCGTCGAGCAGGAGGGAGGAGGTGAAGATCTTCCGGCGGCCGAACAGGTCGCCCGGCCGGCCCCCGAAGAGCGCGCCGGCCGCGAACGCCAGGGTCTGCAGGCCCAGCAGGGTCCCGACGGTCCCGGGACCGAGCCGGAGAGGAGCCGGCCTCGAACGGGCTCTGCTCAGACGGGTTCCGGCGATGTTCGGTGGCGTGGGCCTCGGCTGACGTAGGCGGCGGTTCCTGCGGTGGCGAGAAGGGCCGCGACCATGGCCGCCGGTCGGCTGTCGGAGGCCTGCGTCTGCCAGGTCAGCGTCTCCCCCACCGTGCCCATGCCCGGGAACACCACCGCGCCGAGTGTCCACCCGAGGGGCAGGAGCCATGACTGGGCGGTGCCGACCGCTGCCGCCCCCAGGGCGGTCAGTCCCAGCAGGCCGGCCGCGTCACGGAACACACATCCAACGGGACCGAACCGCGTGCCGGTCAGCAGCGTGACCAGCAGGAGCATGAGTACGCAGGTCAGGGCGCCGGCCAGGTGGGACATCCGCAGACTTGCCCATGGCCTCGCCGCCGTACGGTCCAGGGTGTCGTCGGGGCCGCCCAGGGTGGTGGTGACGACGGAGACCAGGAGCAGGACCGTCAGAACGAGTACGGTCCGCCCGACCTCGCCCTGGCCGCCGAAGACGGTTGCCAGCAGCCATGCGATGACGGTGCTCGCGGTCGCCGCGCCGAGCGCCGCCGGCACCTGGCGTGAGCGGACGTAGAGCTTCAGCCCTCTCATCGGGCACCTCGGGTCAGAAGGTCCGTCGTAACCCGGCATTTCTGGGCAGCCTGATAGACGGCGCTCACCCGGGCTCCGGCTTCGGCCCGCGGCAGGGTCCGCAGTGCCGTCCAGAGCTTGACGGCGTCCGGGTCGACGTATTCGAGGCCGTCGGGACCGGCGGTCGGCTTCCGGTCGAGCAGCCAGAAGGCCGCGGCGGTGGCGACTGGAAAGTTCGATCTGTCACCGCAACTGCGTGGGCCGGTGAACGCTCCTGTGAGCATGGTCTGTTCGAGCCGGCCCGGGTGGGCGAGGTGGCCGTGCTGGTCCACCGTGATCCTCATCAGCACGGTGTCGGCCCGCGACTTCGGTGAGGTGGGAGGGAAGAGTGTGCTGGTGTCCTCGTGCGCCTCGACGGCCGATGTCCTCGAAAGGAGGGCCAAGGCGCGCCGTGCCACTGGGGCGACCTCGGAAAGCAACGCTTCGTGCGCCCTGCTGAGACAGACCCGTGGGGCGTCGGCGGTGCAGACCAGTTCCTGGGCCACGGGGTCGAGCCTCCCGCGCTCGTAGGCATCGCCGGTCGGGACGACCAGGGCCGCGGCGGTCGCCCCGATGGCCAGCGGCACCAGGGCGGTGAACGCGAGCCTACGGTTCTGGACGGCGAAGAGCACGACGGCCGCCCCCGCGATCGCGGCCATCCAGAGCCCCTGACCGGCGCTGACTTGGTCGTCGACGGTGTCGTAGTCGCTGAAAATGCTCATTCCCATGCTCGGGGAGAACGCCGCCGTCATCCCGCCGTCCGGAAGGGCATGGGGGGCGAGGATGAGCAGTGCGAAGCCGATCACGGCGAGCGCGGGCGCGGTGGCGAGCGCCGGCACCTGGCGTCCGACGGCGAGCCCCAGCCAGACGGAGGCCATCATCGCGACCAGCCCGACGGCTACGACGACATACGCGGCCGGCGGCAGGTAGCGTGCCGTGTCGGCGATCCGTGGTGCCGCCGCGAGGAGCGTGACCAGGTACGCGACGATCACCGCCAGGCCGGTCGTGACCAGGATCGGCACCATGCGCTGCGGTCGCGGGCGGGACGCGCTGGCGAACAGTTCGTCGACGTTGGCCCGGTGCACGCGATAGGACTGCCAGGCGCCGGCGGCCATCGCGAGGGGCGAGAGCAGCGCGAGGTATTCGCGCTGCGTCATGGCCAGCGCCATCCAGCCGGTGGACCAGCGTGATGTGGTCGCCTGGAGGAGGATCGTACCGGCGACGGTGATCAGGAACGCTGCGCCGAGAGCGGCGGACCGCCGGAACTCGATGCCGAGGATACGGTTCATGCGTTGCTCCGGTGCCGGCGCAGGAGGGCGGAGTAGCCGCGTTCCGCCGGGCTGTCGCCCGCGTCGCCCTCTCCACCTCGGGCGATCAGGTCGTCGGGGGTGCCCTGGAAGAGAAGACGGCCTTCGTTCATGAGGATGACGTCGGTGCAGGCGGCGACGACATCCTCGACGAGGTGGGTGGAGACCAGCACACAGCTGTCAGTGCCCAGGTCACGCAGCAGGTCACGGAAGTCGAGACGCTGTTCGGGGTCGAGTCCGACGGTCGGCTCGTCGAGGAGCAGCAGCTCGGGGTCGTTCACGATGGCCTGGGCGATGCCGGCCCGGCGCACCATGCCGCCGGACAGTGTCTTCATCTTCTTGTCGGCCTTGGCCGTCAAACCCACTCGGTCGATCGCGCGTTGCACGGCGTCGGGGATCGCTGTCTTCGGCATTTCCTTGAGCCAGGCCATGTACGCAACGAACTCGCGGACGGTGAAGCGCGGGTAGAAGCCGAACTGCTGCGGCAGATACCCCAGTCTGCGGCGTATCCCGCGCAGGTCGGCACGGCCCTCGGCCTGCGCGCCGAGCAGCGCCAGCGAGCCGGCGGCGGGCTTGACGACGGTGGACAACGCGCGCATCAGTGTGGTCTTGCCGGCGCCGTTCGGGCCGAGCACACCATGCACTCCGGTGCTCAACGCCAAGTCGAGTCCGTCGACGGCCAGATGCCGGCCGGCCCGGACCCGCAGGCCTTTCGCGTGGACTGGCCAAGGATGAAGGGTGGGGGCCGTTTCGGCAGCACTCATCGGCCGCATGGGTTTCTCCTGTTGGTCCTGTTGGTTCTGTGATTTTGTTGACGGAAAGTCAGTTGCCGCTGCGCAGGCGGCGGAAGGGGGAGGCAGCGAGCGGGGTGAACGCGGCAAGAGCCACGGTCGTCACCGCCCAGACGACGGTGCTGCCCGGCTGCAGTACCGGTGACAGGGACCGCGCCGCCACGCTCGGCAGCAGGACTGCCGCGCACCAGGTCAACGCAAGGGCCATCGCCGCGCGTTGTACACCGATGAGGGCGCCGAGCACGAGGGTGGCTGCCGTGAACGCCAGGCACGGCAGGAGGGTGAGAGCCAGCGAGGTTCCGGTACTCGCCCCCGCCACCAGCAACGCCGGAAGCACGACGAGGAGCACCGCGAGTGTCCGCCGCAGAACCATGGCCAGGCCGGCCGCGGGTGTGGCGGCGATCAGTTCCCAGGCCGGATCGGTCCGACGGCTCCAGGCCACCGCGACGCCGGGCAGCGGGGCCACCGGAGCCAGCAGCAGCACGAGCGACGGCAGGCTCGGTTCGGCGGCGTCGAGGAGAACGCCGCAGCCCAGCACCGCGGCGGTCACCGCGAGCCATGGCAGCAGCGTCCAGGCGAGCCAACGTCGGTGGACGGCCCCTGCGCGGGTACGTCGCCGGGCCGGCGACGGGCTCGCTTCGAGCGCCCGGTCGAGCGAGACGGCGACACGATCGAGCAGATCCCTCGTGGCAGGGGTGGCGTGGGCGGCCAGTTGCGCACGGCAGTCGGCGCACACGTCGAGATGGACCTCGATCGACCAGAGCGCGGCGTCGTCGAGCCCCGAGCCGCCGTCCGCGTAGCGGGCCAGAAGCATGGTGGTGGGATGAGTCATGACAGCGCCTCCCGCAACGCGATCCGGGCCCGACGTGCGCGGGTCTTGACCGTGCCCTCCGGCACGCTGAGCAGCACCGCCGTCTGTCGCACCGACAGGTCGTCCAGCACCATGGCCTGCAGCACCTGCCGCAACTCCGGCGGCAGCCGCAGCAGCGCCTGTTCGAAGTTCTGGTCGACGCGGGTCGCCATCACCTCGTCCTCGGCGGCCGGAACGGTCGTCTCGAGCAAGGAGACGGTCGGCACCCGCTCCTGACGGGCGCGCCGACGGAAGGCGTCGACGAGTCGGTTCGCAGCGATCGTCCAGAGCCAGCCGACGGCATTGCCCTCGGTCACTGAGCCCGCATAGCTGCCGGCCGCGCGCCACACCGCCAGATAGGTCTCCTGGAGCACGTCGGCGACGACGTCCTCGTCCGCGCAGCGACGGCGCAGCCGCACCGCCAGCCAGGGTGAGGTACGCCGATACAGCTCGTCGAACGCCGCCCGGTCACCGTCGGCGACGCGACGCACGAGTTCCGCCTCTTCGAGGCCTGTCATGCCTTTCACGATCAGGGAGACGAAACGATCTTCCATTCAGGTTCTCGCACGCCTCGCCGCTGAAGAGACGCGCCCATCACGGAACCAAGCCCTCGCTACGCGACAGCCAGGTCAGCCCGCGGGAGTGTTGTAGTTGACGATTCCCTCGACCATGAGAGCGACCGCACCTGCCAACGGGTTCGTTCCTGTGCCCACGACGTCGGGCAGCCTGTGCGCCTCGCTCTCCGTGACGGCCACCATGCCCCAGAACGCGTTGAAGCCCGAGGGATCGGCCGGCTTGTCGGTGGCCGCCCCCACGGTCAGCACCCCGCCCGCCTCGGCCACCGCCAACGCGCCCATCTGCCGCAGCGTGTCGTGATCCCGTTCCTCGGCGGCCACCACGCTCCAGCCCGCCACCTCCACCTGCCGTAAGGCGTCGAGGAGTTTGCCCGGCGTGTCCGACCCGGCGACAACGATGTCGGGCAGGACGAGGGCCACCGGTCCCTGGGTCATCGGCAGTGCGGAGCGGATCGCCCCGTCGAGACCGGGCCCGAATGACTCGTCCTGGTAGACGAAGACCATCTGGAAGGTGCCGGCATAGCGGGCGAGATAACTCACCGTCTCCAGCTTGTGCGTTGCGAACACGACGACCAGGCGTACGTTGAGTCCGCTCTTGGCGAGTTCCACCACGGCTTCCAGGCTGCGGTCCAGCACGGTGACCCCGGGAGCCAGACAGTGCAGTTCCTTCGGATAGGGAGCCCCGAAACGCGTTCCGTATCCGGCACAGGGCAGGATGACCGAAACATCGGGTACGGATGGGGACGAACTCTGCATCGCGTAGCACTCCGGTCGTGTGGACGATGGGTGACCTTGCACAACTCGCCGAGCACAGACTGCCCAGGGCCGACCGACGCCGAACCTCAGGCATCACATGCACCGGCACGCGACCGCAGCCACCGAGACGTCGGCTCCCGGTAACTCCCGAAGGTCCAACTGTGAGGCAGAATCGTCGAGTTGACCGGAGCGATCAAGCGCGATGAGGTGAGGTGACCACCGCGGAAGACCCGACGAAAGAGGACTCTCCATGCGGGTGCTGTTGTCCACATACGGGACACGGGGCGATGTCGAACCGCTGCTGGCCCTAGCGGTGCGGTTACGGGCGTTGGGCGTGGCGGTGCGGATGTGCGCCCCGCCGGACGAGGAGTTCGCCCAGCGGCTGGCGGGTATCGGGGTGGAGTCCGTGCCGGTCGGGCCACCTGTCCGGGAGTTGATGCGCGGCAAGACCCTGCCGTCGGCGACGGATCTGACCCGCTACCGGAACGAGTTGGTCGAGACCCAGTTCGCCGCCTTCCCTGCGGCCTTCGACGGATGTGACGTGGTGGTGGCGGCGGGCCTGGGGCAGGTCGGCGCGCGGTCCGTGGCCGAGGCCGCGGGGATCTCCTACGTGTACGTCAGCTACGCGGCGGTCCACCTGCCGTCGCCGCACCATGCGCCGCCGCCGCGGCCGGGCTGGCCGGAGCCCGAGGTCGCCGACAACCGGACCCTGTGGGAGGTGGACGCCCAGAACGTCAACGCGCAGTTCGGCGAGGCGCTCAACCGCCACCGGGCGGCGCTCGGTCTGCCGCCGGTGGACAACGTGCGCGATCACATCCTCACCGACCGTCCGTGGCTCGCGGCCGATCCCGTACTGGGGTTGTGGCCGGAGACCCCCGGCCTCGATGTCGTACAGACGGGTGCATGGACGCTCCCTGACGAACGCCCCCTCCCGGCGGACCTGGTGAGGTTTCTGGACGCGGGCAGTCCGCCGGTCTATGTGGGCTTCGGCAGCCTGTCCCCGGCCGAGGGCATCGGCGGCATGGCCGTCGAGGCGATCCGTGCTCTGGGGTACCGCGTGCTTGTGTCCCGGGGCTGGGCGGGCCTGGATCTCGTCGACGACGGGGACGACTGCTTCACCATCGGCGAGGTCAGCCATCAGAGTCTGTTCGGCAGGGTGGCGGCCGTGGTCCACCACGGGGGCGCGGGTACCACGCTGACGGCGGCGCGGGCGGGCGCGCCGCAAGTGGTGATACCGCTGCAGCTGTCGGACAACCCGTACTGGGCCGGCCGGGTGGCGGCACTGGATCTCGGTGCGGCCCTCGACGGTGTGGCCACGACCGTCGAGTCGCTGGGCATCGCGCTCAAAAGCGCTCTGTCGCCGGAGACCCGGGCGCGAGCGGAGTCCTTGGGGAGCCGTATCCGCAAGGACGGAGCGGAGGTGGCCGCACATCGGTTGGTCGACCGGTGGCGGTGACCGGCACGGGTCTGCTGGTGCGCGGTTGATCACTCCGAGCGCCGGGACAGCGCCCTCGATTGCTAGCGTTCGCGTTCATGGACGACGGTGTGTATGTAGGCAGTGCGGGCAAAGACGCGGCGATGGACCGGGGGTGGCTGCTCGGGCACTTCAAGGAGCAGGGCGATCCCCGGCACAGTGACGCGGTCGAGGTGAAATGGGGCGTCCATGCGCGCGGCGAGCAACGCGCGCAGTGGGTGAAGGGCGAGATGCGGACAGCTCTGCTGGTCCTCATCACGGGACGCTTTCGTCTGGAGTTCCCCGGCCGCAGCGTGGTGCTGGAACGGCAGGGCGACTACGTCGTGTGGGGCCAGGGGGTGGACCACTCCTGGTTCGCCGAGGAGGACTCCGTGGTGATCACCGTGCGATGGCCTTCCGTGGCTGGATACGCCGTCCCCGACGGAAAGAGCGAGGAACGACCGAAGTGAACCATTGGCCGCGTGTGGTCCGCTATCCCATGCAAACCCCTTAATGTCGCTTGCCGAGCGCAAACAGGGTTCCATCGGTTATTGGTTGTGGCGTTGGTCACCGTTGACCGCTTAATCGGAGCACATTTAGCATCACGGAAATGATCCCGTCTGCTGAGGCTGCAACGCCTTCATTCCGGACGTCAGCCTGATACTCCGGTAACGCCGCGACCGACGTCCGTCGCGTTCTCTTCTCGTGAAGGGTAATCCGTGAATTTACCCCGAATCGCAGTCAGTAATCGTTCCGGCGAAGAGACAGAATCCGCGCCATTGTCGCTGGCGCAGGAGCGTCTGTGGGTCATGGCGCGCATGGACGGAGACGCCAGCGCCGCCTACAACGAGCCGATGCCGTTCGACATCCGGGGACCGCTGGACCGGGACCTGCTCATCAAGGCCCTTCATCTGCTCGCGGCCCGGCACGAGGCCCTGCGCACCCGACTGGTCCCCTCCGAGGGTTCGGCTCTCCAGGTCGTCGATCCGCCGGACACGGGGTTCCCGGTGACCTTCGAGGATCTGACCGAACTGCCCGACGCGGCCGAACAGTTCACGCGCATACGGCTGGAGGTGGAGGGCACCCCGTTCCGCCTGGGCGAGGAACCCATGGCGCGCGGCTGCCTGATCGCGCTCCAACCGAAGCATCACGTACTGATCCTGACGGCACATCACATCATCTTCGACGGCTGGTCCCGGTCCCTGCTGCTGAAGGAGCTGGGCCTTGTGTACGACGCCCTTCAGCGGGGGCAGGCCGTCTCGCTGCCCGAACTGACCTGGCAGTACAGCGATTACACGCGGTGGCAGTGGGAGTGGATGTCGGGAGACGAGCCCACCTCACAGGCCGACTACTGGACCGCCGCGCTGGCTGACAGCCCGGCCGTGATCGCTCTTCCCACCGATCGACCCCGCCCGCCCGAACAGGACTTCCACGGCGCCCGGTTGCCCGTGATTGTCGACGAGGACCTGACGCGGGCCCTGCGCGCGCTGTCGTCCGACAACGATGTCTCCCTCTACGCAACCGTCCTGACCGGCTGGTCCGTGCTGCTGTCCCTGCTCTCCGGGCAGGACGACATCGTGGTCGGCGCTCCCACGTCGAACCGGCGACGCGGGGACGTCGAGGGTCTGATCGGCTTCTTCGTCAACACCCTCGCCCTGCGCGCGGACCTCTCCGGCTCCCCCACCGTCAGGGACGCCCTGAAGCGGGTGAACGAGCGGATCCGTGACGCCCTCAAGCACGTCGACCTCCCCTTCGAGCGAGTCGTCGAACTGGTCAACCCACCGCGGAGCCCCGCCTGCACGGCCCTGTTCCAGACGATGTTCGCCTGGGTCCCCTCCATGCGGAAGGAACTCGAACTCCCGGGTCTGGAGGTCGAGTTACGAGAAGACGCCGCCCACGTTCCCGCGAAGTTCGACATGGTCCTGGCCCTGGCCGACGAGGGCCGGCAGCTCACCGGCGAGATCGACTACGCGGTGGCGCTCTTCGACCGGGCGACGATCGAACGGTATGTACGTCAATTCCAGCGCGTGCTGCGGCTGATGACCGAGCGGCCCGATGCCGAGATCGCCGACCTGACACTGCTCGACGAGAACGAGCAGCGGGCACTCCTCGCCACCTTCAGCACCGGGCCCGCCGTGACCGGCCCGGCATCGGCGGGTGTGCTGGAGCGCTTCGCCGCGCAGGTCCGTGAACGACCGGGCCAGTGTGCGACGGTGGCCGGTGGCGTCGAGCTGGACTACGCGACACTCGACCGCCGAGCCAACCGTCTCGCCCACGCGCTGATCGCCCGCGGTGCCGGTCCTGACCGTGTGGTGGGCCTGCACTCCGGACGCACCACCAACCTCGTCGTCGGTGTGCTCGGGATCCTCAAGTCCGGAGCCGCTTACCTGCCCCTCGACCCCGGCCAGCCCCCAGAGCGGCTCGCGGCCATGGTCAGCGACGCGGCACCGGTCCTCGTGCTGACCGACCGGAAGAGCGCCGTGGACGACGGACAGTTGTGGGAGCGCCTGGCGACCGTAGAAGCCGAGGGGGCCCACGACGATGCGCCCGCCATCGGCACGGACGCGGCGCGGCTCGCCTACGTCATCTACACCTCGGGATCGACCGGCAGGCCCAAGGGTGTGGCGGTGACCCACGGAAGCGTCGTCAATCTCTTCGACCACTGGCGCGACCTCATGGGGGACGCCCCCGGCGAGGCCTCGTCGGCCTGGTCCAGCATCGGCTTCGACGCGTCGGTGCACGAACTCCTCGTCCCGCTGACCACCGGCGCCGTCCTCCACCTGGTCCCCGACGAACTCCGCGGAGACCCCGGGGCGTTGCTGGCGTGGATGCGCGAACGCAAGGTCACCCAGGCGTTCCTGCCTCCGTCCTACGTCCAGTGGATCGGCGAGGACCCGAGCGCGCGCCTCGCCGGATCGAGCCTGCGTCAGCTCCTCACCGGTGTGGAGTCCCTGCCGGAGACCACCCTGCACCGCATGCGTGAGCTGCTGCCCGGCCTGCGCATCTGCTTCGGCTACGGCCCGACCGAGGCCACCCTCTACTCCACCGCCTACACCGACCCCCAGCCGTACGAGCGGTCGTGTCCCATCGGGCGGCCGCTGCGCGGCACTCGTCTGTACCTGCTCGACGACCGGATGCGTCCGGTACCCGTGGGAGTCACCGGAGAGGTCTACCTCGGTGGAGCGAGTCTGGCCCGCGGCTATCTCAACCGCCCCGACCTCACCGACGAGCTCTTCGTGCCCGACCCCTTCGTCCCCGGTGAACGCCTGTACCGGACCGGGGACTTGGCACGGTGGCTGCCGGACGGCAACGCCGAGTACGTCGGCCGCCGGGACGACCAGCTCAAGCTACGCGGATTCCGCATCGAACCGGGAGAGGTCGAAGCGGCGCTGCTGGCGGTCCCCGGGGTGCGGGAGGCCGTCGTTCTGGCCGATCGTGACACGCCGGGTGGTCCTCGCCTGGTCGCCGGCGTGGGATGTGACGCCGAGCGCACGCGGATGCCGCACGAGTGGCGTGCGGCCCTCAAGGACCGCCTGCCGGACTACATGATCCCCGCCGCCGTGGCCGAGTTCCCGCGGCTGCCGTTGAACAACAGCGGCAAGGTGGACCGGACGGCGGTGCTGCGCGCCGCTACGGAGGCCAACGCGGGCCGGGTCAACACGGCCGCGCCCCGCGACCACGTCGAAATGGCCCTGTACCGGGTGTGGCGGCGGATCCTGCTGCATCCCGACATCGGTATCGGTGACAACTTCTTCGAGCTGGGCGGCACTTCGATCTCGGCGATCAAGATGGCGTCCGCCGTCCACGAGGAGCTCGGTGTCGCCCTGCCCGTCCGGGACGTCATGCTGCACCCGACCATCGAGGCGCTCGCCGAGCGCGTGCGCGCCGACGGCGGCGACGCCGCGCAGTCCGCTGAGCTCAGCAGCCTGGTCGAATTCCGCGCGGGCGGCGGGCGAGAGCGCGTGGTGTGCGTACACCCCGCGGGCGGCACCGCCTTCTGTTACCTGCCCCTGTCCGCGGAACTGGCCGACGACATAGGCGTCGTGGGGCTCCAGGCTCCCGGCATCAACCCCGGCGAGTCCACCCTGCCCGGCGTCGAGGCCATGGCCGAGGAGTATCTGCGGCTGGTCGGACCCCGCACCGACGAGGCACTGGTGCTGTGCGGGCTCTCCTACGGCGGTCTGATCGCGTACGAGATGGGCCGCCGCCTGGTGACGGCCGGACACGACAAGGTGAGCGTGGTCCTCCTCGACACCCACGGCGCCCAGGACGACGAACAGCGCGCCGCGATCGCGCCGGTCGGCATGGCGGAGTTCCGGGAGAAGCTGGTGCGCTTCAACGGCATGTACCCGGGCATCGACGACGAGCAGGTGGCCCGGTACCTGAACGTCTACAACCACCACCGTGAGACGGGGCGCGACTACGTCGTACCCGCGTCGCCCGCCCGTGTCGTGCTGTTGCAGGCGACTGCCGTGGAGGACGAAGAGGCGGACGTCGAGCATGCCGCCGCTCGTCTACGCGCGTTCTGGCGGCAGCGCGTCAACGGTGAGTTCGTGGTCGAGCCGGTCGCCTGCGGTCACTGGGACATGTTGGAGAGCGACGAACTGCCCCGCGTCGCAGCCGTCCTGGCCGCCGAACTGGACCGGCTGGCCGCCGTCCCCGGCCCGGGCGCCCCTTCAGGCACGTCGGAGGATGCACGATGAAACCGCGCGTCGAAACGTCCCCCACTGACGTGTCCGAGCACCTGAGCGATCCGACCGGGTTGGCGCTCGAGATTCACCGCCGTGCCCTGCGCACGCCACACGCGGAGGCCGTCGTCGACGGCGACGTCCAGCTCGACTACGCGGCGTTGAACGGGGGAGCCGCCACCGTCGCCCGGGAGCTGGCGCGTCTGGGAGTCACCGCGGGTCAGGCCGTGGCGGTGGCGCTGCCGCGGTCGTGGCGGCTGGTCTGCGTGATGCTGGGCATTCTGCGGCTGGGGGCGCAGGTCGTGCCCCTCGACACGCAGAGCCCCGCCGAGCGCCGTCACTTCATTCTCGAGGACTCCGCCGCGGTCGCCCTGGTGCATGAAACCGCCGAGAGCTTCACCGAGCTCCCGACGGACATCAAAGCGCTCGGCGCGGACACGCTTCTGCCCGAACTGCCTGACGCAGCCGTCTCCTTGGAGGCTCCGGCCGCCCCGGGCGAGGTGTCCTTCCTGTTCTACACCTCCGGAACGACCGGACGCCCGAAGGGCGTTGAGATCCGTGACGCCGGGATCCGGCGCCTGGCCCAGCCCGGCTACATCCGCATCGCGCCCGACCTGCGCTATGCCTGTCTGGCCAATCCCGCGTTCGACGCGCTGAGCTTCGAAGTATGGGTGCCCCTGCTGACCGGCGGCTGCTGTGTGATCCTGAGCGACGCGGACGTACAGGCGCCCGAGCGGCTCGCCGCGGCACTACGGCACGGACGCGTGGACACCGTCTTCGTCACCACGGCCCTGTTCAACGCGATGGTCACGGCTGTGCCGGACTGCTTCGCCGCAGCCGGACAGGTTCTGGTGGGCGGTGAGCAGCTCAACGCACAGGTGATGCGCCGCTGGTACCGGGACAACGCCGACAGTGGCACCCGCCTGTTCAACATCTACGGACCCACGGAGTCCACCACCTTCGCCCTGTGCCATCCCATCCCGCGGGACTTCGACGGGGACGTGGTGCCGATCGGCCGGCCCCTGCCGCAGACCGGTGCGGTTACGGTCGTACCGGGCCAGGAGCGGGTGACCGCGCCGGGTGAGGTCGGCGAACTCCTGTTGAGCGGAGCCGGACTCGCCGTCGGATACCGCAACCTTTCCGACGAGACGGAGCGGCGCTTCGTGCGCCTGCCGTGGCTCGACGGCGGCGAGGAGACGTACTACCGCACCGGTGACCTCGTTCGTGCCGACGGCGGGGGCCTGGTGGAATACGTGGGCCGAACCGACCGCCAGGTCAAGGTCCGTGGCTTCAGGATCGAGCCCGGCGAGGTGGAACGGCGCGTCCTGACCCACCCGGCGGTCCAGCGGGCCCATGTGTGCACGCGCCCCGCGGGCCGGGAGGGGCCCAATGAACTCCTGGCGTTTGTCGTCCTCGGCCAGGAACTGTCCTACGAGGAGTTCGACGGCCACCTGGCGGCACAGCTGCCGGCCTACATGCGCCCCCACCGGATCCATCTCGTGGCCGACCTCCCCCTCAACGCCAACGGCAAGGTCGACCAGCGCGCCCTGCTGGAGCAGACCGCCCCGCCATGGCGGTCCACCGCCGCCGACTCCGACGCCCCGGCCACCACGGAGACGGAGCGCCAAGTCATCGAGCTGGCCGAGGAGATACTCGGCACCACCGGCCTCCGGCTCGGCGACCGGTGGATCGCCGTCGGCGGTGACTCGCTGAAGGCGCTGCGGTTCTGTTTCGCCGTACGTCAGCGCTGGGGCCGCGAGCTGACCCAGTCGGCCGTCCTGCAGGGCGACCTGGCCGCCGTCGCCCGGTCGCTCGCCACGGCCGGTCCCGGCGAGGAGAGCGCCTTGCCGACACCGGTGGTCTCCGGTGCCCGCTCGGCGCCCGCCACCAGCGAACAGCAGCGGCTGTGGCTGATACAGCGCCGCAGTCCCGACTCCCGGGCGTACTCCGTCAACCAGGCCTTCCGCGTGGACGGACCCGTCGACACCGCCGCACTCCGGCGGGCGCTGCGCAGCCTCGTGGCACGACACGCGGCGCTGCGGACGGGCTTCCACCTCGGGCCGGAGGGCCTGGAGCAGACCGTCGGCGAACCGTACGACCCCTGGCACGAGCCAGGTCCCCGCCAGGTCTGGGAGGAGGAAGAAGCGCACGCCTTCGCCGACACCTTCTTCGCCGAACCCTTCGACCTCGCCGTCCCCCGCATGCTCCGAGCCTGCTGGCTACCGCGTGACGGCGGCGGCACGCTCCTGCTGCACCTGCACCACATCGCCGTGGACGGCTGGTCGTTGAGCGTCCTGCTGCACGACCTGTCGGCCGACTACGCCGGAAGCGACCGGCCCGAGGCACCCTCTCCGACCCCGCTGGACTTCGCCGTCTGGCAGCGCGACCGCTTCGCGAGCGCGGCCTACCGGACCCAGCGCGATGAACTCCTCGCGTTCTACCGCGGTTTGAAGGAGCCGCTGGAGGCGCTGCCCATGCAGGACGCGAGTACGGCACCGCGGGCACGCCTGCTGCACACGTCCCTCGACGTCGTTCGGCGGGCCCAAGTCGACCAGCTGTGCTCCGAGTTCGGGCTGACCCGGTTCCAGGTTCTGCTGAGTGTGTTCTCCTGGTGCCTGTACGGCGTGACCGGCCTGGTCCGCCCGCGCATCGCCGCCCCGGTCGCGGGCCGCCCGGTGCGCGAGTTGGAGAACAGCGCGGGCATGATGGCGAACACCGTGCTGCTGCCCCTGACCGTCGCGCCCGGCGAGGATCTGCGCTCACATCTCGCCCGCACGGGAAACGACACCGGGCAGGTGTTGAGGCGTCAGGACGTGGCGTTCACCGACGTGCTGACCGGCTGGGAGGGCGTCGGCGACACCACTCCGTTCGACTTCCTGTTCGTGCTGGAGAACACCGACTTCGGGGCGTTGCGGCTGTCCGGCTGCGCCCAGCGCCCCCTGTGGTGGGCGGCGCCGGAGGCCAAGTGCCCGATGACGGTCTCCGTGGTCGAGCATGCGGACGCGCTCGACGTGCTGTGGGAGTACGCCGAGGACCGGTTCACCGGCGAGGACGTGGAGGCGATGGCGGAGCTGTTGCGGCGGGGCGTGGACGCGCTCGCGTCCGGTGGCCGCCGTACCGCCCGTGAACTCGTCCTCCCCTACCGGGACTCCCTTCCGCGGCACGGGCGCGGGCCCGCCCGGGAACCCGGCTTCACCACGATCGCCGAAGGCTTCAGCCGTCAGGTCGCCCGCACTCCGCACGCCCCCGCCGTCGTCACGGCCGACGGCGAGACCGTGAGCTATGCGGAGCTCGACGCCCGTGCGGCAGCACTCGCCGCGGAGCTGGCCGACCGCTACCCGATCCCGGCCGACGACAGCCCGTGCCGGGCGGCCCTGTACCTGGAGCCGTCCGCCGAACACGTGGTGGCGCTGCTGGCGCTGGCCAGGCTGAACGTCACCGCCGTCCCCCTCGACCCCTCCTACCCGGCCGACGTGCTGCGCCGCGTCCTGGAACGGATCGACCCCCTGTGCGTCCTGACCAGACGGGACGGCTCGCCGGCGCTGGACACGCTGCTCCCGGACGGTGTGGCCCGCCACCTCGTCGTACCGAAGGCGGGCTCGGAGCCGAGAGCAGGCGACGGCACGGGGGCTTCGTACGCCGGGGACACCCGACGCACGGTCGGTGCGCCGGTCCACAGCGGCGCTCGCCCCCTGTACACGCTGTTCACCTCCGGCTCCACCGGCGTCCCCAAGGGCGTGCAGATCCAGGACCGCACCCTGTGCGATCTGATCAGGTGGCAGTCCGGTGCCGGCGGCCTGACCGCCCCCGCCGCCACCCAGCAGTTCTCGATGCTGTCGTTCGACGTGTCCTTCCAGGAGATCTTCGGGACCCTGTGCACGGGCGGCAGCCTCCAGCTCATCCGTCCCGAGTGGCGTCAGGACGTGCCCGCGCTCCTGGACCGGCTGGACTCCGCGGGCGCCGAGCGGATCTTCATGCCCTACGTGGCTCTGCACCTGCTCGCCGAGTACGCCGTCCGCCTGAACAGGTATCCGTCCCGGTTGCGTGAAGTGGTCACCGCGGGCGAGCAGTTGGTGTGCACCGACAGCATCCGGCGCTGGTTCGCCGGGCTTCCCGGCGCGCGGCTGTTCAACCACTACGGGCCGACGGAGACCCATGTGGTCAGCGCCCTGTGCCTGGAGGGAGATCCCGGGCACTGGCCGGAGCGGCCCGCCATCGGACGTCCGGTGACCGGGGCCGACCTGCGGGTGGTGGACGCCCAGGGCGACCCGGTCCCGGCCGGGTGCACCGGCGAACTGTTGATCGGCGGCACCATGACCACCCGCTGCTACCTCGACGAACCGGAACTCGACGACACCCGCTTCGTCGAACTCCCCGGCGCCGCGGGCCTGTTCTACCGCAGCGGCGACCGGGCGTTCTTCGACCGCGAGGGCCTGCTGCACTACGCGGGCCGCGATGACCAGCAGATCAAACTGAGCGGGCACCGGCTCGAACTCGGTTCCGTCGAGGCGGCGCTGCTGCGCCATCCGGCGGTGGTCAACGCCGCCGTCGCCCGTGACGGGGACCGGCTCACGGCCGGTCTGGAGATCCGTGGCGAAGCACCTTCCGCCGACGAGCTGACCGCGCATCTGTCCGCCCTGCTGCCCTCGTACGTACGTGTGGAGCGATTCCGCAGGCTGGATCGACTGCCCCGCACCCCCAGCGGCAAGCTCGACCGGCAGGCCGTGCTCGGGGCACCGGGGGAAGAGTTACGTCGTTCGGCCACTGCCCGCACGGGCCTGTCGGCCGAGGAGGAGCGCCTCACCGCTGCCTTCGAGGAGGTCACCGGGTCGGTGATCGCACCGGACCAGACCTTCTTCGAGGCAGGTGCCTCCAGTCTCGCCCTGATGCGCTTCCACCTGCGCTGCACCACGGCACTCGGTCTGCGCTTCAGTGTCGCGGACCTCTTCGAGCACGTCACCGTCCGCTCCCTGGCCCGGCACCTCACCGCCCCGCGGCCCGAGACCACACCGGCCGTGCAGAACGAGGGGTCGTGGGCACCCGGCGAGCCGATCGCGGTCGTCGGTATGGCGGTGCGGGTGCCCGGTGCCCCGGACCTGGCCGCCTTCTGGGAGCTGGTGGTCTCCGGCGGCACCGGAATCCGCCGCGTCGACGCGCCGGAAGGATTGGTCGGCGTGCACAGCACGCTCGACGGCATGCTCGACTTCGACCCGGGCCACTTCGGCATCAGCCCCCAGGAGGCACGGCTGATGGACCCCCAGCAGCGTCACCTGCTGATGGCCGGCGTGCAGGCCCTGGCACACGCCGGAGTGGCGGACACCTCGGCCGCACGGGTCGGCCTGGTGGCGGGTGCGGGAGAGAACACGTACTTCCAGTCCCTGCTGCGCGAGGGGGACCCCGACCGGCTGCCCGACGGCTTCCAACTCGCCCTGCACCATGACAAGGACTTCCTGGCCACCAAGGTCGCCTACCATCTCGGGCTGACCGGACCCGCCTTCAGCGCCCAGACGGCCTGCTCCAGCTCCCTGGTCGCCGTGCACCTCGCCGCCGGTCTGCTCCGGCAGGGCGAAGCCGACGTGATGCTGGCCGGAGGAGTCCTCATCGACCCTGGGCTGACCGGCGGCTATCGCTACCGTCCGCAGCACATCTTCTCCGCGGACGGCGACTGCCGTCCCTTCAGCGACGACGCCACGGGCACGGTCGGCGCGAGCGGTGTCGGCGTCGTGGTCCTCAAGACGCTGCGGCAGGCACGGCGGGACGGCGACACCGTCTACGCACTCATCACCGGCTCCGCGATCAACAACGACGGTGCGCAGAAGATGAGTTACACCGCGCCGTCCCTGGCAGGACAGCGGGAGGTGATCCGCACCGCCCTGTCCCGCGCCGGACGCACAGGCGCCGATGTCGGCTATGTGGAGGCCCACGGCACCGGCACCCGGCTCGGCGACCCGATCGAAGTGGGGGCGCTACGGCAGGCGTTCGACGTCACTGAGTCCGGCCGCTGCGCTCTGAGCTCCGTCAAGAGCCAGCTCGGCCACCTCGGCGCGGCCGCCGGAGTGGTGGGGCTCGTCCGCGCGGTCCTCGCCGTGCACCACGGGACGCTCCCGCCCAACCTCAACTTCCGTGCCTTCAACCCGGAGATCGGGCCCGATCCCACTCCGTTCCACATCCCGACCGAAGCCACACCCTGGCCCGAGGGACGCCACCGGGTGGCCGCTGTCAGCAGCTTCGGCATCGGCGGCACCAACGCCCACGCCATCGTCGAACAGGCCACCACGCCCGACCCGGCAGCGACCTACGAGGTCCCCGCCTGCCTCGTGCTGTCGGCCTCCAGCCCAGACGCCCTGGCCGCCGACGCCGCCCGCATCGCCGACTACCTCCAACTCCACCCCGAGCGCCACGAGTCAGTGCTGCGCCATCTGCAGGCCGGGCGGGTCGTTCACCAACTGCGGGCCGCGGCACTGGTCGCGGACGCCGCCGCGGCCGAGCGCTGGCTGCGCGCGGTGGCTGCGGGAGCGGTGCCGCCCGGTACCGCGGACCCGGACGCCGTGCCGGTCTCCGCGGCCGGCCGCACGGCCCACGACCTCGCCGCGGACTGGGCCGCAGGACGCCCGGTCGACTGGGCGGCCGCGGGCTCCGCTCCGGCGCCCTGGGACTTCCCTCCCCCGTCCTTCTGTCTCGCGACATACGACTTCGACCGGCGATCCGAGAATCCGCGCGAAGCCCGGGCCGTCACACCCCGGCGGCTGCCCCGGGAGAACTGGCTGCACCAGCCGCACTGGGTGCGCCTGCGCCGTGCCACCCTCGCGGACACCACCGTGCCGAACGGGAAAGCGTCCGCCGTGGTCGTCGTAGCCTCCCAGAACACTCCGCCGGCAGCGCTGGCGCCCTTCAGAGCCGTGGCGCCACGAGTGATACAGGTCCGTCCGGCCGACAGCTTCGCCCGCACAGGAGCTGACTCCTACGCCGTGGACCCGGCCGATCCGGCAGCTGTGCGCCGGCTGCTCGATGCGCTGTCCGAGGACGGTGTCCCGCCCTCCCTCGACATTGAGTGGGTGCACGCCCTGCCCCTGGGCGTGACAGGGCCGGTCGGTCCTGGCACCTTGGAACGCGCCAGGCACGCCTGCCTGGACAGCACGGCGGCCCTGGCCCAGGCGCTGGCCGGGCGCAGCGACTCCCCACGCGTGTGGTGGCTGTCGTACGGCGCCCGGCCCGTGACGGGAACGGTGGACCGACCCGAACTGGCCCTCCTGGCCGGGCCGGTCGAGGTCTCCCATCAGGAGTCGGCCCTGAACGGCCACTGGCTCGACCTCCCCGACGGCGACCTCACCCGCTGGGCCGGGCACGTGGCCTCGGTCATCGCCGAGACACCTGAGGCCGGTCATCCGGACGGACCGGCCCTCCCCCGCCGACTCGCACTGCGGGAGGGTTACTGGTGGCGGCCCGGCACGGTACCCGTACCGGCGCCGGAGGGTGTGCACTCCCGGGTACCGGCCGCATCCGACACCGTGCACCTGGTGCTCGGCGGCACGGGCGGCATGGGCCGGGCCATCGCCGCCTGGCTGCTCGAACACACCCGCGGCAAGGTGCTGTTGCTGTCGAGGAACCCGCGCCTGCCCGAGGAACTGAACGGGTGGGCCGACCGTATCGGCCTCATCCCGGCGGATCTTGCGACCATGTCCGTTCACGACGTGGCCGCGGCCGTCGCGGAGCACACGTCACGGCTGGACGGCGTCGTCCACGCGGCCGGTCTCGGACATGGCGGGCTGCTCGTACGACGTGACGCCACCGCGATGCGCGAGGCCGCGGCGGTGCGCGAAAGGGGCGCACTCGTCGTCGAGCACCTCATCGGCGCCTTCCGCCCGGAGATCGCGGTCTACTGCTCCTCGATGTCCGCCGAGCTCGGCGGTGTCGGCCAGAGCGACTACGCGGCGGGCGCGAGCCTCCTCGACGGCTTCGCCCACCACCGGGCCACCGAGACGGAGACGACCGTCAGGATCGGCATTGACTGGGACATCTGGCGGGAGACCGGCATGGCGACGAGGGTCCCGGCCCCGGACAGCCGCCATCAGGCCCACCTCGCCGTCGGCCTGAGCGTCGAGGAGGGCAAAGCGGTCTTCGGCCATGCCCTCGCCCTGCAACTGCCTCAACTCCTCGTGTCCACAACCGATATCGAGGCCTCCCGAACCTTCTACGCTCCTGCCGGGATCACGGATCGCTCCTCACCGGCGCGCGTGGCAAACGCGCAGAAGGAAGTCCCCCACTCAGGAGGTACCCGAGAGCGGGCGGACGCCATGGCCCGGACGATCAAGGAGCTGCTCGGCGTGGACGAACTGGACCCCGAGGACTCCCTCTACGACCTGGGCGCCGACTCCCTGACCCTGATCAGCGTGATCGCCCAGATCGAGGACGACTACGGCGTCGAGTTCGACCTGGCCTCCTTCAGCCACCGCGTCAGTCTCACGGAGATCCTCAAACACATCGAGGCCGCCCTCACGTCCACCGAGCCCACCGCCGGGACGGCGGCCATGACCTCCACCGTCGTCCTCGACATCTGGCAGGAAGGAACCGGTCCGGACGTCCTGTGCCTGATCCACCCCGTGGGCGGAGACATCCAGGCCTACCGCCCCCTCGTGGCAGCGCTCGGACCCGCCCCGACGGTGTGCCTCATCGCCGACCCGGCACTCCGCGACGCCGGCATGCCCGCATGGTCACTGGCCGAGCGAGCCCATCACTACGGCGCGGCGTTGCGCGGCCACTTCGGCCCAGGACGCGACCACCGGCTCCATCTGGCCGGATGGTCCTACGGCGCCCGTGTGGCGATGGAGATGGCGGCCCTCGCCGAGGCGGCCGGCCGGCCACCGCACTCGCTCCACCTCCTCGATCCGCCACCGCCCCAGGCAGAAGCGCTGGTGTCCGCCTATGACGAGACCCAGCTGGAAAAGGTGTTCGCCGCCGAACTCGGCGCCGGCGCCGCCTCGTTGCCGACCGAGCACGCGCAGGCGTACGCCGAGAGGCTGGCCCGCTGCTGCCGCGCGAACCTGCGCAGCCTCGGGGAACATCGCGTACGGCCGCTCGTCTCCGTCCCCACCTGTCTCTGGTTGGCCGAACACCCCACCGCGGGCATGCCCACCCCCGTGGCCCCTCAGGAGGCGGAGCGGCAGTGGAACACCTGCCTGCCCCCGTCCGCCGTACGCAGGTATCTGCCCACGGACCACTACGGCATCGTGGCGGCACCCCACGTGGACACGGTGGCCGAGACCATCAGGGCGACGCTGTCCTCCCTGGATGCCCTTACCCACCGCACCGCCGACCTGTAAATCGCCCCGCGTAAATCCCCCCGCGCCCCTGGAGGACGACATGGAATCGTACGAGCTCGAAGCACTGGAAGCGGTGACCACGCGTCCCACACACCCCTACCGCACGATCACCGTCGAAAGAATCACCCCCGTCCTGGGAGCGGAGGTCTCCGGCGTCGACCTCTCGCAGGAGATCCCGCCCGAGCAACTGCGGGACATCCGAGCCGCCTTCCGCGACCACCATGTCCTCGTCTTCCGCGACCAGACCATCACCGCCGAGCACCACAAGCGTTTCGCCGCCGCCTTCGGCGAACTGCGCCCGGTCAACCCGCCTCCGCCCGAGGGCGATCCGTACATCCTGGAGATCCGGACGACCTCGGCCGCGGCGGACGTGGCCGGCAACGGCTGGCACGCGGATGGCACCGCCGACGCCGAACCGTCACTGGGGTCGATGCTCTACATCACCGAGACACCGGAGCCGGGGTGCGGCGGCGACACCCTCTTCGCCAACATGCACCTCGCCTACGACATGCTCTCCCCGGCCATGCGTGCCCTGCTGGACACGCTGACCGCGATACACGACGGCGCGCAGGCCCTGGCCGGCTACACACCGCCGCCGGACTACGTCATCCCGAAGAGCGAACACCCGGTCGTCGCCCGGCACCCCGAGACCGACCGCAAACTCCTGTACGTCAACAAGGCCTACACCAGCCGCATCCCGCAGCTCTCGGCCGACGAGAGCCGCGCCCTGCTCGAGGTCCTCTTCGACATCATTGCCCGCAGGCCGGTCCTGCACTGCCGCGTCCGCTGGACCCCGGGCACCCTGGTCTTCTGGGACAACCGCTGCGTCCAGCACCACGCGACCTACGACTACTACCCCTACGCCCGCTACGGCCAGCGCGTCGCCATCAACGGCGGCCCGGTCAAGGGCTGATGTGTGTGCTCGCCGCCGAGCAAGGGCGAGATGTCCCAGCGTTGAGTCGAGTACCCGCTCGGGTTCGGCCCCGCGCGGGGATCAGAGGGTGAGGACGAGCTTGCCCTGGAGGTGACCGCCGTCGAGCAGTCGGTGCGCGTCGGCGACGCGCTCGAACGGGAACGTCTCCTGCACGTGGACCCGGAGCCTGCCCTGTTCGACGAGTTCGACGAGACCTCGCAGGGCGACCGGATCGGGTTCGACCGCGATGCCGCTGAAGCGCATGCCGGCCGCCTCGTACCTGGCGATGAGCTCCGAATCCTCCTCGGCGACCGCCGTCACCAGGTGACCGCCCGGGCGGAGCACTTCGAGCGACCGCTCGACGGTGTCGCCGCCGATCGTGTCGAGCACGACGTCGATGTCGCGGACTGCCTCGGTGAAGTCGACCGCCGTGTAGTCGATCACCTCGTCGGCGCCGAGGTCCTCGACGAACTTCCGCTTGCTCTCGCCGGCGGTCGTGATCACGTACGCACCGAGCGCTTTGGCGATCTGGATCGCGACGTGGCCGACGCCGCCGCCTCCGCCGTGGACCAGGACGCGGTGACCCTCGGTCACGCCGGCGAGGTCGACGAGGCCCTGCCACGCCGTCAGCCCGACGACCGGCAGCGCAGACGCCTCCACGTGCGAGAGCCGCGCCGGCTTGTGTGCCAGGTGCAGCGCAGGCGCGGACACGACCTCGGCGTAGGCGTTCGCCGGCCGCGGGAACAGCGGCATCCCGAACACCTCGTCGCCGGGCCTCAACCGCCACGTCCCCGGTGCCTCCTCGACCACGCCGCTGATGTCCCAGCCCAGAATGAACGGCGGCTGGCCGATCAGCGGGAACTCGCCGGCGCGCAGGCGCGCCTCCAGCGGGTTCAGCCCGATTGCCTTGACGCGGACGAGAACCTCGGTCGGCAGCGGCTGGGGCTCGGGAGCGTCCACGATGGTGAGCACCTCGGGACCGCCGAGCATCTGTTGGGTGATGACGCGCATGACTCTCCTGGCTCGAAGGGGGGTTGGGAAAGCCAGGCTAGGTTTCCGACAGGAACCAGCAGGTTCCTGTCGCGCGGGTACCTTGGCGCCATGTGCGGTTTCGGTACCGGTGATGTCTTCCTCGCCGACTGTCCGGCTCGTCTGGCGGTCGAGCTGATCGCCGACAAGTGGACGGTGGTCGTGCTCTCCGGCCTCAGCAGGGGCCCAGTGCGCCACGGCGAGCTGGTCGGGCTGATCGGTGGCATCTCCCGCAAGATGCTCACCCAGACCCTCCGACGGCTCGAGGCGCACGGGCTCATCCGCCGCCACGCCTACGCGGAGGTGCCGCCCCGCGTCGAGTACGAACTCACGCCGCTCGGGGCGACGCTGATCGATCCGATCCACACGCTGACCGAGTGGGCGAGGGCGAACGGCGACGCCGTACTCGACGCCCTCGACGCCCATGCCGAAGCGGTCACTCCCGGCGACTGAGCCTCCCGCAACGTTGAGCATGGTCTCGTCCGCGCCCGAGATCGGCCCGGCCGCCCCCAGTTGCGGGAGCGGCCGGGCGCTTGTTCTATTTTCCTGGCTCGCACAGGTAGAGGGTCTGCCCGGTGGCCGTGGTCACCGCGGCCCGTTCCGACAGGGCCGGGCTCCCGGCCGTGGCAGCCGAGCCCCCGTACGCCGAGGCCGGGACCTTGGTGCAGGTGGCCTGTACCCAGGTGGTGATCTGCGCGGCCGCCGTCTGCTCCGTCGCCCCGGTCCCGGCCGCCGTCCCGTCACCGGTGACGCCCGGCACGGCGCCGGCGCCACTCCCCCGTCCGCCGCCACCGAGCAGTACGTAGCGCACCTTGCCGCTGTCGACCAGCTGGCGGAACCGGTTCTCGGTCGGGGACGGCACCCGGCCACTGAAGCCGCCGACCGGCAGGACCTTCGCGCCGGTCGCCAGAATGTACGGCGACGCCGTGCTCCAGCTGGTGGTGGCGAACACATAGGCCGCCGAGCCGTCATGGGCGCGCGTGTAGGCGAGCAGCCGCCGCTGTGCGGGGGTCAGCGCACCGCCCGAGGCCGCGCCACCGAAACCGCCCATGCCACCGGCGGTCCGGGTCCGCCCAGCGCCGCCCGCGCCGCTGCGGGCCACTTGCCTTGACGTCGCGCCGCCGGCCCAGGCCATGTGCCCGAAGCGGGCCGACCCGGGCCATGTCGTTCCGAAACCGCGGCCGGTGCCCGACGGACCGACCGCGCCCATCACGCTGGTGCGGTACGACGGGGCGAAGACCTGCACCGCCCACGCGCTCGGCGCCAGGAGAAGAGCCGCCAGTGCGGCGGCGAGACCGCCGAGCGCCAGTCTGCCGCCGGCCCGGCGCCCGCCCGGACGCGCCATCAGAAGCAGGGCCAGTGCCGCGACGGCGAGCACCACCACCGCGGGCGCCAACCACGGTGCGAAGGACGTGAACTGGTCGGCGAGATGCACCGCCCAGGCCGCGGTCACCGACACCGCGCCCGGCAGCACCCAGGCGCGCGGTCCACCGGCCCGGAAGGCGCGCCACATCAGCACCGTCCCGGCACCGGTGAGCGCGGCGAGCGGTACGGCGATGACGCCCATGTAGTACGTGTGCCCGGCGACGCTGCCGGCGCTGAAGACCAGGAAGTACACGGCGAGCCAGGAGGCCCACAGAAGGTATCCGGCGCGCAGCCGATCGGTGCGCGGCCGACCCCGCGCCCACAGCAGCCCGCACATCGCGGCGATGGCCGCGATCGGGTAGAACCAGCCGGTCTGAGAGGCGAGCGACGTGCCGAACATCTTCGACCAGCCGTTGTCGTCACCACCGAACCCGCCACCGCCGCCACTCCGAGGAGCAGCCGCGCCGAGGGCACGATCGCCGCCGTAGGTGTGGAGACCGGCGTGAGCGCGGGAGCCGCTTCCGGCACCGGGGGCGCCGTACGCTCCCGGGCCGGCCGACGAGGCCGATCCCCGGCCCGTGTCCTGGCCGGAGGTGCGCACATGACCGTTGCCTCCACCCTGGGAGGCGGAAACGCTGCCCGTGGAGGCCGCGCTGATACCCAGGGAGGAGAAGCGGGACAGGAAGTTGTAGCCGACCACCATGCTGAACGCCGAGTTGTTGGTGGTGCCGTCCACATAGGGCCGGTCCTTGGCCGGGGTGAGGGTGACGGCGAGGATCCACGACGCCGACACAGCCGTCGTGACCAGGGCAGCGACGCCGAGGTGGGCCAGCCGTCGGCGCAGCGTGAGCGGTGCCGAGATCAGATACACGACGGCGAGCGCCGGCAGTACGGCCCATGACTCGAGCATCTTTGCCTGGAAGCCGATGCCGACCCAGACTCCGGCCATGACCAGCGGCCGGAGCCGGCCGTCGCGCGCGGCCCGCTGAGTCGCCTCGGCCGCGAGCAGCAGGCACAGCGTGAACATCGGGTCCTCGACGGAGGTACGGAACAGCCCGACCGCGACGGGGGTCACCAGAAACACCGCGCCGGCGATCACAGCAGCGTGCGCGCCCGCCCAGCGAGTGACGATGCGATGGAGAACAAGCAGGCTCGCGACGCCTTCCAGAACCTGCGGAAGGGTCAGCACCCACGCATGGAATCCGAAGACCCGCGCGGACAGCGCCTGCGGCCAAAGGAACCCCGGCAATTTGTCGAGCGTGATGGAATTTCCGGGATCGAAGGACCCGTAGAAGAAAGCCTTCCAGCTCTCCGTCATGCTGCGGGCCGCACTCGCGTAGAACGTGTGGTACTCGCTGCGGTCGATACCCCAGGCATAGAGCACGACGGCGAGCACGACGAGAACCAGCAGCGCAGGGCGTGCGTACGCAGGCTCACCCTCGGGTGATCGCCATGGCGGGCGACGGTATGAGCCGACGGGCGGGGTTGCGTTGAGGACGTTCGAGGCCATGCGCAGCAGTTTTGGTCACGGCATCTCCCCGCACCGCCGACACCGCCCCGTTTCAAGGAAACTCTCACCGCGACAAGGGGAATTCTTTAAGCGCATTGCACGGAAATGACACCGGTCGAGTGAAGCCCTTACTCGCAAGGGAACCAGTTCTCATCTGACAGGGGCTCAGCCCTCTCTGCCCTGCCATGTGGTCACGCAGGCCTCGTTCCCCTCCGCGTCGGAAAGGACCCAGAAGGCCGGGGCACGGGCTGCGGACACCAGTCGGCCGCCCGCCGCCAGCGCGGCGTCGACCCGCAGGGACGCCTCGTCGTGCGGGACGCTGACGTCCAGGTGGACCCGGTTGCGCTGTGGGCGTGCTCGGTCCATCTGCTGGAACCAGACCGCGGGCCCCACCCGGAACGGGTCGACGAGCGGATCTTCCGGTCCTGCGCCGCCCAGTTCGTCGGCGTAGCCCAGGATCGCCTTCCAGAAGGGCCGAATCCGGGCGATGTCCAGCGCATCGATCGCGATCTCCACGAGCTGGACGGACCGCTGTGCGCCGGTCCCGATCCCGGGCTCTGTCCGCAGCCCGGCTTCGCGAACCGTCGCGGAGATCCGATGGGCGAGTTCGACGTCCCGGTCGGTCACCGCCGCGTGGGTCCGGGACTGCAGGGTGAGCACGACCAGATCGGGGCGGGCATCGAGGAGGAGATGCCGGTCGGCAGCGTCACCGCACACTGCCACGACGTCCGACGTCACACTGATTCCCTGGGCCAGGGACCGGACCGGGACGGACGTCTGCAGGGTGCCCAGGATGTAGCGCCAGCCGTCGTCGTGCACTGCTTCTGACGCTTTCCGTCGGCTCAGTCGTTGCTCCACCACGCCATCCTCGCAGGTCAGGCCGGCCCGGGCCGGTCAGTCCGGGTACTCCGGTCCGATAGCCGTGAGGGCGCCGAGCGTCCTGCCCCTGCCCCAGCCGAGTTCGCGCCGGTATCCGCCGAGCAGCCCCGAACCCTCCAGATCGGTCACATCGCGGAAGCGCGAGTCGGCGGCGACCGCGGTCACCAGCGGCGCGACGCGTACCATCCAGTCCCGGTCGGCCAGATGACCACCGAGTGCCTCGCGGCTCGCATGAACCGGTCGACGTTGATCTCCTGCGCGGCCAGGCCGAGGAGCCTGCGGGCCTGACGGCTGCGGTGGTCGTGGCCGAAGACGGAGAGGCTGCCGGCCGTGGGGCGGACGATGTTGCACACCGAGCCGATCAGGGTGGTCTTCCCGGCGCCGTTCGGGCCGAGCAGCCCGAAGAACGCGCCGTCGGGTATCTCCAGGTCGAGCCCGGACACGGCGGTGAAGCCGCCCTCGTAGGTCTTGCGCAGACCCTCCACCCGCAGGGCGGGCGGGTTCCCGCCGCTCCGGGAAGACGGAGCGGCGGGAGGCGCGAGCGGGGCGGGCCCGCCAAGCGGGTCAACCATGGAACTGGTTGGCGGGGACCGGGAGCCCGTAGTGCTCACGCAGGGTCGTGCCCTCGTACTCCTCACGGAACAGGCCCTTGCCGCGCAGGATGGGCAGCACGTGCTCGACGAAGGCCGCCAGGCCGGACGGCAGGGCGGGGGCCATGATGTTGAACCCGTCCGCAGCACCGCCCTCGAACCAGGCGATGATCGTGTCCGCGACCTGCTCGGGCGTGCCCACGAACTCGAAGTGGCCGCGCCCGCCGCCGAGCCGGGAGATGATCTGCCGGACCGTCAACTGCTCACGCACCGCGAGCTCGATGATCAGGTCGGAACGGCTCTGCGAGCCCTCCAGCTTCGGCCTGGCCAGGATGAAGTCCGGTAGCGGAGCGTCGAGTTGGAAGACCGACGGCTCGGTCTCGAACACGGCGGCCAGCTGACGCAGCCCGTACTCCGGGACGCGCAGTTCGTCGAACTGCCGCGCCAACGCCCGAGCTTCCTCCTCGGTCGACCCGATGTAGGGGACGATGCCCGGCAGGACGATCACGCCGTCCGGGTCGCGGCCCGCCGCCACGGTCCGTGCCTTGATGTCCGCGTAGAAGGCGGCCGCGCGCTCGTACGTCGTGTGGGCTGTGAAGATGGCCTCGGCGTGGCGGGCGGCGAAGTCCTTGCCGTCCTCCGAGGACCCCGCCTGGACGAGCAGCGGGTAACCCTGCGGTGGACGCTCGACGTTGAGGGGGCCCGCGACCTTGAAGTACCGGCCCTGGTGGTCGAGTCGGTGCAGCAGCGTGGGGTCGGCGTACCGCCCGGTGTTCTTGTCCGCGGCGACGGCCTCGGACTCCCAGCTGTCCCACAGCGCCTTGGCGACCTTCAGGAACTCGTCGGCGCGGGCGTAGCGTTCGGCGTGGCCGGGACGGTCGTCGAGGCCGAAGTTGGCCGCCTCGTCCGCCCCTGCCGAGGTGACGATGTTCCAGCCGGCGCGGCCGCCGCTGACGTGGTCGACTGAGGCGAGGCGACGGGCGAGGTTGTACGGCTCGTTGTATGTCGACGACACCGTGGCGATGAGGCCGATCCTGCTGGTCGCCTGGGACAGCGCGGTGAGCAGGGTCAGGGGTTCGAGCTGGCCCGGGGGCCGGAACTCGCCGGTGCCTATGAGGGCCGGGCCGTCCGCGAGGAACAGCGAGTCGAACTTGGCGCTCTCGGCGAGCTGCGCGAGCTCGATCCAGTGCCGCAGGTCGAAGTCGGCGCGGGGGTTGCTGTGCGGGAGCCGCCAGGCCGCCTCGTGGTGGCCCGCCTCCATGAGGAAGGCGTTGAGGTGGAGTTGACGTTGTGGCGCGCTCATGAGCCGACCTTCAGCTTGGAGCTGTCGTAGCCGGCCGGAAGAAGGTTGTCGGTGATCGACTTCACGTCGACCGTCTTGGTGATCTGGCCTGCCTCCAGGAAGGCGTCAGCGAGCTTCTGCTCGGCCGCGATGTCGGCCGCCTCCACCGGTGTCACGCGGGTCTCGAATGCCTTGACGGAGGCCTTGGCGTCGTCCAGCGGGATGCCCTCCTCCTTGGACAGTGCCTCGGCGTACTTGTCCTCGTGCTTGATCGCCCAGGCGAACTCGCCGGCCAGCCGCTTCAGGACGTCCGTGAGCGCCGCCCGCTTGGTCTTGTCGTTGAGCGACTTCTCGCTGGCGACGTAGTAGCTGCTGGTCTGGTCGATCGGCGGCAGGCCCTTCGCCAGAATGCGCGCGCCGTTCCTGACCGCGATCGCGGACTGGGGATTCCAGATCGACCAGGCGTCCACCTTGCCGGTGTTGAACGCCGTGGCGCCGGCCGCCGGGTCGAGGAAGACGAGGTGCACGTCCTTGGGGCCGAGGCCGACGCTCTTGAGCGCGTTGAGGGCCAGGCCGTGGGCCGAACTGCCCTGCGGGACGGCGATCTTCTTCCCCTTGAGGTCCTTGAGCGACTTCAGCGGCGATCCCTTGGGAACGATGATGTTCTCGTTGGACTGGGTGGGCGCGAGCGAGCGGTTGACCGCGACGACCTTGAAGCCGTACTCCTTCGCGGCGCCGGTGATCGGCGGCACGTCGCCGACGCTGCCGAGGTCGATGTCGCCCGAGGCGGCGGCCTGCACGAGCGGCGGGCCGTAGGTGAAGCGGGCGAACTTCACCTTGTAGGACGCGTTGTCGAACGCGCCGGTGATCCGCGCCAGTTCCTGGCTGCCGTCACCGCCGTTGTCGCCGATGGTGAAGGTGTACTTGCTCCACTCCGGGTGCTTGGCGTCGCTCGCGTCGACGGCTTTGCTCAGCGGCGGGGTGGAGTCCGAGGAGGATCCGCAGGCGGCGAGAGCACCCGCCAGGGCGAGCGAACCGACGGCGCCGATGAGTCTGGTCGTTCTCTTTCGCATGGGTTGCCGTGCTTTCTGTGCTGGGTGAGGGTTTCGGGAAAGGTCAGTGCTGGCCGGCGAGGCCGAGGTCGTCCAGGAGCCGGGCGCGGAGTTCCTCCCGGGCGACGCTCGCCTCTCGGTCCGCGGCGGCGAGGCTCACCGTGTGCGAGCTGCCGATGCGTCCGTTGCTCATGACGACGATGCGGTCCGCCAGGGCGATCGCCTCGTCGACGTCGTGGGTGACCAGGAGCATGGCCGCGTGGTGCTTGCTGCGCAGCGCGCGTACGAGGTCGTGCATGCGCAGTCGGGTAATGGCGTCCAGGGCCGCGAACGGCTCGTCGAGCAACACCAGTTCGGGCTCGGAGACCAGTGCCCGCGCGAGCGACACCCGCTGGGCCTCGCCACCGGAGAGCTCCTTGGGCCAGGCCTTCTCGCGGCCCGAGAGTCCGACCTCGGCGAGCACCTCGCGGGCCCGCTGGTCGGCGTCGGGGCCGTGCAGGCCGAGCGTGACGTTGCGCAGCACCCGCTGCCAGGGCAGCAGCCGGTCGGCCTGGAAGACGATCGCGCGCCGTGCCGGGACCTCCACGCGTCCGCCGTCGGGCCGGTCGAGGCCGGCGAGCAGCCGCAGCAGGGTGCTCTTGCCGCAGCCCGAGGGGCCGAGCAGGATCACCAACTCCTCTTCCTCGATGGTCAGATCGAGGCGGTCGAGGACTCGCCGGTCACCGAACTGCCGTACCACCTGCTCGACGACGACCCCGGTCCGACGGCGGGGCTCCGTCGTGATCGTGCTGCTCATGACGCCTCATAACTGGGTCGCCACCGCAGCAGCACCCGCTCGAGAGCCCGGACGAACTGGTCGGCGACCAGACCGAGGAGCGAGTAGATCACCAGCCCCACAAAGACCTGGTTGGTCTGGAGATACGTCTGCCCCTGCGTGATGAGGAAGCCAAGTCCCTTGTCCGCGTTGACCGTTTCGGCGGCGACCAGTCCCAGGACGCTGTACGCGAGGGAGAACCGGAGGCCGACCAGGAACCCCGGCAGGGCTCCGGGCACCAGTACGCGCGTGACCAGGCGCCAGGTGCCGGCGCCCGTCGTGCGCGCCATCTCGATCAGCCGCTGGTCGACGCCCCGTATCGCGGCGAACAGGTTGAGGTACATCGGGACGCCGGCGCCGAAGGAGATCAGCAGGACCTTGGTGAGTTCGTCGATGCCGAACCACACGATCATCAGCGGCAGCACGGCGAGGAGGGGGATCGTGTTGAGTACCTGCACGAGCCCGTTGAAGAGGTACTCGCCGCTGCGCAGCAGCCCGCCGAGGACGCCGGTGACGACGCCCACCGTGAGACCGATCGCCAGGCCGATGCCGGCCCGCTGCAGCGATATGGCCAGGTCGGGCCCGAGGACGCCCTGTTGCCACAGGTCGACGGCCGACTTCACGATCGAGGTGGGCGCCGGGGCATAGGTCTTGGACACCACGCCTGCCCGGGCCAGCGCCTCCCAGGCGACGAGGATCACGACCGGAGTCGTGTAGATGCCCAGCGGCCAGCGCAGGCGCTCGCGGAGTGTGCGCAGCGGTGTCCGTCGGCGGGCGTCGCGCGGGAGGAACACCTCGCGTTCCCGCGCGTTGGTCGTCGTCGCCGCGTCCAGGCCCTTCACGACAGCCGGTGCCGGGATGCGGATCTCGGTCATGCCGCCACCGCCAGTACGCTGCTGTAGTGCGAGGCGTCGCCGAGGAGTTGCTCGCTGCGGCGGCCGTCGACTCCGGCGGGCACTTCCCCGGCGACGGTCACCCGGTTGAGGCGGCGCGGGTGGTCGTCGTAGTTGTCCACGCCGTAGTGCTGGGTGATCCGGTTGTCGAAGATCAGCAGCTGGTTCGGGGACCAGGTCCAGCGCAGGACGTTCTCCGGGCGGGTGACGTACGACTGCAGGATGCGCAGCAGATCCGCCGAGTCACTGCCCGACAGGCCGACGATCCGCTTGGCGAACCCGCCGATGAACAGCCCGCGTTCCCCGGTCAGCGGATGCACCCGCACGACCGGGTGCTCGGCCTCGTAGGGCGTCGAGACGAAGGCGCGGTCATACGCCCGCCGTTCGGCGGTGGTGGGCTCGGGGCGCGCGTAGTCGTACTGATTGGTGTGCACGACGCGCAGGGTGTCGGCGAGGCCGCGCAGTGGTTCGGGCAGGTCGCGGTAGGCCGCGGCGGCGTTGGCGATGAGTGTCTCGCCGCCGTAGGGCGGGATCTGGATGGACCGGAGCGTGGTCACCTGAGGCGGGTTGACCACGAAGGTGACGTCCGTGTGCCATTCGTTGGCCTTGGACGTCTCGCTGTCGACGGCGAGCACGTTCGTCGTGCCGTCGGCGGCCGGCACATTGGGGTGGGCGGTCGTCAGCTCGCCGAACCAGCGGGCCACACGCTCCTGGCCGGCGTTGTCGAGCCGCACGTCGTCGAACACGATCGCCTTGTGCTCGTTGAGGGCGTCGCGCAGCGTCGTGACCGTCGCGAGGTCGGGGGGCGCCGTGAGATCGACGCCCTCGACGACGGCGCCGATGCGGCTGGTGAGCTTACGGATGGACGGAGGCATGAGGGGGTCCCTCCCGGACAGACGGGCACACGCGAACGGGCGCAGGGGATGACGTAACGGGGGTGAAGGGGAAAACGCGTGGTCGCAGGGCCGCCACAGGCGCGTTCTCAGCGACCGTGTCGGCGTACGCGAACAGGCTCCCGACTCATGCGAGAAGGAGAGGAGACGGGGAGCCCTCAGGAGGTGAGTACGACGGTCCTGCGGGGAGAGACATCACGGTGTGGGCGGCTCAACGCCGCTTCACGCCGACGCGCACCGAATGCGCGCGAGGCTGTCGCCGGGGACCACTTGCCGGGTCAGCGACAACAAAACGCGCTGGAGACGTGCGCCAGATCGATGTGGCGCCGCCGAGTGAGGTCCACGCGCGGGTTCATGAGACGGGAGTTCAGCAGAAGCCACCACGGTGGTCAATAACTTCCCGGACGGGTCTTGCATTGCGGACACGGGGACCTTCTCCGCTTCTTTCCGACCTTGACATCCGCGGGGACGGGCGACGTACGTTGAGGCGGAGAGTTCCTGATGGGTGGAGGCTTCCATGCACGTACCGAGCGCGCCCTCGCGCCGTGCGTGCACCGGTGCGCGGCTGATCACCCGGCGGCATGTCGACTACTGCCGTACCTCCTCCGCGGTCTGTCCTTCCGTATCCGTCTGATCCCCTGCCGGCCCTTCCCGCCGGCTCTCGCGCCGTGGCCCGTCGGCCGCGCATCGTCGTGTTTCCCGGAAGGAACCCCATGTCCGGCCCTGCCCTGCAGCTCGCCGTCGAGATCGACGGCGACGGCGCCCACCCCGCGGCCTGGCGCCGCGCCGCCCACTCCCCCGATCAGTTGCTCACCCCGCGCCGCGTGGCCGGTGTCGCCGCCGTCGCCGAGAACGCCGGGTTCACCCTGGTCACCCTGGACGACGGCGCGCTGCCCCCCGGCGCGGCACCGGATCCGGTCGGCCGTATCGGCGCGGTGGAGCGGGCGGCTTTCATCGCGGCGTCCACGAGCACCGTAGGGGTCGCGCCCGTCGTGTCGGTCACGTATGCCGAACCCTTCCACGTCTCTAGTCAGTTGGCGTCCCTGGACCACATCTCCGCAGGTCGCGCCGGGTGGGTGGTGGCGGAGGACGAACGTCCCGAGGCGGCCCGTGCCTGGGGGCGCCCACCGGTCGCCGACGCCGAAGCGCGGGCCCGGGAGTCCCGTGACGGTATCGAGGTGGCCCGCGCTCTGTGGGACTCATGGGAGGACGACGCGGTCATCCGGTCCGTGGCCACCAGCCGCTACCTCGACCGCGACCGGCTGCACTACATCGACTTCACCGGCGAGACGTACGCCGTCAAGGGCCCCGCGATCGTGCCACGCCCGCCCCAGGGGCAGCTCGTCGTCCTGGGCCGGACGGACCGGGTTCCCGCCGCACAGCTCGACGTCGGGCTCGTCGAAGGGCGCGATATGGCGTCCGTCGCCAGGGCAGCTGCCGTCGCCGGTACGCCCCGCGTCTTCGCCGAGGTCGAGGTGGCACTGGACACCCCGGGCGCCACGGCCGCCGAGCGCGTCGCGGACCTCGAACGGCACGCGGCATGGAGCGACCGCGGGCGACTGCGGCACATCGGTAACGCCGACCAACTCGTCGCTCTGCTCGGCGAGTTGAGCCATCACGTCGACGGGGTACGGCTGCATCCGCTCGTGCTGGACGAGGACCTGTCCGTCCTCTCCCGACTCGTCCTGCCGGCCCTGTCCGAGCGACGCCTCGTCGCCCGTCCGCTGCCCGGTACGTCCCTACGCTCGACCCTGGGTCTGGAGCGCCCCGCCAACCGCTACGCCGTCGCGGCCCCCGCCGCCCAGGAGGACGCACGATGACCCGCACCGACCCCCTCGACGTCCCCCGGCCGCACGCCCAGCTGCACTTCGGCGTCTTCTTCCAGGGCGTCAACCACTGGACCATCTGGTCCGCCCCCGACAGCGGCTCCCAGATCGACCCCGCCTCCTTCCGCAAGGTCGCCCAGACCGCCGAACGCGGCCTGTTCGACGCCTTCTTCCTCGGCGAGGGCCTGCGGCTGCGCGAGGTCGACGGCCGGATCCACGATCTGGACGTGGCCGGACGGCCGGACGCCATCACCCAGCTGGCGGCGCTGGCCGCGGTCACCCGCCGGATCGGCCTGGTCTCGACCTCCAACTCCACCTTCAACGAGCCCGCCGACCTGGCCCGCCGCCTCTCCGGCCTCGACCTCCTCTCCGAGGGCCGCGCCGGCTGGAACGTGGTCACCACGGACAATGCCTGGACCGGCGCGAACTTCCGCCGCGGCGGCTACCTCGACCACGCCGACCGCTACCGGCGCGCCGAGGAGTTCCTCACCGTGGCCCGTGCCCTCTGGGACGGCTGGGAGGACGGCGCCGTCGCCGACTCCGCGACCGCCCGCGCCTGGTCGGCCCCCGGCTCCGTGCATCAAGTGCGCCACAAGGGCCCGCAGTTCGACGTCGACCTCGCCCCCACCCTGCCCCGCAGCGCCCAGGGTCACCCGGTGATCTTCCAGGCCGGTGACTCCGGCGAGGGACGCGACTTCGCCGCCCGCAACGCCGACGTCATCTTCTCCGCGCACGGCAACGACTTCGACGACGCCCTGGGCTTTGCCGATGACCTCCGACGGCGGCTGCGCGCGGTCGGGCGTCCCGACGACGATCTGCGGATCCTGCCCGGCACCGAGATCATCATCGGCGCGACGGAAAAGGAGGCCCAGGAGAAGAAGCAGTGGATCCGGCTGCAACAGGTCACCCCGGCCACCGCGTTGGGGATCGCCGGGCTGCTGTGGGGCATCGACCTCTCCGACCGTGACGCCGACGGGCCGCTGCCGAAGGAGGACCCGGTCGTCACCGAGAACGACGGCTCCTTCGGCGCCCGCCGGATCGCCGACCCGCGTGCGGTCGTCGCGGAGTGGCGGGCGAAGGCCGAGGCGCACGGCTGGTCGCTGCGTGAGACCGTCATCGCGCTGGGCCCACAGCGCGGGCACGTCGGTACGCCGTCCGGCCTCGCCGACAAGTTCGCCCACTTCGTACGGCACGGCGCGGTCGACGGCTTCAACGTCACGCCGTACCTGATTCCCGACGGCCTCGACGACATCGTCGACCTGCTCGTCCCGGAACTGCAGGAACGCGGGGTCTACCGCACCGAGTACAGCGGGACCACGCTGCGCGAGAACCTCGGCCTGCGTGAACCGCTCACCCACCGGTCCGCCCCGGACCGGCGGCAGGCGGGCTGAGCCCCCACGCCGGGTCTCGTACACATGACTGACAAGAAGCTGTCACACATGAACCGGAATGCGATTCCGGCCGACACCCGTTCTGAACCGACATGACGGTTGGAGTAGTACTCACCGCGTCCGACGCGCCGAACCAGGTCGACGCCGCCGTACGACTGGCCCATGAGGCAGCGGAGTCCGGTGTCACATCGGCCTGGTTCGGGCAGACCTTCGGCGCGGACTCGCCCCAACTTGCGGCGATCGTCGGGCGCGAGGTGCCCGCACTGCAGGTCGGCACCTCCGCGATCCCCGTCTTCGGCCGCCACCCGCTGCTCGTCTCCAGCCAGGCCCAGACCGCCCAGGTCGCGACCCACGGCCGCTACCACCTCGGTCTGGCCCTGGGCACGAAACTGCTGACGGAGACCGCCTTCGGCCTGCCCTTCGAGCGGCCCATCGCCCGGCTGCGCGAATTCCTCACCGCACTGCGGCAGTTGACCGAGACCGGCACGGCCGACTTCCACGGTGAACTGCTGACCGCCACCACCCCGCTCCCGGCGCGGGTACCGGGTGCCGAGAGAGGTGTCCCCCTGCTGGTCGCCGCGATGGGTCCGCAGGCGCTGCGGGTCAGCGGTGAACTGGCGGACGGGATCCTGCCGTACCTGGCGGGACCGCGCGCCCTGGCGGACCACATCGTGCCCGCCCTGACCACCGCCGCGGAGGCCGCCGGCCGCCCCGCGCCCAGGATCGTCGCCCTGGTGCCGGGCGTGGTCACCGACGACGTGGAGCCAGTACGGGCCAAGGCGACCGAGAACCTCGCCTTCTACGAAGACATCCCGTCCTACGCGCGGGTCATCGAACTCTCCGGCGCCCGACGAGCCGCCGACCTCGCCGTGATCGGCGACGAGCGTGCCGTCGAGGCCGAGGTGCGCCGTTACCGCGACGCGGGCGCCACCGAGGTCGTGTTCTCGGGCACCGAGATCGCCGGAGAGGCCGACCGCCGACGCACCTGGCGACTCCTCGGCGAACTCGCCCGCTGAACCAACCCGAAGACCCGACAGCCCCCTGCACGAAGGAGATTCCTTTGACCACCGAGGCCACCACGACCGACCTCCACACCTTCACCGAGACCTGGCTGGAGTGGTACCGGGCCCAGGAGGCCCGACTCTCCGCCCCGCACGGGTTTCTGGCGATCACCGGCCAACACTGGCTCGACGACCGCCCCCAGCGTTTCCCGGACGCCCCCGGCGCCTGGCACACCGGCCCCGACGGGGTCGTCGTCACCCTCGACGACGGCGAGGAACTGGTCGTCGACGGAACCACGGTGCGCGGTGAACACCGCTTCGGCGTGCTGCCCGAGCGCGGCGGCGTCAACGCGGTGTGGGGAGACGCCGTCATCGAGGTCGCCAAGCGCGGCGGCCACGACATCGTGCGCCCCCGACACCCGGACGCGCCCCGGCGTACGGCCTTCACCGGAACGCCGGCCTACGCACCCGACCCGCGTTGGGCCGTGACCGGCCGCTACGTCCCCTTCAACACACCCCGGCCGACCACCGTGGGAGCGGCCGTCGAGGGCCTGGAGCACGTCTACGACGCTCCGGGCAGGATCGACTTCGAGCTGGACGGACGCCAGCTGTCCCTCACCGCGTTCCCCGGCGCCGGCGAGGGCCGGCTGCTGGTGCTGTTCACCGACGCCACCTCCGGGGTCACCACGTACGCCGCCAACCGGGCCCTGTGGCTGGAGCCGCCCGCCGCCGACGGCCGGGTCGTCCTGGACTTCAACCGCGCCACGAACCTGCCGTGCGCCTACACGGACCTGGCCACGTGCCCGCTGCCCCCGGCCGAGAACCGGCTGCCGGTGGCGATCGAGGCCGGTCAGAAGATCCCCCGCGAGCGCGGCGGTTCGTGAGCCGGGCCCGGCCATTGACCAACGGCAAGATCTCTCCGTACGATCACGAGTGGCATTGAGTGTCAGCGTCAAGCCCTGGCTCGCTGACCGGCAACCCTCCCACGCGGTGGGGTGCTCCAGGTGAAAGCCCGGCGGGATCACCGATGATCCCGCAAGCGCGTGGCCCCGTGACCGGGGCCGGACAGGTGGAGGACCGACATGCGGCACGGTGGTGACCTCAGCGCCCGTTTCGCCGGCGCCACTGTGTTCTCCCGGCTCTCGCGTCGGCGCCACATCGATCTCAAGCGCTCGACCAGCTGTCTCTGTCAGGCCTGACGCGCCTTTTCCGCGCTGGTCGCCGTCCGGCACCAGTCGCCGCCGCATCCGTCTGCGCCTGATCCCCGTACTTCGTTTCCGCTGATCCCCGTTCTTCCTTTCCGCTGATCCCTGTCTGCCCAGCGCTCCCCGACATCGGCATCACGCCGATCGGGTCCGCACGCCCCCGCACGGCCGAGTCCCGTACCACCGCCGTGCCTGGTGACACGAGTAGGAGAAGCCCTCCGTGATCGCACTTCCCCATGTCAGAACCTCTCGGTGGGCGGCACTGACCGCCCTTGTGACCACCGGCGCCCTGCTGACCGCCTGCGGATCGGGCGGCGGCGACGGCGGCAGCGGCACCGGACAGCCCAGGTCCGGCGGCACCCTGACCTTCGCGGTGGGATCGGACTCCGGCTGCGTGGATCCGCAGCAGGTCGCCAGCAACGAGACCATCTACTCGGTACGCCAGATCGTGGACTCCCTGACGGACCAGGACCCGAAGACCGGCAAGATCGTGCCGTGGCTGGCGAAGAGCTGGGACGTCAGTCCCGACACCACGACCTTCACCTTCCATCTGCGTTCCGGAGTGACCTTCAGCGACGGCTCGAAGCTGACCGCGCAGGTGGTCAAGGACAACTTCGACGCGGTGCCGAAGCTCGGCGCCCTGGGCACGCTCGCCGAGGGCTACCTGAGCGGCGTCAAGAGCACCACCGTGGTCGACCCGCTCACCGTGAAGGTGACCTTCAGCCAGCCCAACGCCCAGTTCCTGCAGGCCACTTCAACGCACTCGCTCGGCATCGAGTCCTCGGCCAGCGTGAAGAAGACCCCGCAGCAGAAGTGCAGCGAGGGGGTGACCGGCTCCGGACCGTTCGTGCTGAAGCAGTACGTGCAGAACCAGTCCCTCACACTCGCCAGGCGCACCGGATACGCCTGGGGATCATCACTGTGGTCCAAGAAGGGCGAGGCATATCTCGACAAGCTGGTGTTCAAGGTCGTGCCGGAGGCGGGTGTGCGGGCCGGCAGCCTGCAGTCCGGTCAGGTGGACGCCGTCTCCAGCGTCGGCAAGGCCAACGAGGCGGCCCTCAAGGGCGGTCAGGTCACCCTCCAGCGACGGGCCAACCCCGGGGTGGTGTTCGGTCTCGGCCTGAACAACTCCCGGCCACTGCTCAAGGACGCCAAGGTACGCCAGGCGATCCTCCACGCCATCGACCGGCAGCAGATCGCCGACACCGTGTTCCCGACCGGCACCCGGCCGGCCACCAGCATCCTCGCGCACACCACACCCGACTACACCGACCTCGCCTCCGGCCTGACCTTCGACGTCACCAAGGCCAAGTCCCTGCTGGACGCGGCCGGCTGGAAGACCGGAAGCGACGGCATCCGCGCCAAGGGCGGCCAGAAGCTGAGTCTGACGATCAAGTGGTTCCCCAACGCGGCCACCAACCAGCCCGCGCTGGAACTCATTCAGCAGCAGCTCAAGACCGTCGGTGTCGATGTGGCCCTCAAGCAACTCCAGGTCACGCAGTTCGCGCCGACACTCCAGTCGGGCGACTACGACGCGGTGTGGGGGAACGTGACCCGCGCCGACCCCGACATCCTGCGCAGCTCCTTCTCCACCAAGCTGGCCAACTTCTACCACCTTTCCCCGAGTTCCCTGGACACGGCACTGTCCGAGCAGGCCGCTACCGTCGACCCGGCCAAGCGCGGGCAACTGGTCACCGAGGCACAGCAGTTGATCGTGCAGAACGCCTACTACGCTCCGGTGGTGGAGCTCCAGACCCAGCTGGGCGTGTCGAAGAAGGTGCACGACCTGGACTTCGACGCCTCCAGCCGGCTCCAGCTGCACGACACCTGGATCGGCTGACGCATGCGCCGCTATGTGGTCAAACGGCTCGCGCAGGCGGTCGGCGTGCTGTGGGCGGCGTACACGGTCTCGTTCCTGGTGCTGGACTACCTGCCGGGCGACCCGGTCACGGCGATGGCCAGTGCCGGGATGGACTCGGGGCAGGTCGACCCGAAGAAGATCGCCGCCCTGCGGCACGAGTACGGCTTCGACAAGCCGGTGCTGGTGCAGTACGCCGAGTACCTGGGCCGGGCGGTGCGCGGGGACTTCGGCGACTCGGTGTCCACCGGTCGTGCGGTGACCTCGACGCTGGCCGACGCCCTGCCGCAGACCCTGCAGTTGACCGGCGCGGCCCTGCTGCTCGCGGTGCTCCTCGGCGGCGGTCTGGCGGTGGTGGCGACGTACACCACTCAGCGCGGGCTGCGGCAGCTGCTGCTGTCGCTGCCGCCGCTGGGGGTGTCCGTCCCGACGTTCTGGGTGGGGCTGCTGCTGGTCGAGTTGTTCTCCTTCCGGCTGCACTGGTTTCCCGCGTTCGGCAACGACGGCCTGCGGGGGCTGGTGCTGCCGGCCCTGACGCTGGCGGTGCCGACCGGGGCGCAGGTCGCCCAGGTGCTCGCCAAGAGCCTGCTCACCGCACTGGACCAGGCGTACATCGAGACAGCGCGGGCCAAGGGCGCCGACCGGTGGCGGGTTCATCTGCGGCACGCCCTGCGCAACGCGTCCTTGCCGGCGCTGACCGTCGTCGGCCTGCTCGTGGGGCAACTGATCGCCGGTTCGGTGGTGGTGGAGACCGTTTTCTCCCGCGACGGCCTCGGCCGCGTCACCGCGGCGGCGGTCACGGCCCAGGACATCCCGCTCGTGCAAGGGGTCGTGGTGTTCGGAGCGCTGATCTTCGTGACGACGAACCTGGTCATCGACCTGGTCTACCCACTCCTCGATCCACGGATCGTGGTGGCCTCGGACGGAAGGGCGGCCCTCGCATGAGCCAGAGCCTCGTCGACGACACCGCCCTCGGCCTGGCCCGGCCGGTCGACACGGCCCCCGGCCCCGAGCCGGGGAGCCGCGGCGACGTACGACGTGTGCTGCGGTTCCTGGCCCGCCGACCGGGCCTGCTGCTGTCGGTCGTCGTCCTCGTCCTGGTGGTGCTGGCCTCGTTCTGGCCGGGACTGTTCACCTCTCAGGACCCGCTGAAGGGCGTCCCCGCACAGAACTTCCGCGGCCCGAGCGCACATCACTGGTTCGGCACGGACGAGTTGGGCCGCGACGTGTTCTCCCGAGTCGTCCACGGCGCCCAACTGTCCCTCAAGGCGACGCTGATCGCCGTCCTGGTCGCGTTCGTGGTCGGCGGACTGCTCGGGGTGGTCGCCGGGTTCGTGGGCCGCTGGGTGGACGACGTCCTCATGCGCTTCGTCGACGTACTCCTGTCCATCCCCGCGCTGTTCATGTCCCTCGCGCTGGTCACCGCGCTGGGCTACGGCACGGTGAAGGTGGCGGTCGCGGTCGGCATCGCCAGCGTCGCCTCGTTCGCGCGGGTGGCGCGCGCGGAGGTGCTGCGGGTGCGGCAGGCGGTGTTCGTGGAGGCCTCGCGGGCGAGCGGGGCGCGCTGGTACTCGGCGCTGGGCCGGCATGTGCTGCCCAACGCGGCGGGCCCGGTGATCGTCCTGGCCACCCTCGACTTCGGCTCCTCCATCCTGGCCGTCTCCGCCCTCAGCTTCCTCGGTTACGGCGCTCCCCCGCCCGCCCCGGAGTGGGGCACGTTGATCTCCGACGGCCGCAACTACCTCGCCAACGCCTGGTGGCTGACCGCGCTGCCCGGACTGGCCATCGCCGCGACCGTACTGGCAACCAACCGCATCGCCCGCGCGCTGGACGGCGAATGGTCCCGACAGCCATGACCGACGAACGTGAGGACGGCGAGGACGTGACCACACCACTGCTGGAGATACGCGGTCTGTCGGTGTCGTACCGCACCCGGGGCGGCACGGTCGAGGCCGTCCGGGGCGTGGATCTCGACGTGTGGCCGGGACAGGTGACCGCGGTGGTCGGCGAGTCAGGCTCCGGGAAGAGCACGACCGCGCACGCGATCACCCGGCTGCTGTCGGCGAACGGCCGGATCGACGCGGGCACCATCCGCTTCGGCCGGCACGACCTCGCCACCCTCTCCGAGGCCGAACTGCGCACCGTCCGCGGGGCACGCATCGGGCTGGTGCCGCAGGATCCGACGGTCTCCCTCAACCCGGTGAGGCGGATCGGTGACCAGGTCGCCGAGGTGCTGCGCATCCACGGTCTGGCGACCCGCCGATCGGCTCCCGCCGAGGCGGTCGAGGTCCTGGACCGGGCCGGGCTGCCCGACGCGGCCGTACGGGCGCGGCAGTACCCGCACGAACTGTCCGGCGGGATGCGGCAACGCGCCCTGATCGCCATCGCCATCGCGGCGCAGCCCGAGCTGATCATCGCCGACGAGCCCACCAGCGCGCTCGACGTCACCGTGCAACGGGTCATCCTGGACCATCTTCAGACCCTGACCCAGGAACTGGGCACCGCGGTCCTGCTGGTGACGCATGACCTCGGGGTCGCCGCGGACCGGGCCCAGCGGCTGGTGGTGATGTCCCGGGGCGAGGTCGTCGAGGCCGGCCCCACCGGTGACATCCTGGCCGGCCCGCGGGACCCCTACACCCGGCACCTGCTGGCCAGCGCCCCGAGCCTGACGACCGCCCGACCCCGCACCCCGGTCTCCGCCCCCGTGGCGGAGACGGCACCGCTGCTCGAAGTACGCAACCTCGTCAAGGAGTACAGGCTGCCCCGCGCCGGTGACGGGCCCCGAACCCTGCGCGCCGTGGACGACGTCAGCCTCACCCTCCGACGCGGCCGGACCCTCGCCCTGGTCGGCGAGTCGGGCTCGGGCAAGTCCACCACCGCCCGCCTGGTGCTGCGCCTCACCGACGCGACCGCCGGACAGATCCTCCTCGACGGCACCGACGTCACCGCCGCCAAGGGCGCACAGGCCAGGCGGTTGCGCCGCCGCGCCCAGCTCGTCTACCAGAACCCCTACGCCTCCCTCGACCGCCGCTTCTCCATCGCCGAGGTGATCACCGAACCGCTGCGCGCCTTCAAGGTCGGCGACCGTGCCTCCCGGCTCGACCGGGCCCGCGAGCTCCTCGACCGGGTGGCCCTGCCCGCCGCCACGCTGGAGCGCCGGCCGGCGGAACTCTCCGGGGGACAACGCCAGCGCGTGGCGATCGCCCGGGCCCTCGCCCTCTCCCCCGACCTCGTGGTCTGCGACGAGCCGGTCTCCGCGCTCGACGTGTCCGTCCAGGCCCAAGTCCTCGACCTGCTCGCCGAATTGCAGGCCGACACGGGGGTGGCGTACCTGTTCATCTCGCACGACCTGGCCGTCGTACGCCAGATCGCCCACCAGGTCGCGGTCATGCGGACCGGCCGGATCGTCGAGACCGGACCGCCCGAGAAGCTCTTCACCGACCCCCGCCACGAGTACACCCGAGAACTCCTTTCCGCCATCCCCGGCGGCCGGCTCCCCTCCCCCGCCGAGACCGCCACGAGCCGAGGAGCAGCGTCATGAGCACTCCCGCCATCACCTCCTTGGCCTTCCTCACCCCCGGCAACTTCGCCGACGACGACCCCTACACCGGCCTGGAGGAGACCCTCCAGCTCTTCGAGTACGGCGAACGGCTCGGCTACGACGGGGCCTGGATCCGCCAGCGCCACCTCGAACACGGCGTCGGCTCCGCCGCGGTGTTCCTCGCCGCGGCCGGCCAGCGCACCGAGCGGGTCGAGCTGGGGACCGCGGTCATCCCCATCGGTTACGAGAGCCCCTTCCGCCTGGCCGAGGACCTCGCCCTGGCCGACGTCCTGTCCCGCGGCCGCCTCCAGGTCGGCTTCAGCACCGGTATGCCGCACGCCGAACTCCTCGGCGACCTGGTGTACGACGGCGACTGGCGCGGCTTCGACCTGTCGTACGGCAGGATCGCCCGCCTGGTCGACCACCTGCACGGCGATTACCTCGGCGGCCCGGACACCGTGATCCACTCGCCCGGCAACGTCCAGCGGCCGCGGCTGCAGCCCCACAGCCCCGGTATGGTCCAGCGGATCTGGTACGGCGGAGGCAGCCTGCGCTCGGTCCGCTGGGCCGCCGAGAACGGCCTCAGCCTGCTGTCCGGCAACATCGTCTCCGGCGAGGACACCGACGACTTCACCACCGCCCAGGCGAACCTGCTCGCCGAGTACCGGCGCACCCTCGGCGACGACCGGCGGACGACACGCGTGGCACTGGGGCGGGTGATCGTGCCGTACGACAGCGCCGACGCGGCCACCCGGACCCGCTACCGCGACTACGCGGCCAGTCGGCACGCGCGCACCCTGAAGCCGCAGACCGTCGCCGCGCTGGGAGGGAAGCGGATCCTGTTCGCCCCTGACGTGGTCGGCACCGCGGAGCAGATCCTGGAGCAGCTGACGGCCGATCCCGTCCTCGCGCAGGTGTCGGAACTGCGCCTGGAGCTGCCGTACGAGTTCCACCGGGAGGAGTACGAGCAGATCCTGCACGACGTACGGCACCTGATCGCCCCTGAGTTGGGCTGGCGCGCCACTGTCCCCGCGGTTCAGGAGGCGAGCCGGTGAGCCCTGGCCCCTTGCGCCCGGTCCGCCTGCAGGTGCACTCCCGTATCCCGCACGATGGTCTTGCCGGTGTTCCGGCCGCGCAGCATGTCCAGGAACGCCTGCACGATGTGCTCGAAGCCGTCCACCACCGTCTCGTCCAACGCGAGCCGGCCGCTCTGCAGGTGGGGAACCGCGAAGTCGTACAACTCCTCCTGCAGATCGAGGTAGTTGCTGACCAGGAAGCCCTCCATCCGAAGGCTTTTCTCCACGAGGTCCGCGTAGTTGAAGCGCAGCGGCGGCACTTCGGGGGTGTTGTACTGGCCGATCGTGCCGATGCGGACGATGCGTCCGAACGGGCGCAGCGCTCCCACAGCCGCGGCCAGTTGCTCCCCGCCGACGTTGTCGACGAACACGTCGATGCCGTCCGGTGCGGCCTTGGCGAGCAGGTCGGCGGCGGGTCCGTCGTGGTAGTCGAAGGCGGCGTCGTAGCCGACTTCCCGGGTGAGGTGCCGGGCCTTCGCCGCCGATCCGGCACTGCCCACGAGCCGTCCGGCACCGAGCAGCCGGGCGAATCGCCCGGTCGCCGTGCCGACCCCGCCCGCCGCCGCCGTCACGAACAGGTCCTCGCCCTCCTGGAGCCGGGCGACGCGGGTCAGGCCCGCATAGGCGGTCAGGCCGGTACCCCCGAGAACGCTCAGGTACGCGGTCAGGGGCACCCCCTCGAAGCGGGGCAGACGGCGTGTCTCCTCGGGAGTGACCACGGAGTGCGTGCGCCAGCCCCGCCGGTGGAACACGATCTCGCCCTCGGTCAACCCGGGGGTGCGCGAGGCGATGACCCGTCCGATGGTGCGGCCCTCCAGCGGCGCGTGGAGCGCGAAGCCTCCGGGCACGTCGTCCATCATCTCGCGGTGGTAGGGGTCGACGGACCAGTAGAGGTTTTCCACCAGTGCGCTGCCGGCCGCCGGTTCGGGAGGCGGGGACTCGACGAAGGTGAAGTGCTCGGCGGTGGGAAAGCCGTGCGGGCGGGCGGTCTGGTGCACGGTGAGCGCGGTCTCGTTCATGACCGGACCGTAGGGCGGGAATGCGCCTGGTGGGCAGCAGGTTGAGCTCATGCGACGCCCCGTTCCATGAGCAGTTCTCATACGGTGAGGTGAGCGCCCCGTGGCCCGCACGACCGACTCCGATCTCGCCCCGCACGAACTGCGCGTGCTGGTGGCGATCGCGGACACCGGCGCCTTCTCGGCCGCGGCCGGGGCACTCGGGCTCACGCAGTCCGCGGTCTCCCACTCGGTGCGCGGCAGCGAGCGCAAGATCGGTGCGGTGCTCTTCGAACGCGGCCGCGGCGGCGCCCGCCCCACCCCGGCCGGGCAGAGAGCCGTCGCACACGCCCGCCGCGTCCTGCGTCTGCTGGACGTCCTGACCGCCGAAGCGCGCGGTGCCGCCCGCTCCGACGCGGCGCGGGGGCAACTGCGCATCGCGGCCTTCCGCAGTGCGGCTCTCCATCTGCTGCCGCCCGTCCTCGAGCGGCTGCGCGCCCGGCATCCGTGGATCGAGCCGCGGGTGCGGATCGTCCGCGAGGTGGGGCGCGGCACCGCGGGCGAAGTGGCCGACGGGAAAGCCGACTTGGCCCTCGCCACGCTGGGCGGCTCCGTCGCGCTCGAGCCCGGCCTCGTCACGAGCGGGCTCTTCGAGGAGCCGTACGCCCTGGTGCACGCGGCGGGTCACGTCGCCCCGCGTTCACTGCCACTGGTCGACTGGGCCGAGAACTGCGGCTCGTACACCCGCGACTGGTGGACCGCACAGGACTGGATCCCGGAGGCGACCGTCGTGGCCGAGGACGACGGAGCGGTTCTCTCCCTGGTGAGCGCGGGGCACGGAATGGCGATCATGCCCGCGCTCTCCCTGTCCGGCGCACCGGACTCGGTCAGGATCACCGAACTCGGTCCCACGCGCCCGACGCGCCGGGTCGGCTACGTCACCACCCCCGAACTGGCCAGGTCGGCCGTCGTGCGCGCGCTGGTGAGGGAACTGCGGGCCGCCGTCCCCCAAGGAGCGGGTGTTTGATCGGGCCGGGGCGGCGGCCTCGTGATCGACGGGCGTGACAGAGGTCATTGACAAGCGGAATCGGTGAGGTTGTCATGAACACATGATTCGAGGTCGTGAGATGTGCGGGACAGCCGGTGGGCGAGCTCCGCGGCGGCGCGGTCACTGACCTTGCGCTCCGAACTGCTCGACGCCGCCCGGGCCGGGTTGTCGGCCCGCTCCGGCGTCCTCTTCCACGGTCCCGCAGGAATCGGCAAGTCCGTCCTCGTGTCGGCGCTGACCACGGACGCGGTCGGCACGGTTCTGCGCTGCTCGCCCGCCCAGGAGGACAGCGAGCTGCCGTTCGCCGGGCTTGCCGACCTTTTCGCACCGGTGCCGCGCAGCCACCTGGACGCGCTCGCGCCCGAGCTCCGGCGTGCACTGGACGCGGCCCTGTTGCGCGGACCGGAACCGCGGGACGGGCGCGGCCGGCTCGCGGTGCGCGCCGCCGTCCTGGAGGTGCTGCGGACCCTGGCCGACGCCGACCCGGTCGTCCTCGTCGTGGACGGTCTGCAGTGGCTCGACGAGCCGACCGCCGAGGCGCTCGCCTTCGCCGTACGGCGCCTGGAGCGCCTGGATGTAAGGATGGTGGCCGCCGAGCGGGTGGCCGAGGGTGAACAGCCCGAGTGGCTGCGCTGCTGCCCGCCGGGCACCGCCGAACTCTCGGTGCCGCCGCTGACGGACGAGGAAGTGGCCGACCTCGTCCGGGACGGTACCGGTGCCGATCTGCCGCCGGCGATACTGCGGGCCATCCAGGACACGGTCGTCGGAAACCCCTTGTACGCACTGGAGTTGGCGCGGGCCGCCCTGCTCGGACCGGCGCGCGACGGCTTCGGGCTGCCGCTGCGCGTGCCCCGAAGGCTGCGCACCCTGCTGGTGGGGCAGACACGTACCCTGCCGGAGCCCGTGCGACGCACTCTCCTCGTCGCCGCCACCGCCGCTCACCCCAGCCTCACGCTGCTGCGTGCGGCAGGTCTCCCCGGCCCCGCCGAGGCTCTCGCGGACGCCGAACGGCTCGGCATCGCGACGGCGGACGCGGAAGGCACCGTACGGTTCGGCCATCCCCTGATCCGGACCGCTGTCCACGCCGACGCGACAGAGAGCGCGCGCCGACAAGCGCACGCCCTGCTGGCCCGCGCGGTCACCGAGCCCGTGGAGCGGGCCCGCCATCTCGCCCACGCCCACCCGCACGAGGACGAGACCACCGCCCTGGTCCTGATGACCGCCGCAGAGTCCGCGCGACTCGACGGAGCCCTCGGAGCGGCCTGCGAACTGGCCGGCCTCGCCGCCCGCCGCACCCCCGGCGACCGGCCCGCGGACCGGGCCGAACGGCTTCTGGCAGTGGCCGACTTCGCGTGTGACGCAGGGCAGTCGGAGAAGGCGGGCCAGGCGGCGGAGACCGTTCTCGCTGTGGGCTCGGCCCGGCAGCGGGTCCGGGCCCGCCTGATCCTGCTGCGTAGCGCCGGGCAGGCACTGGAGGGTACCCGCACCCTGATCGAAGAGGGTCTGCGGGACGCCTACGGCGACCCGGAGGCCGAGGCATGGCTGCACCACTGGGCGGCCGTACGAGGCCTGTTGTGCGGGGAGTTGGAGAAGGCAGCCGGTCATGCCCGGCACGCCGCTCGGCAGGCCGGCACGGCGGGTGACACGGAGACCCGCATCGGGGCGCTCGCCACGCTGGCCAGGGTGCGCTCCCTGGCGGGCGACCCGCTCGCCGCCGACGTCGCGTTGCAGGAGGCGCTCGCCCTGGCCGGGGGTGCGGAAGGCGGCCCGCAGAGCTGGCGGCTGATCCGGATGCGGGCGATCCTGGCCCTGGACTCCGACCGGGTGACCGAGGCCCGCAAGCAGGTCGGCGAACTCCTGAACAGAATCGCGGAGTTGGCGGGCGTCGAGGAGGTCATGGCGACCTTGGTGGCGCTGACCCGGATCCAGGTGCGCGCCGGACTGTGCCGCGAGGCCGTGGACACCGCGGCCCGCTGCTCGCAGGTCATGGCCCAGTCGGCCCCAGCGCTGTACGCCGCCGCGCTCGCGGCCACCGCGGGCGGCCCCGTCGAGGAGGCCCGGCGCCTGGCCGCACAGGCGGTGGCCGCCTCCGAGGCCGACGGTGACCGGCTGTTCCTGCTGCGCGCGCTGGCCGCGCTCGGGCAGGCGCAGCTCCTCGGCGGCGACCCGCACGGGGCGGCGGCCGCGGTGGAGGCGTTGCGGCGCGTCAGACAGCTGGGCACGGCCATGGGCGCCGCCGATCCGCCCCTGCTGCACTGGTACGCCGACCTGGCCGAAGCCCTCGTCGTGCTGGGCGAGACGGACGAGGCCGGGGCGGTGCTCCGCGAAGCCCGTGCGCGCGTCTCACCCCGCATGCCCGCCAGCGTGTGGGCAGCTCTGGAGCGGTCGGAGGGACTGCGCGAGGCCGGCCTGGGCCGGCCGAAGGAGGGCGCGGCGCGACTGGGTGCGGCCGCGGACCGGCTGCGTCAACTTTCCCTGCCGGTCGACCTGGTGCGCACTCTCGTCGCGCTCGGCACGGTCGAGCGCCGTTCCCGTCGCCGGAGCGCCGCTCGCACCGCCCTCGGTGAGGCGCTGGAGGTCGCCACCCGTGTCGGCGCCGCTCCCCTGGCAGCCCGGGCGAGGGACGAACTCGCCCGCGTGGACGCCTCGAGCCGTGAGACGGGGCCCGACCTGACGCCCACCGAGGCCAGGATCGCAGAACTGGTGGGCGGCGGGGCCACCAACCGGGAGGTCGCGGCCGAACTGTTCATCAGCGTCAAGACCGTTGAAGGGACCCTGTCGCGGGTCTACCGCAAGGTCGGGGTCCGCTCGCGCACCGCGCTCGCCCACGCGATGGCGGTCGCCGTCATCGCCTCCGGGGCCGCTGTGAACACCAGCGACGACGGGCAAGTGGAGCGCCGGGAAAGGGCAGTGACGGTTGCTCAGCCCACCGGCGCACAGGGTCGTCGCGCTGTGGACATACACCGTTGACATGACATCCGCCGTTAACACGTAACGCAAGGGTTCCCCCGCTTATGAGGGTGGGGCCAGAGTTCCTACGGTGAAGCCGTTCCGCTTCCGGGACAACTCCCCCACTTTCCGGAGGACTTCAGTGAAGTCTCGTCTGAAACTGCTCGGGCTGCTCGCCGCGCCGGCCCTCGTCACCGCAGTCGTCCCCGCCGCCTACGCCGCGAACGCCCCGCACACCACGCGTGCCGCCATCGCCGGAGACGTTCTGCCGGGCCTGAAGCAGAACGCGGACCGCACCGGGAACGTCGTGGCCGGGAAGCGCATATCGGTGGCCATCAGCCTGACACCCAGAGGCGGCAGCGCTCTCGACACGTTCGTGGCCAAGGTCAGCGACCCGCACTCCGCCTCCTACGGTCACTACCTCACCAAGAGCCGGTTCGCGGCGCGCTTCGGTCGCACCGACGCGGAGATCGGGCAGCTCAAGGACTACCTCCACGCGCAGGGCCTCACCATCGGCAAGGTCCACTCGGGCAACCTGCTGATCGACGCGAGCGGCACCGCCGCGCAACTGGAGAAGGCCTTCGGCACCAAGCTGTCGACCTGGAAGGACGCCAGGTCGGGGCGCTCCTTCTACGCCAACGACAGCGCGCCGACACTGCCGTCCGGTCTCGCCCACCTGGTCAGCGACGTGGCCGGCCTCAACAACCGCGTGCAGCTCCACCACCAGGCGATCACCCGGACCGTCTCCCCGCACAACGGCCCCGGCGGCGGCTACACACCGGCCCAGCTCAACGTGGGTACAACGTCTCCGGCAGCTACACCGGAAGCGGCCAGAAGATCGCCCTGCTGGAGTTCGACGGCTTCCAGCAGTCCAACATCACCAAGTACGACACCAACTACGGCCTGGGCTCGCCCACCCCGACCGTGCAGAAGGTCGACGGCGGCTCCGGCGCTCTCGGCGACGGGCAGGTCGAGGTCGAGCTGGACATCGAGGTGCTGCACGCCATCGCCCCGAAGGCGAACGTCACCGTCTTCGAGGGCCCGAACTCCGACGCCGGCGAGGTCGACACCTACCAGGCCATCGTCGACAGCGGCATCTCGACCACCTCGATCAGTTGGGGTGCCGCCGAAAGCGCCCGCACCACGTCCAACATCAACGCGGTGGACGCCGTCTTCAAGGCGGGCGCGGCCCAGGGCCTCGGCTTCTACGCCGCCTCCGGTGACGACGGCTCCGACGACGCGGGCGACGGTGGCACGTCCGTGGACTACCCCGCCAGCGACCCGTACGTCACCGGTGTCGGCGGCACCAAGCTGACCGTCACCTCCGCCAACGCCTGGAGCAAGGAGGTCGCCTGGTCCGGTGGTGGCGGCGGCAAGTCCTCCGTCTTCAAGATCCCGAGCTGGCAGACAGCGGTCCAGAAGAGCGCCGGCGGCGGCTACCGTCAGGTGCCGGACGTCTCCGCGCACGCCAACCCCAGCCCCGGTGTGTCCATCTACTCGCAGGGCTCCTGGTCCTCGGTCGGCGGCACCAGCGCGGCGGCCCCCGAGTGGGCGGCGTTCGCCGCCCTGTACAACCAGCAGGCCGCCGCCGCGGGCAAGGCCAACCTCGGCTTCGCCAACCCGGCCCTGTACTCGGCGAGCGGCACCGGTTTCCATGACATCACCAGTGGCAGCAACGGCGCCTACTCCGCGTCCACCGGCTGGGACTTCACCACCGGCTGGGGCTCGTACAACGCCGCGACTCTGGCGAGCAAGCTGCTCGGCTGACATCGAACGTCCGACACACAGCGCGGGCCCGCCCCGGCCCCGGCCGCGCCGTCGTCCCTGCCGAAACTCGTCGACCTCGTCCGCGAACACCTGGCCGGCCAGCAGGAGCCTCGCTCCGCCGCCGAAGTCGCCACCGCACTGCAACAACAGCACCCCGAGCGGGACATCAAGACCAAGATCGTGCGCCTCACCCTTGAGGGACTGGTGGCCAGGAACCACGCCCAGCGCACCAAGCAAGGCCGCTCCGTCTTCTACACCACCCCGGAAACCGACGAGCCCGCCCCGCAGAACGAGCCGGAGACCTCCCAGCCCGCCTGACAGCCACTGCCCCGCAGAGCCCTGCGTATGTGCGGAAGCAGCAAGAGACGATCAGGAGGTGCTTGCTCGACGGCTCTTCGGGTACCGCGTTCAGTGAGGGTGGCATCCGCACGGGCAGGTGGTTACTGAAAGTGATGTGGGCGTGACTCGTCTCAGTGGCTCGGGAGACGACCGGTCGAACGGATCAGGAGAGGATCCCCGGTCCGTCGCGCTGGAGATCGCGGATGCCGTGGACGCTCTCGCGGACCTGTGGTCGGTGGCCGCCCAGGGAGCCAGCCTGCGGCTGTCGCCGCACCAGTTGCGGGCCCTGCGGATCCTGGAATCGGAACCGGGGCTCAATCTCACCGCTCTGGCCGAGGGCATGGACATAGGGCCGCCCACCGCCAGCCGGCTCTGTGACCGGCTGGAGGCGGCCGGCCTGCTGGAGCGTCTGCTGCATCCGCACAAACGACGCGAGGTGCAACTGGTCCTCACGAACCGGGGCCGGCAGGTGCTCGCCGAAGTGGCCGCGCGCAGATCCCAGGCGCTCGCCATGGTTCTCGCGGCCATGGACCTCGGCGAGCGGACGGCGCTGAGCCGGGGTATCCGGGCCTTCCTGACGGCTCGGGACCGCGCCGACAAGGAAGGCGACGGCTCCCCGTGAGACCTCAGTTGCGGGGGCCGTTCCAGTCGAGACAGACCACCGCGGCATCCGTGGCCAGATCGCTGCTGCCGTAGTGCTCGACCAGCCCGGCGACGATCGCGCGTGCCGTCTCGTGCGGTGCCGTCGGGCGGGTGGCACTCAGGATCTGGCGCAGGGCACGTTCGCCGAAGAGATCGCCCATGGCGGAACGCGTACCGTGCACCCCGGTGCTGACGGCGATGAGGCGGTCTCCGGGCCGGACCTGGAACGTCTGCTCCTCGTAGAGGGTCTCCTCGAACATCCCCAGCGGCAGCTGGGCCGTCAGTTCGATCTGCTCGGTGCGCCCGTCACGCTGGCGGAACAGCTGGGGCGAGCCCGCGTCGACCGCGCACACGGTGCCGGTGGCCAGCTCGAACCGCAGCAGCAGTGTGGAGGCGTAGACCTTGCCGCCGTACTGGGCGTAGACGGCCTGGTCGGCCAGGCACGCCTGGTCGGCGAGGGCGATGTCGGCGCGGCGGGCGTTGCGCAGGGCACCGACCGCGAGACTGGTGAGCAGAGAGGCGTCGATCCCCTGTCCCATACCGTCGGTCATGGTGAGGACGAGATGGTCCGCGCCGGCGGACCAGTCGAAGTTGTCGCCACCGATGGCGTAGGCGGGTTCGAGGTGGGCGCCGATGACGTACTCCTCGCGGGCGCAGCCCCCTCCGGGGAGGAGTTGCCACTGCATCTCGGCGGCCAGCGTGAGCCGGCGGGTGCGGCGGGCCTGGAGGTAGACGTCGGTGTCACGGCCGGCGGTGATGACCTCATGGCCGAGCGCGGTGGCGAAGTCACCCAGCTGAAGCACCGTGTCCGGATCGGGGGCCCCGGCGGGCAGTCGTACGGAGAGGACACCCAGACGGTCCCCGCGCACCGTGATGGGCAGGTGTGCCACATGGCCCGTCGGCTCCTGCGCGACTTCCAGCACCGGTTTCTGGGTGCGGAAGGCGCTGCCCGCGGGCCCTTCGTGAGCGGGGACGGGGCGGTGGGTGTGCGGCAGGTGGGAGACCGCTTGCAGGACCGTCAGGCCGTAATCCGCGAGGAGCAGTGTCACCTCCTGGGCGCCGACCCGCTCGGCGAGGAGGCGGCGTGCGGTGGCCACCAGCGCATGGGGGGCTGCCATACGCAATGCGGCTTCCGCTGAGGGAAGCGGTTCAGGCGTTCTCACGGTGTCCACCCTCTCGCCTCGTCATCTCCACGCTATCGCGCGATGTCGCGCTTCCCACCTTGTTCACGCCCCACCAAGGCGGGGTGCGGGCAGGCCGGGGACCCAGGTGGTGATGGTGACGGTGGTGCCCTCGCCGGGGCGGCTGTCGAGGGTGAACTCCTGCACCAGCCGCTCTGCTCCGCTCAGTCCCAGACCCAGGCCGCCGCTGGTGGTGTAGCCGTCGGTCATGGCCTGGTCGACGTCCCGGATACCGGGGCCGGTGTCGACGAAGCTGAGCCGCAGTCCGCGCCGGGGGGCGTCCTCGAGCACCGCGATCTCCAGCCGGCCCCCACCGCCGTGGACGAGGGTGTTCCGGGCCAGTTCGCTGGCCGCGGTCACCAGCTTGGTCTGCTGGACCAGGTCGAACCCGAGGCCGACGGCCGCGCGGCGCACCTGCTGACGCACCCACGCCAGATCCGCGTCCGAGCGGATCGGCAGAGGCGTGGAGGAGGCGGGTGGGGCATGCATCACGCACCCTCTTCCGGGTGGGCGGACGGAGCTGCCGCGCACGTGACCGCCGACGACCGGGCGTGCGCGGCCGTCCTGGCCCGAACAGGCTTGTGGGAGGAGGCGCCGGCGCCCCGGCCGATGATGCCGCTGATGTCGAGCAGGCCCACGTCCATCACAACCGGACCGCACCCCCGGGGACGGACGCCTTGGCGCGGGAGTTGTCCGGCCATCCCGTGGCACGGCTCGTCAGGGGTGGCCGACAGGACGTCCCCGGGCACCGCCTGCGGCACCGGGCCCGCACGGGTGGCGGCGCCGGTCACTGCGGGCTCGCTCCCGCGAGGGAGTGTCGGGAGACGACGACACCCTGCTCGGTGAGGGCGTGGGCCAGGGCGTCGGCGAGACCGGCCCGCGTGACGACCGTCCCGAGGTCGATGCCCAGATGGACGATGGTCTGCGCGATGGCCGGACGGATGCCGGACACGATGCACTCCGCGCCCATCAGACGGGCCGCGGCGATCGTCTTCATGAGGTGCTGTGCCACGAGCGAGTCGACGGTCGGCACGCCGGTGATTTCGAGGATGGCGTACGCGGCCCCGTGCTCGACGATCGCCTCCAGCAGACTCTCCATCACCACCTGGCTGCAGGCGCTGTCCAGGATGCCGATCAACGGGACGGCGACGACGCCCTCCCACAGCTTGATCACCGGGGTGGCGGCCTCGAGCAGCTGCTGGTGCTGCCGGGCGATCACCTGCTCGCCCTCACTCACCGTCGTCTCCAACACCACCAGGCGGAGCGTGCCCATCAGGGCCGTCAGCGCGAGGGCGCAGTCATGTGCGGGCCCCTCCGCGGAAGCGTCGAACTCGGCTCGCAGCAGGGCGATGACCGGCGCGCGCAGGCCGGCGACCTCGCTGTCGATCTGTGCGGGGGTGAATCCGGCCCGGCCTCGGGAGGCGGACATCCGGCCGAGCTGCTCTCTGACGGCGGTGAACCCCGGAGCCGCGAGATCCTCCAGCCGTCCGGAGCCGGCCACCTCGGCCAGTGCGTCCACGACGGCCCCGGACGCATCGACCGCCTCGTCCCGGGCGACGGTGAACACCGTACGGAACAAGGCCGCGTCGGCCCATCGCTGGGCGATCTGCTCCCGGCGCCGCCGCAGAAAGTCAGCCAGTCCGCCCGCCGCATCGGAAGCCGTGTTCTGCTCCGCCACCTGCATCGTCTCCCTGCTGCGAGGCTGCGACCCGCCGAGCGGCCGACCATCCGGCAATTGTTGCCGCATGACAAACATTAGCGGGCGTGTACGCGCCCCACAACACCGCCTGCCGCCGCCGGGCGGTCCGGTGGACCGTCAATCCAGCGCCCTGCCGCGCCAGTCCAGGCATACGACCAGTGCGTCATCGTCCGGCACGGCTCCGCCGCGGTGGCCGGTCAGCTCCCGCAGGATCGCGCGCGGCACCTCGGCGGCAGGCAGCAGCCGGGTGGCCTGAACGGCCCGGGCGAGAGCCTCGTCGCCGTACGTCTCCCCCTTCGGCGAGGCGACGGCATGGACGCCGTCGCTGACGAAGACGAGCCGGTCACCAGGCTCGACGTGGAAGTCCTGCGCCACGTAGTCGGTCTCCTCGAACATGCCCAGGGGCAGCTGGGCGTCGAAGTCGACGGGCTCCACGCTGCCGTTGCGCAGCCGCAGCAGCCTCGGGGAACCCGCGTCCACGACGACGGTACGGCCCGTGGTCAGGTCGAAGTCGAACATCAGCACCGACAGATAGCAACGCCCTTGGTAGTGCGCGTAGATGGCCTGGTCGGCCAGGGCCGCCTGGTCGGCGATGGAGATGCCCGCGCGGCGGGCGTTGCGCAGTGCGTTGATGGCCAGGTTCGTCAGCAGGGAGGCCTCTATGCCCTCGCCCATACCGTTGGTGACGTACAGCATCAGGTGGTCGGCGGAGACCGACCAGTCGAAGTTGTCCCCGAAGATGGCGTAGGCGGGCTCCAGTTGGGCCGCGAGGTCGTACTCCGGCCGGGAACACGAACGGCCGGGCAGGAGCTGCCACTGCATCTCGGCGGCCAGGGTCAGCCGGTCCTTGCGCCGCGCCTGCAGGTACAGGTCGGTGTCGCGCTCGGCCACGATCAGTTCGTGTCCCAGCACATTGGCGATCTCGGCGAGTTCGGGTTCCCACTGGCGGGCGACATCACTGCCGGACAGGGTCACGGACAGCACGCCGAGCCGGTCGCCGCGCACACTGACCGGCAGATGCAGGCGGGTCCGTCCGTTCCGCCCTTCCTCCAGATACGGCCGCTGCGACCCGAAGGCCCGGCCGGCCGGGCTGTTGTGCACCGACACCGGCTCCGGCGTGTGCGGCAGGACCGATACGGGCCGCAGCACGGTCAGTCCGTAGTCGGCCATGTACAACTCGACGCTCTGCGCGTCGTACTGCTCGAGCAGCGCGGCGCGTACGGCGTCGAGCAACTCGTGGGGCGCCGCTGTACGCAGAGCGCGTTCAGCGGCCACAAATCTCTTCATGATGAGGGAAACACCAATCCTTCGCCGGACGACCTGGTTCACGCGCAAGGCCGAGCTGCCGGGTGCGCCACGTCGGGCGGACCGTTGTCTCGGTGGCCGGGGCGCGTGGCTAGTACGCTGACAGGCACCCCAGTGCCTGCGAGAGAGTGATCGTGACTGCCTTCCGCCGCCCCCCGGAGCCCGATGAGGTCGCGCGTGTGACCACCACGGCCGTTGAGCTGCTGGAGGTCGTGTGGGGCCGGGCCTCGACGGCGCCCACCTCCGCGTCCCAGCTGCGGGTGCTGCACATCCTGGAGCACCAGGACGGCATCAGGCTGCGCACACTCGCCGAGTCCCTCGCCTCCACCCCGCCATCCACCAGCCGGCTGTGCGACCGGCTGGTGGCCGCCGGGTTCGTCGAGCGGGAGGTGAGCGCGGAGGACCGGCGCGAGGTGCGGCTGCACCTGAGCAACCGGGGCCGCGCCTTCCTCGCCGACCTGCGCGCCCGCCGGGAGAGGGAGCTGCAGACGGTGCTGCGGGATATGCCCGCCGCCAAGCGGGTCGCGCTGCTGGAGGGGCTGGAAGCGTTCTGTGCCGCCGCGGCGACGCAGATACACGACGACGTCGCGGATTCGGGCAGCCGAACCGCCTGAACCGTCGTTCGCGACGCATGTGTCACCGTCGGCTTTCGACGTCGGTGACCAGCACACGGAGTGGCCTCCGTCCACCGGAGCATTCCAGGTCCTTCCCGCGTACGTCCGACCCGCTTACTTTGTTGCCTCACGGCTACTATTGTCAAACAGCAACAATGCGCCGGAGGGCTCCTACGCGAACTCGGATACCCCGACTTGGGGGAGTTCTGCCACGGTTGTGCTCTATGTCTCTCGAACGAGTGGACGGACCGACGGATTGAAACCGTTCAACTGCCCGGTCCGTCACCCATCCCGTCGCTGACGCCGTGCGGCACCTCGAAATGCCCACGTGTGAAAAAGCGTTGCACGACGATTGACCCTCACCTCACCCGGCTCTAGGTTTGCCACGCCTCATCCATTTGAATCGATTCATTCCTTTGCCTGTGTGTGAGGAGTCGTGGTGATCAGCAGGAGGAACATTCTCGCGACCGCCGCCGCGGTGGTCGCTGCGGCGGCGGTCGACAGCGGTTCGGCCATGGCCGCGCCGGGGTCCGGACCGGCACGGAGCGCCGGCCCGCGTGTCACCGGACCCAGCGTCGAGTACGTCCGGCACCCCCTGGGCATCGACACCCCGCGCCCGCGCCTCAGTTGGCCGCTGGCCGCCGAGGGCACAGGGGTGCGGCAGAGCGCCTACCAGGTCCGGGTCGCCACCAGCCCCTCGGGGCTGGCCCGTCCGGACGTCTGGGACAGCGGGAAGGTCGACTCCGCCGACTCGGTGCTCGTGCCGTACGCGGGACCGGCCCTGAAGCCCCGTACCCGCTACCACTGGTCCGTGCGGGTCTGGGACGGCGACGGCCGGGTCTCCGCCTGGAGCGAGCCCTCGTGGTGGGAGACCGGGCTCATGGACACCAGGCAGTGGACCGCCGACTGGATCTCCGCCCCGGCGAGCCTCACCGACGCGCCGTCCTTCGAGGGCGGTTCCTGGATCTGGTTCCCCGAGGGCGACCCGACGAGCAGCGTGCCGGCGGCCACCCGCTGGTTCCGCGGCAGAGCCGACCTGCCCGACGCCATCACATCGGCGACGCTCGCCATTACCGCCGACAACGTCTACGCCGTCTGTGTCAACGGCGTCGAGGTGGCCCACACCGACCTCGACACCGACAACGAGGACTGGCGCCGCCCGGCCGTCGTCGACGTGATCGACCAGGTGCGAGCCGGGGAAAACGTTGTCGCCGTCTCCGCCACCAACGCGACCGTGGGCCCGGCAGGGTTGCTCGCCGTCCTCGTGGTCCGCACCGCCTCCGGTGAGCAGAAGGTGTTCACCGACGGCTCGTGGAAGGCCACCGACCAGCAACCGGCGGACGGATGGCAGCAGTTGGGCTTCGACGACAGCACCTGGCCGGCGGCCGGGGTGGCGGCGGCCTGGGGTTCCGGCCCGTGGGGGCGGGTCGTCCCGGTGTCGTACGCCGTCACCCAGCTGCGGCACACCTTCCACCTCCCGCGCAAGAAGGTCGTCCGCGCGCGTCTGTACGCCACGGCGCTCGGGCTCTACGAGGCCCACCTCAACGGCAGCCGGGTGGGCACCGACCAGCTCGCCCCCGGCTGGACCGACTACCGCACGCGGGTGCAGTACCAGACGTACGACGTCACCGAGTTGCTCAGACCGGGCGCCAACGCCATCGGCGCCTACCTCGCCCCCGGCTGGTACGCAGGCAACGTGGGCATGTTCGGGCCCGGCCAGTACGGCCCGCACCCGGCGCTGCTGGCGCAGTTGGAGGTCGAGTACGCGGACGGGACCAGTGGCCGCGTCACCTCCGGCACCGACTGGCGGGCCGCCGCCGGTCCGATCGTCGCCGCCGACCTGCTGAACGGCGAGACGTACGACGCGCGCAAGGAGACCCCCGGCTGGACCTCGCCCGGCTTCGACGACGGGAGTTGGCTCGCGGTCCGCGGCGAGGGCGACATCGGACCGGGTCTGATCGTCGCCCAGGTCGACGGACCGGTGCGTGTGGAACGGGAGTTGACGCCCAAGGCGGTGACCCGGCCCAGGCCCGGCGTCTTCGTCTTCGACCTGGGGCAGAACATGGTCGGCTCGGTACGGCTGCGGGTCTCCGGTGCCGCGGGGACGACCGTCCGGCTGCGGCACGCCGAGGTCCTCAACCCCGACGGCACCGTCTACACCGCGAACCTGCGCAGCGCGGCGGCGACGGACACCTACACCCTCAAAGGCCGCGGCGAGGAGGTCTACGAACCCCGCTTCACCTCCCACGGGTTCCGGTACGTGGAGGTGACGGGGTTCCCCGGCACCCCCACCGCGAAGACCGTCACGGGTCGGGTCATGCACACGGACGCCCCCTTCACCCTCGACTTCGAGACCGACGTCCCGATGCTGAACCAGCTGCACCGCAACATCACCTGGGGGCAGCGCGGAAACTTCCTGTCCGTGCCCACCGACACCCCGGCGCGCGACGAACGGCTCGGCTGGACCGGCGACATCAACGTCTTCTCGCCGACCGCCGCCTACACCATGGAGTCGGCGCGGTTCCTGTCCAAGTGGCTCGTCGACCTGCGGGACTCGCGGACCCCGGCGGGCGCCTTCCCGGACGTGGCCCCCGCGGTCGGCACCCTCGGCAGCGGTACGGCTGGCTGGGGCGACGCCGGTGTCACCGTCCCCTGGGCCCTCTACCAGGCCTATGGCGACCGGCAGGTCCTCGCCGACGCCTGGCCGTCCGTCCGGGCCTGGCTCACCTACCTGGAGCAGCACAGCACCGGCCTGCTGCGCCCGGCCGAGGGCTACGGCGACTGGCTGAACCTGGACGACGACACTCCCAAGGACGTGATCGCCACCGCGTACTTCGCCCACAGCGCGGACCTCGCGGCCCGGATGGCCACCGAACTCGGCGAGGACTCCCAGCCGTACCGCGATCTCTTCGGACGGATACGAACGGCCTTCCAGAACGCCTACGTCAGCTCCGACGGCCGGGTGCGCGGCGACACCCAGACGGCGTACGTCCTGGCCCTCTCGATGGACCTGCTGCCGGACGCGTCCCGCAAGGCGGCGGCCGACCGGCTGGTGGCACTGATCGAGGGCCGGGACTGGCACCTGTCCACCGGGTTCCTCGGTACGCCGCGGCTGCTGCCCGTCCTCACCGACACGGGACACACCGACGTCGCCTACCGCCTGCTCCAGCAGCGCTCCTACCCCAGCTGGGGCTACCAGATCGACCAGGGCGCGACCACCATGTGGGAGCGCTGGGACTCCATCCGGCCCGACGGCAGCTTCCAGGACGCGGGCATGAACTCCTTCAACCACTACGCCTACGGCTCGGTGGGCGAGTGGATGTACACGAACATCGCCGGCATCGCTCCGGGCCGGCCCGGCTACCGGGAGATCGTCGTCCACCCGCGACCGGGCGGCGCGGTCACCTTCGCCCGCGCCACCTTCACCTCGGTCCACGGCCCCGTCTCCACCCGGTGGCGGTTGCGGTCCGGCCGCTTCACCCTGACCTGCGAGGTGCCCCCGAACACGACCGCGGAGGTCTGGATCCCGACCTCCGGCCCGGCGAAGGTCACTCACACCCACGGCAGGTTCCTGCGCCGGGAGGACGGCTGTGCCGTGTACCGGGTCGGCTCCGGTACCCACACGTTCACCGCCTGAACAGCCGTCCTGAGTACGGGGGTTGACTCTGGCGGTTCCGTCGGCGGCGCGGATGTCAGCAGGTCGCCGACGGAACCGCATCATTGGTCCGATGTATCTACGCCACAGTCATTGACCTCTCACCCCCCTGCCCCTACCTTTCCTGCATGTTTTTGACAAGAGAACAGACGCATGCCGCGAGATCCGCCGGACCCCTGGTCTTATTCATCGGGTCTTATCGAGTCCTTGCGGCCTTCTTCTGCGCAGTCCTGTCCCTTGGAGCGCTCACCGCACCCGCGCACGCCGCGACCGCGGTCACCTACTTCGTCTCGCCCAGCGGCAGTGACAGCAATCCGGGGACCAGCGCCGACGCCCCCTTCCGCACCCTCACCAAGGCTCAGACGGTGGTCCGGTCGATCGACAAGTCGACGTCAGGTCCGATCACCGTGACGCTGGCCGGAGGCGTTTACCGGCTGGCCAAGACACTCACCTTCAGCTCCGCGGACTCCGGCGGAGGCACGGCCGGCACCGTCTGGTGGAAGGCGGCAGCCGGGCAGAGTCCGGTCATCAGCGGCGGTGTCCAGGTCACCGGCTGGACGCGGACCAGCGCCGACAGCAGCGTCTGGTCGGCCCCGGCCCCCAGCGACCTGGACACCAGGCAGCTGTACGTGAACGGCGTACGCGCCCAGCGCGCCACCGGCTCTCTGCCGGTGTCGGTGAAGCAGACGGCGACCGGGTACACCACGGCGTCCGGCGACCCCATGGCCGGCTGGCGCAATCGGTCGGCGATCGAGTTCGTCTACCGGGGCGGGCTCGGACTGTGGACCGAGCCGCGCTGCCCGGTCGCCTCGGTCACCAGTACCGTCATCACCATGGCCCAGCCCTGCTGGAACAACTCCACCCAGCGGGTCATGCGCACCGACGACTCGGGCCGCACCTACAACCTCGTCGGCCGCAAGTCGATCACCGAGGCGCCGACCGCGGTGGAGAACGCCTACGAACTCCTCGACAAGCCCGGCGAGTTCTATCTGGACAAGACCGAGCACCGCTTCTACTACATCCCGCGTTCCGGGCAGAACCTGACGACCGCGGACGTCGAGGCACTCGCTGGACACACTCGTGGCGACCTCCGGAAAGGCCTCGGACGAACCCAGTCACATCGGCTTCCAGGGCATCCAGTTCAGCTACGCGAACTACACGACCTCCAACACCGGCACGGGCTTCTCCGAAATACAGGCGACGTACCAGGTCACCGGCACCACGGGCTACGCCACCCAGGGGCTGTGCACGTTCGTGTCGGGCGGCACCTGCCCGTACGGCAACTGGACGAAGATGCCCGGCGCCGTGCGGTTCACCTACGACAGCAGCATCCACTTCGACCACGACTACTTCGTCCATCTCGGCGCGGCCGGACTGGACCTCGGCAACGGTTCGCAGAACGACACCGTCACCGCCTGCGTGTTCACCGACATCTCCGGCAACGGCCTCGACCTGGGTGGCGTGGACATCCCCCAGCCCAGCAGTGCGGCACAGCACACCAGCGGAATCACCGTGAAGGACAGCCACTTCTACGACACCGCCACCGAGTACCACGGCGGGGTCGCCATCGACGCCGGATACATCGAGACGTCGACCATCACCCACAACCAGATCGATCATGTGCCCTACACGGCCATCTCCATCGGCTGGGGCGGCTGGCCGGACAAGGTGAGCCTGCCCGCACAGCCCAACTACTCGAACAACAACACGATCTCGTACAACCTGATCCACGACCACATGTCGCTGCTCGGCGACGGCGGCGCCGTCTACACGAACGGCATCACCGGCACCTCGATGGCGAACGGCGAGAAGGTCGTCGGCAACGTCGTCCACGACCAGCTCAACACCTCGGGCGGCCATGTCCTGTACACCGACAACGGCGCCACCTATGTCTCGATCCTCGGTAACGCGGTGTGGAACATCAACGTCTCGCCGTGGGGCAGCAAGCACGTGAACTACACGGCGGGCGACGGCACGTACGACCCCACGGACATCGAGGGCAACTACTGGCCGAACGGTCCGTCCGACTACGACAACAAGAAGGTCCTGATCAAGAACAACCACGCTGTCACCGGGTCGGCGCAGGTTCCGTCGAGCATCATCGCGGCGGGCGGCATCGAGTCTCAGTACCAGGCGATCCTCTCCTGGCAGCCGGCCTGACAGGAAGAGACCGGCGAAGAAGCATGGGCCTGCCCCGGAGAGCGCGGGGCAGGCCCACCACGGTCAGCGGTGGGCGGCGCGGTTCATCTCGACGACGTCCTCCAGGGTCAGTTCGGTGCAGTAGACGGGGCCCATCGACAGCTGACGCCAGGAGCCGGCCGGCGCTCCCGCGTCATCCTTGACGGCGTCGTCAAGTGCCACGGCGCGGGCGCCGGTCTCCAGCACGCCGGGCGCGACGGCGTCCGGCCCATGGGCGCCGGCCACCTGGACGTCGTGACCGGCCGCGCCGAGCTTGCCCGCGAGGTTGCCCCCGATCGCTCCGGCGCCGATGACAGATATTTACATTGATTTATACCTTTCAAAGACGTACGGCATTCACAGCGACGGTCAGGCCACCGTGTTCAGCAGGTCGGCCACTACGTCCGGGCGTTCCAGAGCGATGAAGTGGCCTGCCTTCGGCACCTGGATGAAGTCGGCGGCCGGCAGCAGCTGTCGGTTTGCCTCGCGGTCCGAGGGGCGGGACCAGTCCTTCTCGCCGTAGACGAAGTGCACGGGCGCCTTGACCCCGGGGTAGCGCGAGCGGGCCGCGATGAGGCTGGGCAGGGCCTCGTACACGCCCCGGGCGACGGTGGGGTAGCCGGGGCGGCGGCCCACCTGGAGGAGTTCGTCCACGTAGTCCCCCCGCAGTGCGCTCTTGTCGCCGAGGCCCCCTTGGAGGATGGCGCGCAGGGCAGGCTTGGGTTCCACCCCGGCGATCACCGGGCCCACTCCGGGTGTGAGGACGCCGCTGACCACGACGCGGGCGAGGAGGCTCGAGCGGGCGATTCCGCCGCGGAAGTCGTAGGTGTTCACGGCGACGACGCGGCGCACCCGCTCCGGCAGATCGGCCGCGGTGGTCAGGGCGAGCACCGCACCCATGGACTCTCCCACCAACGTCACGTCGTGCAGGTCGAGTTCGGTCAGGAGCCGCTCGACGCCCGCGCGCATGGCCGGCTCGTCGTACGACGCTCCGGGCACGACCTCGGAGTAGCCCATGCCCGGCAGGTCCAGGGCGTGGACGGTGTACCGGTCCGCGATCAGTGGGATGAGGTGGCGGAAATGCTCGGCCTGCGTGCGCACGGTGTGCAGCAGGACCAACGGGGCACCGCTGCCCGCCTTGAGGTAGCGCAGGGTTCCCTCGCCGCCGCGCCCCGCGCGCGGAGCGATGGTGTGGCTCGTGGTCCCCGGGATCTGGATCGAGGGACGTGACTCGTGGACGGCCATCTCGCGGACTCCTTGTGGCGGGAAACCGATCAGTTCCAAGAAGGTAAACCGATCGGTTTCCGTGCGCAAGTCCAGCAGGGTGCTCTGGTATCGCCGGAGCGTGCCGCACTTGCGCCGAGGAAACCGATCTGTTTACCTGAGCGGAAACCGATCGGTTTCCGACCCGCGGGTCGGCCATCAGCCAGCAACCAAGGGGAACAGTGAGTACCACCTACGACCGCGGGGCACCCGCCTCCGGGACATCAGACTCGGGCCGGCGCGGCTCACATGCCGTGCGCTGGTGGGTGCTTGTCGTGCTGGGCACGGCGCAGCTCATGGTCACGCTCGACGCGACCGTCGTGAACATCGCGCTGCCCGCGGCGCAACATGACCTCGGCTTCAGCGACGGCAGCCGGCAGTGGGTCATCACGGGCTACGCCCTGGCCTTTGGCAGCCTGCTGCTGATCGGCGGCCGACTCGGTGATCTGCTCGGCCGACGGACCACCTTCGTGACCGGCCTGATCGGTTTCGCGGGCGCATCCGTCCTGGGCGGTGCGGCCGGCAACTTCGGCATCCTCGTCACGGCACGGGTGGCCCAGGGACTCTTCGCCGCGTTGCTCGCGCCCGCGGCACTCTCGCTGCTCAGCGTGACCTTCACCGACCCGGCCGAGCGGCCGAAGGCCTTCGGCATCTTCAGCGCGCTGGCCGGTGCCGGCGGCGCGGTGGGGCTGCTGCTCGGCGGCATGCTCACCGAATGGGCGTCGTGGCGCTGGGTCATGTACGTCAACGTCGCCTTCGCGGCGATCGCACTGGTCGGCGCGGTGCTGCTGCTGGCCAAGCCCGCGGTGACCGAGCGGCCCAGACTCGACATTCCCGGCACCGCCGCCGTGAGCGCGGCCCTGTTCGCCATCGTCTACGGCTTCGCACACGTCGAATCCACGAGCTGGACCAACCCGGTCACCCTCGGCTCCATGATCACCGGTGGGGTGCTGCTCGCGGTGTTCGTGTGGCTGGAGTCCCGGGTCGCCCATCCGCTGCTGCCGCTGCGGCTCGTGCTGGACCGGACCCGCGGTGGTTCGTTCCTGGCGGTGTTCGTCATCGGCATGGGGATGTTCTCGATCTTCCTGTTCCTGACCTATTACCTCGAGGCCGGCATCGGCTACTCGCCGATCAAGACCGGTCTGGCATTCCTGCCGATGGTCGCGAGCATCGTCGCCGCCTCGACCACGGCGCCTTCACTGCTGCTGCCCCGGGTCGGTCCGAAGATCGTGATCAGCGCGAGCTTCCTGGTCGCCGCATCCGGTATGGCCCTGCTGACCCGGCTCGCACTGGACAGCACCTACGTCGCCCACATCATGCCCGGCATGGTCCTGCTGGGGCTCGGCCTGGGCGGAGTGATGACCACCGCGTTCCAGGGCGCGACCGCGGGCATCCACCACGAGGACTCGGGCGTCGCCTCGGCGCTGATCAACACCGGCCAGCAGGTGGGCGGTTCGATCAGCACGGCACTGCTGACCACCGTCGCCTCATCGGCCACGGCCGACTACCTGTCCTCGCACAAGCCGGGCGCACTGACCGTGGCCCGGGCCGGGGTCGAGGGCTATACGGCCACCCTGGCCTGGGGCGCCGGGTTCTTCGTGATCGGTGCTGTCCTTGCAGCCCTCCTGATACCGAGTGCGCCGCTGGCGCCGTCGGAGGGCGAACCGGTGGTCGCCCACTGAGCCCGGATCCGCAGGTGAGACATGCCCTGTGCTGATGGGTGCCGCGCTCCCAAGGCACCCATCAGCAAGGCGTAAACCGATCGGTTTTCAATGGGGCGGAATCGAGTTAACCTCGCACCATGACCACCGAGGCGAAGTCAAGCTCCCGAGAGCGGCTGCTGGAGGCAGCAGCCAGGCTCACCTACCGAGACGGCGTCAACATCGGCGTCGACGCGCTGTGCAAGGCGGCGGGCGTGTCGAAGCGCTCCATGTACCAGCTGTTCGAGAGCAAGGACGAGCTCCTGACGGCGAGCCTGGAGGAAAGGGCCGCCTCCTACGTGGCGACGCTCCTTCCCGCGGCGGACGACGACCGTCCACCCCGCGAGCGGATCCTGCACGTCTTCGAACAGGCGGAATCACAGGCAGGCGCACCCGACTTCCGGGGCTGCCGGTACCTCGCCGTGCAGATCGAGCTCAAGGACCAGAGCCACCCCGCGAGCCGGGTGGCCCACCGGGTCAAGGAGAACCTGACCTCCTTCTTCCGCACCGAGGCCGAACGGGGCGGGGCGAGCGATCCGGACCTGCTGGCCCGGCAGCTCAGCCTGGTCTTCGACGGTGCCAGCGCCCGTGCGGGAATCAGGGCCGACACCGCGGCAGGGCTCGTCGTCCCCACGGTGACCACGCTGCTCGATGCGGCAGGCATGCGCTGACGCGGACGCCCGGCCGGTGCACGACCTCCGGAGCCCGCCGAGCCTGCCCCTCCCGAGAGGCAAGGAGACCCACGTAGGGCTTGCACGCGAAAACCGATCAGTTTACGTTGAGTGAAACCGAACGGTTTCCCACCGTGGGGCGGGGACTCGACCTCGCGACGAGATGCACGAGGAGCGTCGGATGACGACCACCGCGCACGATGCCGAGGGACAGTCGGCGCAGCCGAGGCTTCCGGCGAAGCTGGCCGCCCACCCATCGGTGCGGGCCGTACTCACCCGGCGCGCAGCCGGTGACGCGGACGGCCCGCCGCGGGTGATCGACGCGGCCTGGCTGCGCGCGCTGTGCCTGGCGGCCGGCGCGGACGACGCCGCCGCGGTCAGTCTGGACCACCCGGACCTGGCCGGAGAGCGCGAGCACGTACAGGCCGCGCTGCCCGGCACCCGCAGCCTGATCGCGATGGCGGTCCGGATGAACCGCGACAACTGCCGCTCCCCGGCGCGCAGCGTGGCCAACCAGGAGTTCCACCAGACCGACGAACAGGCCAACCACGCCGCCCGCAGCGTCACTCGGGCCCTCCAGGACGCCGGTTACCGCGCACTCAACCCCTCCGTCGGCTTCCCGCAGGAAATGGACCGCTTTCCTCGTGAGCGGATCTGGGTGGTGGCGCACAAGACGGTCGCGGTGGCCGCCGGACTCGGCGTGATGGGCCTGCACCGCAACGTCATCCACCCGACGTTCGGCAGCTTCGTGTTGCTGGTCACCGTCCTGGTCGACGCCGAGGTGAGCGAGTACGGCCACGCACTGGACTACAACCCCTGTATCGACTGCAAGTTGTGCGTCGCCGCCTGCCCGGTCGGTGCGATCGCCAAGGACGGCGCCTTCGACGCACTGGCCTGCACCACGCACAACTACCGCGAGTTCATGAGCGGTTTCACCGACTGGGCGCAGACCCTGGCCGACAGCGAGGACGCCGCCGACTACCGCTCCCGCGTCACCGATTCCGAGAACGCCTCCCTGTGGCAGAGCCTGTCCTCACCACCCGGCTACAAGTCCGGCTACTGCCTGGCCGTCTGCCCCGCCGGCGAGGACGTCCTCGGCCCCTACCTGGACGACCGCAAGGCCTTCATGGACACGGTGCTGCGCCCGCTCCAGGACAAGAAGGAAACCCTGTACGTCCTGCCGGGCTCCCCCGCGCAGGAGTACGCCCGGCGCCGCTTCCCCCACAAGCCGGTCAAGGAAGTCACCGGCGGCTGGCAGCCCCCGGCGAAACGCGCGGTGTCCACCGACCGGGACACACGTACGTGACCACCCTGCTGGACGCGGAAGTCATGGGCCGCCGAGTCCCCCGCCCAGAACACTCGCGGTCCCGTCGACAGCGGTACCCGGGGCCGTGTGCACGAGCGAGTATCGTCCGCACATGGACACCACGGCTCAACCCCGCGTCCTCGTCATCGGCCTTGATCCCTACCGCGTGCCGGGGCCGTGGGATCCCGAACCAGTGGCCAAGGCGATCGAAGTGGGACTGGCCAAGTTCGCCGAACACGGCGTGGGCGTGGAGACCTGCCTGGTCGGCCTGGACGGAAGTGACGACGTGACCGCGGTCGTCGAGAACGCGCTGCGAGCCCGTCGGTGGGAGTGCGTCGTCATCGGCGGTGGCCTCCGGCACTCGGACGATCAGGCCGAACTCCTCGAGCAGGTGATCAACCTGGTCAGGCGGCACGCACCCGACGCGGCCATCGCCTTCAACAGCACCCCGGCCACCACTTACGAGGCCGCCGCCCGTTGGATCGGGTGACGGCATCACCTCCGGCGATCACCGCTGGGCCTTGCGGGCCAGTCCCGCCGCGATGAGGTGTTCCCAGACCGTGAGCTCGCGTTGGCCGTCACCGTTCCACGGGCTGTCGTTCTCGTCGGGTCGCCACAGGGACGCGGGGACGATGCCGGGGTCGAGGATCTCCAGGCCGTCCAGCAGAGCTGCGATCTCCTCGTCGGTGCGCCAGCGGCCCCGGCCGAACGTCTGCTGGAGGACCTTCTCGGCCTCCACCGTCTCCGCGTTGTTGCCGGAGCGGAAGTGGCTGACGAAGAAGTAGCTTCCCGAGGGCACCTGTTCGCGCCAGTAGCGGACGATGCCGGCCGGGTCCTCGTCGTCGTTGACGTGGTGGAGGATGGCGCTGAGGATGACCGCGACGGGCTGGTTGAAGTCGATCAGTTCCAGGGTGTCGGGGTGGGTGCGGATACCTTCGGGGTCGCGCACGTCGACCGCGACGACGCGGGTCCGTTCGTTGTTCTCCAGCAGTGCGCGACCGTGGACGAGCACCTGGGGGTCGATGTCGACGTACACGACCCGGGACTCGGGCGCGTTGCGCTGCGCGACCTGGTGGACGTTGTCGGCGGTCGGCAGACCACTGCCCAGGTCGATGAACTGCCGTACGTCCGTGGTCCTCGCGATCTCCCTGACCGCCCGGGTCAGGGCCGCGCGGTTGGCGAAGGCGATGGCCACCGAGCCGGGCAGGTCGCGCTTGAACACGTCGCCGATCTCCCGGTCCACGGCGTAGTTGTCCTTGCCGCCCAACAGGTAGTCGTAGACGCGGGCGATGCTGGGCTTGGTCGGGTCGATGGAGGAGCCTTCGTGGGTCATGACGGCCATTCTTCCCGCAACTTCGCCTGCTCACAGCCGTTTTGCTGCGAACTACTCGGCCCGCTGCTCGGGGCGCCGTGCGGTGACGAACCGGCGCTGGTAGGCCGCGGGGCTGATGGACATCTCCCGCGCGAAGACCCGGCGAAGGCTTTCGTAGCTCGGGAAGCCGGCCAGGGATGCCGCCTGGGTCGCGGTGTGCCCCTGGACGAGCAGTGCCTTCGCGATGCCGAACCGGATCGACTCGACGTACCGCGCCGGGGTGGTGTCGAGCTCCTCACGGAACAGCCTCGTTAGGTGGCGCGTACTGACATTCAGACGGGCGGCGAGTTCGGCGAGGGAGTAGTGGCCGGCCGGATCCGCCGTGACCATGTCCACCACCCTGCGCAGAGCGGGCGAGCGGGGCGGAGAACCCTGCAGGGGCGCGGAGAACTGGGACTGGCCTCCCGGCCGTTGCAGGTAGACCACCAGGGAACGGGCCACCGCACGGCTGACGTCCGGGCCGTGGTCCTCCTCGACCAGGGCCAGGGCGAGGTCGATGCCCGCGGTGACACCCGCGGAGGTGTACACCGTGCCGTCGCGCACGTAGATCGCGTCGGGTTCGACCCGGGCCTGCGGACACCGGACGGCGAGTTCACCGGCGATCTTCCAGTGGGTGGTCGCCCGCCGGCCGTCCAGAAGTCCGCTCGCGCCGAGCACGAAGGCACCGGAGCACACGGAGGCGAGGCGGCCGGAACGGGCCGCCAGGTCCCTGGTCGCATCGACCAGATCGCGTGTGACCGGCGTCCGGGGATAGACGTCTCCGCCCGGTCCAGGAACGTGTCGGGGTCCGGTTGCGTGACGGCGGCGCCGTCGACGGTGATCCTCATCCCGATCGAGGAGGTGACGTCGGAGCCCGTCGTCGACACCAGGAAGGTCCGGTAGTCGGCACCGAGCAGATTCGCTTCACCGAACACCTCGGCGGGGCCGACGACGTCGAGCAGTTTCACGCCGTCGTAGACGAGGATCGCCACCCGATGCGTGCCGGAGCTCACCGGCCCATCCTGGGATGACCTGATTCGAGTGGTTCATGGCCGGACCGAGGCGGCGCGGGGGGCCAGGGGGTCGGCACCGTGAAGAACGGACGCACGGTCCACTCGGAGCACATCGCACAGGAAAGCACGGACACCATGACCGACATCATCGCAGGGGTGGAAATCCCCGAGACCTCCGCCGTCGCGGAGGCCACGGATTTTCTGCGCGAGAAGACGAATCCCCTGATCTTCCACCACTCTCGGCGTGTATTCCTCTTCGGTTCCCTCCACGCGCGTGAGCTGGACCTCCGGCCCGACCCCGAGTTGCTCTACATCTCGGCGATGTTCCATGACGCGGGCCTTCTGATTCCGTTCTCGGACAAAGAGCAGCGTTTCGAGCTCGACGGCGCCGACCACGCGCGGAGGTTTCTGAGCGATCGCGGCTTCTCGCAGAGTGCCGCCGAGGTGGTCTGGACGGCGATCGCCCTGCACACGACACCCGGGATTCCCGGTCGGATGGGCCCCGAGACGGCTGCCACCAACTACGGCGTGCTGACCGACGCGATCGGCTGGGGGCTGGACCGGCTGGCAGAGGACGAGGTGGAGGAAATCGTCGCTGCTCATCCGCGTGGTGAATTCAAGAAGGAGTTTCTGCAGGCTTTCGTCGACGGCCTCAAACACCGCCCGGACACCACGTACGGCACGGTCAACGCGGATGTCCTGGAGCATTTCGTTCCCGGATTCCGCCGTACGTCCATGGTCGAGCGCATCATGGACGCGCCCTGGCCGCACTGACCCTGCCCTTTCCACCTCCCGTTTCCCGTCCCGCACCACGAAAGGAATGCTCGTGCGAGCCATCACCGTCCAAAACCGCGAAGCCGGGGTCACAGGGCTGACCCTGGCGGACCTTCCCCACCCTCACGCGGCCGAGAACGACGTCATCGTGCTCGTGCACGCCGCGGGCTTCACCCGGGGAGAACTCGACTGGCCGGCGACCTGGACCGACCGGGCCGGCCGCGACCGCACCCCGAGCGTGCCCGGACACGAGGTCTCGGGGGTGGTGACGGATCTCGGATACGGAACGACCGGCCTCACCGTCGGTCAGCGCGTCTTCGGGCTCACCGACTGGGCCCGCAACGGATCGCTCGCCGAGTACGTCGCCGTGGAAGCCCGCAATCTCGCCCCGCTGCCAGCCGACGTCGACCATACGGTGGCGGCCGCCCTGCCGATCTCCGGACTGACCGCCTGGCAGGGTCTGTTCACCCACGCGCGTGTCGTCGCCGGCCAGACCGTGCTGATCCACGGCGCCGCCGGAGCTGTCGGCTCGATCGCCGTCCAGCTCGCCCGCGAAGTGGGAGCCCGCGTGGTCGGCACGGGCCGCGCCGCCGACCGGGAAACGGTGCTCGACCTGGGCGCGCACGCGTTTCTCGACCTGGGGACCGACCAGTGGCAGGACGCCGGGCAGGTCGACGTCGTGTTCGACGTGATCGGCGGCGCCGTCCTGGACCGCTCGGCTCGGCTGGTGCGCCCCGGCGGCACGCTGGTCACCATCGCCCATCCGCCCACCGTGCGGCCGGACGACGGGCGGGCCGTCTTCTTCGTCGTGGAACCGGACCGCGGCCTCCTCGCCGAGCTTGCCGAGCGGCTGCGCGACGGCCGGCTCCGGGTGCGGGTGGGCGCGGTTCGGCCGCTGGCCGAGGCAGCCGCCGCGTTCACCCCGCACCAACGCGTCCCGGGCCGCACCATCATCCGGATCGCTGAGGACTGAGGACGCCAGGGCACCCCGGCCGGACGAGGGCGGAAGTGGTGCTGGTCACAATTCAACTATTCCCACGTTCGGTCGGGTTAGGAATCCGAGAGCGGGGCAGGCGCGTGACGAGTGGCACGGCGACCGCACCTCCCCCCTGGTGACGGAGCCGGTCACCTCACGCGCGGTTTCGCGGCACTCCCCCCCCGCCGCGGAAACCGCGCGCCGGAGGTCCTTGCGGCACACGGCACGAGAGGCTCCCCCACCTCTACTCCAGCCGCAAGGACCTCCCACCGCGCCCGGTCCGGACATCCAACTGGCGCCCGGGGTCCACGGGTCAGCGATTGACGGACCGCATCCCCGCCTCGTCGTACCGCTCTCCCGCCGCCTCGGGCAGCTCCGCCTCGATACGAGCCAGGTCGTCCTTGGTCAGGGCGATGTCGACCGCGGCGGCGTTCTGCTCCAGGTAGGTGCGCCGCTTGGTGCCCGGGATCGGCACCAGGTCCTCACCCTGGGCCAGTACCCAGGCGATGGCGAGCTGGGCCGGTGTGACGTCCTTCTCGGCGGCGATCTCCTTCACCTTGGCCGCCAGCCGGAGGTTGGCCTCCAGGTTGGCGTCCTGGAAGCGGGGGTTCTGGCGACGCCAGTCGTTCACGTCCAGATCGTCCGGCGAGGTGAACCGCCCGGCGAGGAACCCGCGTCCGAGCGGCGAGTACGGTACGAAGCCGATGCCCAGCTCGCGGCAGGCGGGCAGCACCTCGGCCTCCACGTCTCGCGACCACAGCGAGTACTCGCTCTGCACGGCGGTGACCGGGTGCACGGCGTGGGCCCGCCGGATGGTCTGCGCGCTCGCCTCGCTCAGCCCGATGAAGCGCACCTTGCCCTCGGCCACCAGTTCGCCGAGCGCGCCGACCGTCTCCTCGATGGGCACGTTCGGGTCGACCCGGTGCTGGTAGTACAGGTCGATGTGGTCGGTCCCGAGCCGCTTCAGTGAGCCGTGGACCGAACTGCGGACGTGCTCGGCCGAGCCGTCCTGCGGCCCGACCGTGCTGATGTCGCCCGGTACGGCGTCGTCCATGCGGTAGTTGAACTTCGTCGCCAGCACGTACTCGTCACGGTGCCCCCGGATGGCCTCGCCGACCAGGGACTCGTTGGTGAGCGGTCCGTACATCTGCGCCGTGTCGAGGAAGGTCACCCCCAGATCGAGGGCCCGTCGGATGGTCGCGATCCCCTCCTCCTGGTCGGTGGACCCGTAGAAGGCGGACATGCCCATGCATCCCAGGCCGATGGCCGATACCCGCAACTCCCGCAGACTGCGCTTCTGCATGCTGTGGTCCAGCCTTTCCTGCACTCGTTCGAGCGTGGTTCAAAGGACACGAGAAGGCGCCCCGGTGAGACAACCCGCCGGCACCGGCCTCGTGCGCCGCTGTGTCTTCGACGCTACGACTTGGAGCGCACTCCAGGGCAAGTCCGCCGGGGATGGTCCTGCCATATGCGCCTCGAATCCCCCAGCGGGTACGGCACGTCGCTGGGCGGCGCGTCCCAGACCCGGGTGGTGGGGCTGTCGGGGGTGAAGCGGGGCCAACCCGGATCGCCGGTGGCGGCGAAGGACGTCCACGCCGTGCGGATGCGTTCGGACAGTACCGCGCATTCGGTGGGCGGCGGGGAGCCCAGCAGGCGGGCCGCCGGGCGGGTCGCCGTCGTACCGAAGACGAACGGGATGTCGACCCCGTGGGCGGCCCCCAGGGTGGGCCCCTGCCAGGCGAAGTCGTAGAGCCAGGTTCGCCCGCCGCTGCGTGCGTGGGCCTCGGCCACCCATGTGGTGGGCATCCTGACGAGGGCGTCGGAGAGCATCACCGTGAACAGGTCCGGATCACTCAGGTGGGGATGGGCCCGGCGGTAGTCGTCGGCCGACTGCTTCTCCAGCCCGATCGCCTCCGCCACGACCGCCAGGTCGACGTCCGGCGGGGGCGGCGCGCCCTGACCCCGGAATTCCTCGTGGGTGAAACCGCAGACGAGCTCCACGTCCTGGCCCGCGCCCTCCCGCAGCGCCGCCCATACGGGCCCGGTCACGAGGTCACCGTCGACGACCGGCGCGAACGCGGTCAGCCCGTCCCGCTCGCGCAACGGCTCGTCCTGGACGGCCAGGACGGTCTCGGGTGGCGCGGCGGCGAAAGCCTCTCGGGTGGCCGGGATGCCTGCGGCCCGAGCGATCGTCGTGGTGACCGCTTCGGCCTCGGCGACGGTACGGACACCGGCGGGGATGCTCTGGGCGATCGCCCGCCGGAACAGGCCCCGCGCGGCCGGGGCGCCCATGAGCAGGGCGATGGAGGCCGCACCGGCGGACTGGCCGAAGAGCGTGACGTTGGCGGCATCACCCCCGAACGCGGCGATGTTCTGCGCCACCCATTCCAGGGCCGCGATCTGGTCACGCAGCCCCCGGTTGTCCTCGGTGCCGGGCAGGTGCCCGAAACCCTCGAAGCCGACACGGTAGTTGAAGGTCACGACCACGACACCGGAGGCGGCCAGGGTGGCGCCGTCGTAGTGGGGCATGCTCGCCGCGCCGTGCTTCCACAGACCGCCGTAGATCCACACCATGACCGGCAGCCCGGCGGAGCAGGGGGCGGGCGTCCACACGTTCACCGTCAGGCAGTCCAGGCCGTCACCGGGCCGCCACATCGACGGAGCGCGAGGGGTCGGCGCCACTTGTGGAGGCGCGGCACCGAACGCGACGGCGTCCCTCACCCCGTCCCAGTGAGGTGCGGGCACCGGGGACCGGAATCGCAGGGGTCCTTCGGGCGCGGCGGCGAAGGGCACGCCGAGGAAACGTGTGATCCCGTCCTGGACCGCTCCCCTGACCTTGCCGGCCGCGGTCACCCCGACCGGCCCCGCCGAACGCTCCATCACAACGCCTCCCGTGACCCCGCGGGCAACGGAGGCGATTGTACGGAGCGATGCCGCCGACTCGGTCGGCGTGCAACCCCCGTGCTCCCCCAGCGGTGTTACTGGATGGAGTTCGTGTGCTCCATCGACCTGCGCGCGAACAGTGGAAGGAAACGGGGTAACGGGGTGTGCGCGATGACTGGCGCCTGGACGCCTGCCGCGTCCGGAAGAGGAACGGCCCGGGGTTCGCACCGGGACGCGGACGACAGCACGGACGCGGATCACGGGAAGGACCTGCCCGAGGACGGCCCGGACGACTTCGAGACCTACGCGGCCGCCCGCTGGCCCCGGTTGCTGCGTACCGCCTATCTCCTGACCAACGGTGACCACCACGAGGCGGAGGACCTGGTCCAGGTCACCCTCGCCAAGGTCTATCTGCGCTGGCATCACATACGCACCCTGGACGCACCCGACCAGTACGTCCGGCGCGCACTGATCAACAACAACAACACCCGGCACCGCAAACGGCGCGTCGTACAGCTGCTGACTCCCCACCTGCCCGAGCAGCGGACCCCGGCGGACGGCGCCGGCGGCCAGGACAGCTACGACACCCGCAGCGAGCTCCTCACCGCGCTCGCCACGCTCCCGCCCCGTCAACGGGCCGTCGTCGTGCTGCGCTACTGGGAATGCCTCAGCGAACAGGAGACGGCGCAGGTCCTCGGCTGCTCCGTCGGCAACGTCAAGAGCCAGGCCAGCCGCGCGCTGAAGAAGCTCCGTGACTGCTCGGCGCTGTCGGACTACGCCGCCGCGGCACAACGGTGAGAGGGAACGGCACAGACATGAAGACCGACTTGTCACCGCAGCCGCCGGTGCCGGAGCTGTGGCAGGCACTGGACGAAGCCACACGAGAATGCGCCGGCACCGCGTTCCCGCGGGAGCGGATCGTCCGGCGCGGAGAGACTCTCAGACGACGGCGACGGCTGACCGTGGTCACCCTCAGCGCGCTGCTGCTGGTTCCGCTGGGCATCGGAATCGCCTCGCTGCCGGCATCCTCCGGCTCGGACGCCGTCACCGGTGACGCGGTGCAGCCGCACGAGTCCGCGAGCAGCGGCCCGGGCGTGCGCGTCGTACGACCCGGAGAGCGGATCGAGGCGGGACTGGGCGTGTGGTACATGCTGAAACCGCGCGAGATGTGCGACGCCCGCGCAGGCGACGAGAAACCCGACTGCGTCGGTCCGCTCGACGTGGAACAGCCGGACGCGGTACCGATCACCCACGACTGGTACCCCCTCGAGCGGGGGGTGGTGCACATCCTCGCCTACACCGGGAAGAAACCCGCGGCCCGGATCACGATGACGGAGAGCGGCCGGACCACCGACCTCCCCATCGTGCGGCTGGCCGGACGTCCCGCCTACGTCACGGCGTACGCCGTCAGCGCACCTCAGCACGGCAGCACCGGGGCCGTTCAGCTCACCGGCGGCCCCACCTTCCGTGTCCTCGACGCCGCCGGCACGGAACTGGCGAGATGGGACCGATGAGCGGCGTACCGCGTGACCGGCGACGGGTGCCTGCGCCGACTCCTCAGACGGGTGTCGACGCCGACGGCGTGAACGGTGCCCCGTGCCCCGGCACGATCAGCGCCGGGCCGAGGGCGAGGACCTTCTCCCTGGCAGCCCGCAACTGCTCGCGGTCCGGGGCGAAGGGATCGTCCGCCGGCCCCTCGGCGGTCCACCACAGATGGGTCAGGACCACGAGGCCCTCGTCGGTCGTGACGACGGTGCTGATGTCCTGCGGGGTGTGTCCGGGCGTCGTCATGAGCTTGATCGACGGGGAGAGGTGGTAACCGTCCGCGTCCCGGTCCTCCCAGATGTCGTCGCGGTAGATGGCCATGTGGTCGTGGAAGCGGGCTGCCGGAAACAGGGCGGCGTTCAGCGTGTGGTCCGGGTGGTGGTGGCTGAAGACGACGTCGGTGACGTCCTCGGGGCTCAGTCCGTGGTCCCTCAGCGGATCCAGGATGAGCCGGCGGTCGGCGACCATGCCGGGATCGACGACCACGACGGTCGCGCCGTCGACGAGCAGGCTGACCGTGCCGGCCACGCGCGTGTCGGCGTATCCGGTGGTCAGTAGTCGGAAGGCTGCGGGCATGAGGCGCTCCTCGGAGAATGGGCCTGACAGGCAGTATGCAGCCGCGATTGCTGCAGGGAAGGAACGCTCGACCGCCGCCCAGCACCCGGACCGGAACCAGAGGTTCCGCACGAGGCGGCGCCGCAGTCAACCAAGGGCACTGGCCACTCGTCCCCCTTGATGGACCCGTATCACGCATCGCCTCGACCAACCCCCCACCACCATGAAATGAGGCCTGCATGCTCCGCATCCACTTCACGTCCCTCGACTTACAGAGCATCCGCGTGGCCCGTCGCCCCGATCCGCTGTGGGAACTCGTCTGCGCCGCCTGCCGACTGGTCACCCAACAGGGGCCGCTCGAGTTCGGCGCGTGGCGCCGCGGTGTCCTGCAGCGGACGGCCCGCGATCCGGAGGCGCGCCGCGCCCTGCATCTGCTGGGGACGCTCGTCCCGCCCGTCGGCTACATCCCCGACTTCCTCACCCCGTCCGTCTCGGACGAGGGTCTGCCCGCAGCTCTGGAACAGGTGCGGGCCACACCCCGCGCCCGGCTCCAACAGGAGCTGGCCATTCTCGCCGGGGCCCGCCCGCTTCCGGCGTGGACCGCGACGCTCGGCAGGCCGGGAGACCGAGGCATGGGTTCCCTGGTCAAGGCGTTGGAGGTCTCTTCCAAGGCCCTGCTCGAACCGCGGTGGGGCCTGGTTCGCCGAGCCGTGCACGCCGAGGTCGATCTGCGGGCCCGTACCCTCCTCGACGGCGGAGTCCGTGCTCTGTTGGAGAGTCTGCGGCCGTTCGCCCGGTGGAACCCACCGGTTCTGGAGGTTGACTATCCCGCCGACCGGGACCTGCATCTGGACGGCCGGGGTCTGCTGCTGCTCCCTTCCTACTTCTGCTGGCGCAGGCCCACCGCGCTCGCCGATCCGACGCTCGGCCCGCTGCTCGTCCTTCCGCTCACCGCCCGGCCGTTCGACACGGTCGCCCTCAACGGTGGCGGTCTGGAGCGCCTGTTGGGTCGTACCCGGGCCTCCGTGCTGGCCCAGGTGGCACGCGGCCGCACCCGCACAACCTCCGAGGTGGCGGAAGCGGTGGGCATCGCCCTCCCCAGCGCCAGCTACCAGCTCGCCGTCCTGCGGGACGGAGGACTGGTGGCGAGCCAACGGGAGGGCCAGTTCGTACGGCATTCCGCGACGGCCATGGGCCACCAACTGCTGGACACGGACGCACGCTCGTTGACGGGAACGGATCCGGCCCACCCCTGACGGGCGCGGAAAACACCGGCCTTTCGGGGGTTGCGTTCCGCCGTGATCCGGCAGCGAACACCGGCAAGTGATTCGCCAGGGTCCGCCACCCCTTCCGCCAGGTGGAAATATCTACCAGCATGAATATGCCGGGCCTGGCCGTCCCGGCTGTGTGGGAGGAGTCTGTCCGCTTGCGCGGGCAACGGGAAGCCGGAGGACACCATGCAGACCGCCATGCGGCAGGCCACCGAGTGGCTCGCGGCCGCTGCGAACGATCCACGCGAGTGCAAGCGGCAGTGGCACAGCGAGTCGGGTATCGCGGTGCTCGCGTGCGGCCGGTTCTGGGACGTGCTCAGCGTGCCCGAGGAACTGGCCATGCCCGCCCTGGACGCCCTGCTGGGCATCCCGCAGCCACCCGGTCCCGCGCTCGCGGACGTGTGTGCCCGCCGGGTGGCGTTCTTCCTGCCGCCCGATCCCACGGGCCGCTGGATCGGTTCGGGCATCCGCTACTCGGGCAAGGGAGCGTGGGTGGCGGTCCCGGCGCCGTACCGTGCCGTCGGACGTCTGCGCTGGGTGATTCCGCCGAACGGGAGCGGCGCACTGTTCGTGCCGGCCGCCGTGGAACTGGCCCTGCAGCTGGCCCTGGGCCGGCTCTCCTCGCAGGCCCGGTGGCGACGACGGTGCCCCACGTGCGGGGCGACGACCCCCGACGGCCTTTTTTCGGCCGTCGACGGGACCGTCGGTCATCCGCGGAGCACCACGCCGGACGCCGCGAGGCCGTGAACGCACCGCTGTGAGGCTGCGTCAGCGTGCGGGCATCTGATCAGCGGGCTGCTCCGCTCGCAGTTCGGCGTCGCGTTCCCAGCGCGCCGCACGCACCGGGCCCGATTGGTGCGCCGTGATCGCGGGAGTGATGGCCGTGAGCAGCGTCCACTGGGGATCACGAGCCCCGGGTACCGTGCGGTCGCGAGCCCGCCACTCCCTGATCAGCGCGGCGTAGATGGGCGGATCCTCCTGCGGCGCCGCGAGGCAGGTGCCGTACGACGTCTGCTGTTCCTCGTCCTCCGGGACGAGGAGCCCGGTGCTCACGGTGCGGTCCATGCTGGAGGCAACGCGCCCGCGTACGCAGGTGGTACGTCTTCGCTCCGCTATGGCCCCATCGGATGAGGCCGGGTCCTTCGATAGGGGCGATGTACTTGTCCGACGAGATCACCATCAACTCCCGTGGAGCGACTCAACGGCCCCTGTCCGCCCCGCAGTTCGGCCACTCGCTGGCGTGACGGTTTGTCGGCTTGTTCGGTTTCGAGAGGACTGTGGTGGGGCAACACCTAGCGACTAGGGGGAAGCCCATGCGGCAACGCTCACCTCAGACTCTGCAAGTCGCGGTCCTGGTCTCCGCCGCGTTTCTGGAAGTCGCGGCCAACTTCGCCGCGAACGCGGTCCAGTCGCCGGTCGTGCGCTCCCTCGACCGGCTCGCGCCGTTCGTGGTGATCGTCCTGCTGGGTGTGGTCGTCGTGGGCCAGGTGGTGGTCCACCGGCAGACGCATCCCGCCGCGCCGCAGCCGGCCTGGGATCCGCAGGACACCCCCTATCCGGGGCTCGCGGCCTTCGGCCGGTCGGAGGCGGCCGTGTTCTTCGGGCGGGACGAGGAGGTCACGCAGATCGTCCGACGGCTGAACACGTCCGCGCCCGATCCGCAGGAGCGGTTCGTGTGTGTCACGGGGATGTCGGGAAGCGGGAAGAGTTCGCTGGTGCATGCCGGGGTGCTGCCGCGTCTGTTGCGCTCGCGGTGGACCGTCCTGCCGATGATGGTGCCCGGCGCCGAGCCGCTGCAGCACCTCGCCGGCAGTCTCGGGACTCGTACCCCTGGCGGCGTGCTCCCCGGCCGCACGCTGCTGGTGATCGACCAGCTCGAGGAACTGATCACCGACTCCCGGAAGCCGTCGACGCGATCACCTGGTCTCCCGACGGCACCCGGCTCGCCACCAGCTCCGCCGACTGGACCGTACGCGTCTGGGACACCGCCACCGGCACCCTCCTGCACCTCCTCGGGGGCCATGACGCCCGCGTCCGCGGCCTCGCCTGGTCCCCGGACGGCAGCCGCATCGCCACCTGCTCGGACGACCGCACGGTGGGTCTGTGGAATCCGTCGCTCGGCGGGGACAGCAGGGTGATCGGCATCCACCGCGACCGATGCACCTCCGTCGCCTGGCTGCCGGACAGCCGCCGGGCTCCGCCGCCGAGGACCGTACGATCCGGATCTGGGCCGCCGAAAGGGACATCGCCTGCCTCCTGTCGGCCGCTCGTGATCGGATCTTCCGCTCCCTGACACCGGAAGAACGCCGAGCCCACCTGCTCTCCGAACCCACCTCGGCCCTCACGAACGCGGGACTCCCCGCCACGACGACCACGACGTAGCCCACAGGAGACGACCGGGCGTGGCGTGGTCGTCATGTCCCGGGACGGCTGTTGAGAGGGAGCTGACCCCGCCCGACGGCGAACAGTGCGTGGCCGGACGGACCTACCAGGCGCAGCGCGGTCACCCCGCTCTACACAGCACGATCCACTCCTACGGAAGGCGTCGGGCCGCGTGTCGTTCCTGCTCCAAAACCGTGTGCGAGCCGCCCCGAGGGGCCTTTACCCTCCGGGCATGGATCTTCGCGCAGAACTTCCGACCGACAGACCGGCCGTACGGAACGTTCACCTGCGGGCGTTCGGTGACCATGGCCTCGTCGTGGCCGACCTGGTCGACACCCTGCGGAGCACCGTCACGCCCGAGGACGGTCTCTCGCTGGTCGCCGTGGAGGGCGGACAGGTCGTCGGGCACGTGATGTTCACCCGCAGTCTTCTCGATGCCCCTCGCCGGCTGGTGGACGTGCACGTCCTCAGTCCGCTGGCCGTCACGCCGGAGTTCCAGCGGCGCGGTATCGGCTCGGCCCTGGTCCGGCACGGACTGGAGGTCCTCGCCGAACGGGCCGTTCCCCTCGTCTTTCTGGAGGGCGATCCGGGCTACTACTCGCGTTTCGGCTTCGTGCCCGGCGGTGGCCTGGGCTTCCGCAAGCCGTCCCTGCGTATACCGGACGCTGCCTTTCAGGTCATCAGGTTCCCGGAGCACGAGCCATGGATGACGGGGACGCTGGTCTACGCGGAGCCGTTCTGGCGGCATGACGCAGTCGGCCTGCGCGACCCCGAGGCGTAGGGTCGCGAGCGCCCGAGGACGGGGACGGCCCACTAGCGATCTCCATACGCGCGGTTGTCCTTCTTGCCCTTCCCCCCTTTGCCCTGCCCGGGCAGATCACTCGGGGACTTCTTCTTGCCCCGTGCCGTGGCATCGACTGGCGTGCCCTTGCCGGATGCCGATGCGGCGCGGTCGCCCGGATGGCGGCCCGGGCCGCCATCCGACGAGGGGTGAGCGCCGCCGCCCGGGGCCCCGTCCCGAATCGGGTGGGCCGAGAAGGACGGGGTCGACGAGCGCGTCGGTGTGGCGGGGCTGTGGTCATCGCCTGTGGGAGTGCCGGGGGATGACGGCACGGCCGGACTGCTGGCCGACGGAGCCGCTTCGCCGGTGGCGCCGTGCTGCGAGAGGCCGTCGGTGACGACGAGACCCGCGGTGACGACGGCGGCCAGTGCGGCCGCGGATCCGCACATCCCGAGGCGGCTGCGGGCGAAGGCGGGCCGAAGTGCCGCCCAGGAGAGGCCGAGCGGCTTCGCGTCAGGCAGGAGGCCGTGGTGGGTACCCCCGGCGTCTGCGTACTCCGCGGCCGCAGGCACGACGCTGCTCACGGCCGCGCACACAGTCCGTTCCGCGGCGTGCGGCACCGCAGTCGGCTGAGCCAGGATTCGTGCGCAGTCGTGTGCCGTGGGGCGGGTCTCTTCGTCCAGGGCCGTCATCTGACGCAGCAGGGTGGCCAGTTCGGCGGGCAGGAAGTCCGGAATGGCGGGCGGGCGATGCACCCGGGCTATGGCCGCCTCCAGGGGCGTGCCGTCGTATTCGAGCCTGCCGGTGAGGCATTCCAGGAGGACCAGGCCGAGCGCGTAGACGTCGGCGGGGCGCCCCACGGGCCGGCCGAGTACCTGCTCAGGGGACAGATAGGCCGCCGTGCCGACCAGGGTGCCGGTGGCGGTCCGGGTGGTGGCGTCCAGGCGCCGGGAGATCCCGAAGTCGGTCAGATGAGGTCGGCCGGAGGCGTCCAGAAGGATGTTGGACGGTTTGACGTCCCGGTGGATGATCCCCTCTTCATGGGCGTGCGCGAGGGCGTCGGCGAGTTCGGCACCGAGCGCTGCGGTCGCCTCACTCGACAGAGGGCTCTGCGCGAGGCGGGCTTTGAGGGTGGGGCCGTCGACGAGTTGCATGACCAGGAACGCCTCGCCGTCGTGGCGTCCGGCGTCGTACGCCGTCACCAGCCCCGGATGGTGCAGCCGGGCCAGAATGACCGCCTCGCTGCGGAAGTCCTCCTCCGTGTCGAAGCCGGTGCCGGCGCGGAAGATCTTGACGGCCACCGGTCGTCGCAACCGCAGGTCGAACCCCCGGTGGACGTCCGCCGCGCCTCCCGAGCCGATCAGCGCGTCCAGACGGTAACGGCCCGCCAGAATCCGGGCGAAGCGCCCGGACGGCCGGGCGCCGTGCGCCTCACGCAACCCCACCTCGATCTCCCCCTGCCTCACAGAACAGCACCGCCGGACACGGCCGCCGACCGGCCGCCAGTCGCAGGTACCCCTCCAGCTCCCGCTTGCACAGAGAAGACACATCTTCTGTCGCTCGACGGAACCCGCGAGAACCCGATGGACCGTTTCCGTCAGCGCGGGTGACCGATCGCGACGGAAATCCGGCGTCTTTTGTCTCCGTCGGCGTCCCACATTCGTCCCACCGCGGACCCTTCTTCGCAGGTCACACCCCTGAGACCATCCCGGCGTCCCAATCCGGGGGTGACGGGGTCCGGTTGGGGACGGGCGCTGCCAGCATGATCCGCGCCGGGGGCTCCCGGCCACTCATCAGAGGGGGAACACCAGATGGGACGAAGGACGCTTCTGCGGGGTCTGACCCTCGCCGTGGCAGCGGTCCTGCCCCTGTGCGGCACGGCGGTCGTGCAGGCGGCAGGGTCCGCCGCCACCGCGATCGCGGTCTGCGGGCACACGAGCGAACAGCCCACACTGCAGCGGGGATCGACGGGGGACGCGGCGGTCGAGGCGCAGTGCGAACTCAACCTGGCGACGAAACCGAGCCGGTACACGCCGATCGCGGCGGACGGCTCGTTCGGGCCGGCGACGGAGACGCGGGTCAAGGAGTTCCAGCGGTGCGCCGGGCTGGGCGTGGACGGTGTCCTCGGCCCGCAGACCTGGGCGGCGCTGAACACCTGGGCCGCCGGACCGCACACCTGCGCCACCCAGGGCACGGCGAGTACGGCGCAGTCGACCGTGTGCGGCCACACCGACACGCGGCCGACGCTGCGCAAGGGCGCGAACGGGGCCGAGGTCAAGGAGGTGCAGTGCCGGCTGAACCTGGCCATGGAGCCGTACCACTATCCGCCGCTGACCATCGACGGCGACTTCGGGGGCGGGACCGAGGGCCGGGTCATCGAGCTCCAGCACTGCGCCGGCCTCAGTGCCGACGGCGTCGTGGGACCCAACACCTGGGCCAAGCTGGTGGATTGGTCCAGCCGTAACACGTACTGCACTCCCCCGCGCCCGGCCGGCTACTCCATCGACGGCCTGGACACGGCCAAGTACCAGCACCCGGGCGGTGCGCCGATCGACTGGAAGGCCGTGCGGGCCTCGGGTGTCGAGTTCGCGACGGTGAAGGCGACCCGGGGCATGAACGTCACCGACGAGTACCTCGCCACCGACCTCCCGGCGGCCAGGGCGGCCGGGCTGGCCGTCGCGCCGTACCACTTCTACACGGGCAGTGCGCCGGACACGGGTGCCGCGCAGGCCGACCGGTTCATCGCCGCCGTACGCGCGACCGGCTACACCGGGCAGCGGGCGGGCGACCTGCCCCCGATCTTCGACCTGGAACGCATGGACGACGGCACCGGACGCTGCCCCGTCTACGGCACGGTCGCCGACCTCAAGGCCTGGCTCGACCGGGTCGAGGCCGCCTTCGGCCGCACTCCGATCATCTACACCCAGAAGTCCTTCCTGGACGACTGCCTGGGCTCGACGACCGCCTTCGCCCGCTATCCGATGCAACTCGCGGACTACCGCCAGTCGATCACCCAGCCGCCGCTGCCGAACGGCTCCACGACCTGGACGATGTGGCAGTACACCGACGCCGCACTGTTCCCGGGCATCCAGGCACCCGCGACCGCGGACGTGTTCAACGGCACCCAGGCCGATCTGGACCGTCTGGCCAATCGCTGACCCCGCCCGCGACAGGAGAACCCGCATGACCACCCGGTTCGCACGCGCGCTTCCGGTCGCGCTGCTCGTGGCCCTGGGCCTCACCGCACCGACGACCGCCTCCGCCTCGGCCGCTCCGGCCGCCGCAGCGACCTCCTGCTACGGCGGGGCGGTCACCGTGCACTACGGGGACGCACTCGAGTTCGGCCCCTACTGGACCACGAGCCGCTGCAACGACATCAACATGCGCGTCATCGGCGGAACCGCCGACTACGTCAACGCCTGCGTGAAGTTCGCGAAGTACGGCACCTGCAACCACTGGACCAGGGTCGGCCGTAGCTGGACGACCATCGCCACCGACGTCCTGGACGACACCAAGTTCACGGTGCCCGCCGGCGTGCCCCTGGAGGGCGACGACGCCGTCATGCAGATCGCCTACTGACCCCCCTCATCCACGGAGACCACCATGATCAGCACAAGGACGTTCGCCTCGGCCCTGTTCACCACGGCCGCGCTGCTGACGGCGGGCGTCGCGCCCGCGTCGGCGCAGCCCTCGGCCGCTGCCGCCACCAGCTGCTACGGCGGGGCCAAGACCCTGACGTACCACTACCAGGCGGCCGCCAAGGAGTACGGCACCTACACCACGACCTCGCGGTGCAACGACATCAACATGCGCCTCCTCACGGACGGGCCGCAGGGCATCTACCTGGACGCCTGTGTGGTGTTCGTCGACCACACCAGCAAGTGCAACAACGACGACGCGTACACCACGCACGGCACCGAGTGGGCCACCGTCGCCACCGACGTCAAGGACGGCACCCACTTCGTCCTGCGCGTGCACGCCTACGACATCGACGCGCAGAACGTCACCTTCCAGATCGCCTACTGACCGCTCGCCCCTTACCGCTCACCGTTCCCGAAAGGACGACCATGGCTTCCTCCTTCCGTCCCATGAACCGCCGCACCATGCTGCGGGGCACGCTGGCCGCCGGCGCCGGCGTCGCGTTCGGCCAGCTGTTGTTCTCCGGCACCGCGCAGGCCTATTCGTGGTCGCGCACCCTGAACCAGGGCGACAGCGGCGCGGACGTGACCGAGCTGCAGATCCGGGTCGCCGGCTGGGCGGCGGACAGCGCCAGCCACAGCCGGGTCAGCATCGACGGCGACTTCGGCCCCGGTACGGCGGCGGCCGTGCGCCGGTTCCAGGCGGCGTACGGCCTCTCCGTCGACGGCAGTGTCGGGCCCAACACCCAGGCCAAGCTCAACTCGCTGGAGCAGTCGGACGGTTCGACGCTCCACTTCAACTGGAGCGAGTTCGTCAACCAGTCGGACGGCACCTTCAACGGCGGCAAGCTCAGCGCCTCGCAGGTGAAGGAGAACGTCCGCCGCTGCATGTACAAGCTGGAGGCGCTGCGCAAGAAGCTGGGCGACAAGCCGATCACCGTCAACTCCGGCTTCCGCAGCATCGCGCACAACGCCGAGATCGGCGGCGCCAGCGACAGCATGCACCTGTACGGCACCGCGGCCGACCTCGACGTGCCCGGCGTGGCCAACAAGACCGTCTACCAAAAGGCGGAGACCTGCGGGTTCTCCGGGCTGGAGACGTACAACACCGACCACCAGCACGTCGACAGCCGGGCCGACCTCGGCCGTGACTGGTGGTGGGAGGACGGCACGGTCTGACGCCGCTGTCGGGGGAGTGGAGCTCCGGATGTCGCCGCGGCGGCGCCCGGAGCTCCACGCTTCAGCTCTTCGGCGTGTTCTTGAGGGCCGCCTGGCAGGAGGGCCAGTCATGGAAGTCGTGCCGTACGGCCCACAGCCGGTGGGCGGCCTTGATGTTCCAGTCCGGGTCGAACGCCCGCAGCGGTGTGCCGCCGAGCTCGCGCAGGCGGGCGTCGGATATCTGGAAGACGCCCCAGTTGCGGCTGCCGTTGGTGTTGGGCAGGACGTACAGGGGGTCGAGGAAGGAGGCGCAGCGGGCGATGGCCACGGCGGTGTCGGGGTCTTCGACGAACACCTCCCGGATCCGCTTCGCCACCCGGTCCGGCGACCAGGTCACCATGCTCACCTTCTGCGCGTACAGCGCCTTCTTGGTGTCCTCGTCGACCACGCCCCTGGCCGTCACGCCCGCCAGCACCTGGAAGGCGGTCACCCTGCGCAGGGTCTCCGGCCCGAAGTCACTGTCGACAGCGAGCTTTCCCTTGGCCCGCACCAGCAGGCTCTGCACCTCGCGCACGCACTCGTCGTGCTCCCCCATGCTCACCGTCGCGCATCCCGGGGAGTCCAGCACCCTGTCCCCGGTCGGAGCGTCACCGGCAGTGTTCTCGGAGGGTAGCCACACGAAACCGGCCACCAGCATCACCGCGACGACGGCGGCCAGGATCGCCCATCGGGGCGACAGCTTGCGGGGCAGCCAGGACCGTCGCGACACCACGTCCTGATCGAGGGTGATCTGCGGCGGCGTGACGTCCTCCGGTGCGGGGCCAGTCTGCACCTCCTCCTCGGCAGTGGGCTCCGGCGTGTCCCGTTCGCTGTCCGCCAGAGCCCACAACCGGTGCAGCTCGCGCAGCTCCTCCGCACTCGCACCGCACACCTTGGCGAAGGCGTGCACCACCCGGTAGTCCGCCGGGACGCTGAGGCCGGAGCAGTACCGATGCAGGCTGGAACCGCTGACGCCCGCCTCCTTGCCGAGGCGGTCGTATCCCCGGCCACTGCGCTCTTTCAGCATCCGCAGGTATGCGGCGAATTTCTCGGTTCGCGGAGAGGCAGCCACAGATCCACCCTTGTTCAAGCCCCTACTGACGGGTAGAAGTTACACCGCGGAAGGGAAGTGGCGAGTCTTTTCCTGTGAGGCGCCTGTCTGCAATTCCCTTGTAAATGACACCGTTTGAAAAAGCGTCAACCCCTCTCTCCCCTCGCGGAAAGGGATTTCGCAACCGAGTCCTGGTAGGTGACGCTGATCGGGCCGTGGACGGTGTGCCGGGGAAGGGTGATCGTAAGTGTTCCGGTGGAGCCGTCCCAGCGGTAGTCGCGCGGGGTCAGCCGCACTCCGGTCGCGCTCACCTTGGTCGGCGCATGGGTGGTGCCCAGGACGGACAGGGTCCAGCGGCGGCTTTGCACCTGATCGTGGAAGGAGCCCCGCGCCGGGCCGATCGACACGGTGTGGCGCGTGCCCTTGTCCTCGTACCGCACGGTCGTGGTGGCGCTGTGTCCCTTCCGCCCGGTGGCTCCGTCGTCCTCGTACAGGCGGTACGAGCCCGACGCGCCGGAGGCGACGGTCAGGGTGACGTCGGTGAGCGGGTTGCGGTCGTTGTCGGTGACGTCATGGGTGCGGGTCGGCAGGATGCCGCCGGCCCTGACGAACACCGGCATGGTGTCCAGGCCGGTGGTGATGGTCTGGGTGGTGCCGCCCTGGTAGGTCCTGCCGGTGAAGTAGTCGGTCCACCGGCCGGGCGGGAACCACACGCTGGTGGTCGCCGTCGCGCCCGGTGTCGTCACCGGGGCGACCAGGACGTCGGAGCCGTAGAAGTACTCGCTGGTGGCCGTCTCGTAGGCCCGTGCCTCGTCCGGATACTCCAGGTAGGTCGGACGGACGATCGGCACACCGGTCCGGTTCGCCTCCGCGGCCAGTGCGTATGTGTACGGCACCAGGTTCTCGCGGAGGTTGAGGAACCTGTCGGCCGACTTCCGTGCCTGTGTGCCGTACTGCCAGGGCAGCCGGTCGCTGTGGTTGCTGTGCAGCCGGTCGATCGGCTGGAAGGCGCCGAACTGCACCCAGCGCGCGTACAGGTCGTCCGGGAGCTTGTGCGTGGTACGGGTCTGGCCGCCGTCGGTGTAGGTCTCCGAGCCGGTCAGCCCTGTCGTGTCGTTGTGCCCGCCGATGTCATGGGTGATGGCCGCCGTCCCGGTCGCGGCGGACTCCCCCGGCGTGTAGCCGACCTCCAGCTTCAGCGTGCCCCAGGTGGAGGCGGTGTCGCCGGTGAAGTGCACGGTGGTGCGCTTGTCAGCCCAGGGTCCGGTCGGCAGCGCCTGCTGGCCGCTGTAACCGCCCGCCTGGAGGGAGCCGTAGGCGCGGGAAAGGACGAATCCGCGGCTGTTGGTCTCCCCGGTGAGTCCGGCGTACTGCTGGTTGATCCAGGCGTCCGGTGTGACGCCCCGCAGTGACGACTGGGAGGAGTCGCAGCACCAGTCGAGCCACCAGAAGTCGTTGCCCTGCTCGTCCAGGGTCCGGTGCAGGTCCAGGTACGCCTTGAGTTGGTCGGGGTCACCGAAGTCGAAGGTGTAGCAGTTGTCGTCGACCGAGGCTGCCGAGGCGCAACCGCCCTTCGTGAGCTTGCCCTTGGCCGTGGCCTGCGCCCGGGCGAACTGCGGGTCGGAGGCGAGGATGCTCGGGTGCACGTTGAGGGTGTTGTGCAGCCCCTGCGCGGCCGACCAGTCGAAGAAGCCCTTCGGGTCGGGGAACTTGGCCGGGTCCATCTCCCAACCGCTCCAGGTGTTCACGGCCTTGAAGTCCGTGTCGGTCACCAGCACGTCGAGCGGTACGTGTTCGGACCGGAAGGCAGGAAGGATCGTGTGCTCGTAGTCCGCCGCGGTGCGGTCGATGTACTCCGAGTACCACACGCCGTATGCCCACTGCGGCAGCAGCTGGGGTGGGCCGGTCAGGGTGGCCAGGTCGGTGAGTGCCTGCTTGTAGGCGTGGCCGTAGCCGAAGAGGTAGCCGTCCTGATAGGGCGAACCGCCGTGCGAGGGCCGCGAGGTGGCCTTCTTGGAGGCGGTGTCGTAGAGCGCCGAGGGGGTGTCGTCCAGCAGGTACCAGCCGTCCCGGTGCAGCAGACCGGGGGTGGTGACCGGGGCACTGCCGTCGCCGTTCACGCCGTCCAGACCCCGGCGGTAGCCGCCGAGGGCGAGGTGCGGCGCTGGTGCGGCCTGCTGCGGGGCGGCCACGGAGACGGTGTCGAGGTTGACGTGGCAGCTCGCCGCCTCGGGGCAGTCGAGGGTGACGTCGTTGTCGCCCGCCTTCAGGGCCATGGGTACCGACGCGGTCGCCCAGGTGTCCCAGTCCTGTGTCGCCGGCAGTGTCAGGGGGGCGGTGGCGCTGCCGGCGGAGACCGAGGCCGTACGGGTCTGGTGGAGGCCGTCGCCGCCGGTGCCGTTGGCGTAGCGCACCCGCAGGGTGTAGGTGCCGTCGGCCGGAACGCCGACCACATGGGTGGTCAGGCTCGAGCCCTTGTTGAGCTCCGCGACGAAGCCGTTGCCCGCGTATCCCGTGTGGTCGGTGGCGCTGACGGCGCTGCCGCCGGTCCTTCCGGCTTCCGCCTCGCAGCTCGTGCCGAGCGGGCAGTCGGTGATCGCCGTGCTGTCGACCGGCGGATAGGCGTCACCGGGGTGGACCAGGGCGACGCTGTCGACGTTGACGTCGCCGCTGTCCGAGGCGGTCCGGGTCAGGGCGATCGTGTGGTGGCCGGCGGTCAGGTCGAGGTGCGCGGTGGCCAGGCTCCAGGTGTCCCAGTCGGCCGTGGTCGGCAGGGTGACCGTCCGGGGCTCGCCGCCGTCCACCGAGAGGGTCAGCGTACGGGTGCGGGTCTGGCCGTCCGCGCCACGGGAGTTGGCGTACCGCAGGCCGAACTGGTAGGCACCGGCCTGCTTGACATCGATGTCAGCGGATGCCGAGCTGCCGGTGCCCTCGAAGCCCGCGGCGAAGCCGATGCCGGTGTGACCGGCGTGGTCGGCCGCCACGGACAGCCCGTTCAGCTGAAGGCTCTCCGCCTCGCACAGCGCGCCGACCTCGCAGGTCAGCCGCTGCCACGGGGTGGCGGTCACCGGGGTACCGCCGGCAGTCAGGTGAACGGACAGGTTACGGGCGTTGAAGGGCCCGGAGCCCACCTGATAGCGCAGGGTCAGCGCCCTCGTCCTGATGGTCAGCCAACCTCCGGACGTGGTGGCCGTGTAGGCGGCCGGGTCGAAGCCGCCGCGGCCGATCGCGTTGAAGGTCGGGGCATCGGTGAACGCGCCGTCGCCCGCGTACTCGGTGCGGATCAGCGTCGGCGAGAGGATCTCGAACCGCGCGTCCCCCGACCTGACGGTCGGAATGCGATGCCCCTGCGAACTCCCGGCCGACGCCGGCGGGGCCCCTGCCAGCGTCGCGGCGGCGATGGCGAGAGCGGCGGCCGCGCCCACCCGCCGCCGTATGGATCCGAGCCGTCGTCTCTTCGATGCGGCTGCCATGTCAACTCCGTTTCCCTGCAAGCCGGATGACACCTACGTGCTCGCGTTGGGTGTGCGAGTGGCGCGAGGGTATGTCGTTGACAGCGGTGCTGATAAGACCCCTGCACGTCGATGTCGGACGGGACGGGGACGGCGGCTAGCGCACCACCCGGTGGCGCAGGTGGACGAACCGGGAGCTGAAGGTGCGGGTCTCGACCAGTTCGAGGTCCACCCGGCGCTCGTGCCGGGGGAAGTATGGAATGCCTCCGCCGACCAGTACCGGGTAGAGGATGGTCCGGTACTCGTCGATCAGACCCGCGGCGGCCACTTCGGCGGCAAGGGTGGCGCCTCCGATCGCGATCTCGCCCTCGCCGGGCTCGTTGCGCAGTCGTTCGATCTCCTCCGCCACGCTGCCGGAAGCCAGGCGGGCGTTTCCCTGCACCTCGTGCAGTGTGGAGGAGAACACCACCTTGGGAAGCGGCTTCCACAGCGCGGTCCACTCCAGCTCCGCCTCGCCGAGCGACGGATCCTGGTCGGCCGTCTCCCAGTACAGCATCGTCTCGTACAGCCGTCGTCCCATCAGGTGGACGCCGACGTCTCGGATCTCCTCGATCCAGAAGCGGAAGACGTCCGGGTCCGGCGCCGTCCAGTCGAAACGGCCGTCCGGTCCGACGATGTAGCCGTCGAGCGACATGCTCATCGAATAGGTCACGCTGCGCATCAGAAGCCCTCCTCGGTGACGGGACCGAGACTAGGGCCGCCAGGAGATCATTTCCTTGAGAGACATCAGGGCGTGCGCGTTTTCCCGGCCCGGGCTCCTTCGCCGGCGGCTCCCCCTACGGTCAGGACGGCGTTCTGTGCTATCCAAGAGGTGTGCGGTGAGGGATCTCGGGGCTCGATCGCACGTACTCGGGAATGCCTCTCCGGCGTGTGCCGGAGTCAGCGAGCTGAGTGAGCCGCATGGACCCCACATCCCCCTCTTCGCCCGACTCGCCGTTCGACATGGTCAGCGGCGCCCTGGCGGACTACGTCCCCCGGGCGGGAGCCAGTGCGGCCCGGGACCCCGCCGGTGCGCAGAGCGCCCGCCGTGGCCAGGGATCCGCAGGTGAGGGGCGTGAGGGTGGAGGTCAGGAACAGATCCTAGCGGTGGTCAACCTCGACCGGAATCTGACGATCACCAGCTGCAATCTGGACGCGGCCCCTTTCGCCGGTGTCACCGCCGCGCCGGGCACGGCCTTCTCCGCGCTGCTGCCTCCCGAGGACGTACCGACCGTCACCCAGAGGCTGCAGAACGTCATCGAGACGCAGGAGGCGCACGTCGCCCGGGTGCAACGCCTGCGGCGGGACGACGGCACCGACCTGGTGGTCTCGATGAGCATCCTGCCCGCCGCGGCGTCACAGGGCGGGCTGACGGTCTCCCTGATCGCCATGGCCAGACGGCTGCATCTGTACGCCTCCGCCGCCGCGATCGGGACGTCCCTGGACATCGGCGAGACGGCGCAGTCCCTGGCCCAGTCCCTGTTGGCCTGGGGTGACGTGGCCGCCGTGGACTTCGATTTCGCCGTGTGGACGGGAGAGGCGGTCATCGAGCAGGCGCACGAGCGCATCCGGCTGCGTCGGGCGGCCCTGGCGCCGGACCGGGCCTGGCCCGAGGGGTATCTGACGCGCGGGGACAACCTTCCCCGCGAGGCGAGCCGTCTGCTGGTGGGCGCGGTGACGCGCGACGACGTGCCGCAGGCCATCGTCATTCCCGACCGTGCGGCGATCGAGCGGGTGCTCGGCGATCCCCGGCTGGTGCGCGCCTTGGTGCCCGGCAACCTGCCCGCGAGCGTGGCGTGCATACCGCTGGTGGTCAGAGGGCCGGAAGGCACTCCGGGACCCATCGTGCTGGGGGTGACGGAGGTCTGGCGCCGGCCGGAGCATCCCTTCCGTGACAGCGAGCTGCTGGACCTGCAGGAACTCGTGGCCAAGACCGCCCGGCACGTGGATCTGGCCCGCCAGCATCAGCGGGAGCACGCCCAGGTCCTGGCGTTGCAGCGCCGACTGCTGCCGCGGACCGGCAGCGACACCATCGAGGTCGCCAGCGTCTACCAGCCCACCACCCCCGACAGCGCGGGCGTCGGCGGGGACTGGGTGAACAGCTTCCCGCTGCCGGGCGACCGTACCGCGCTGGTGGTCGGCGACGTGGTCGGGCACGGTCTGGGGGCCGCGGCCGCCATGGGCCAGCTGAGCATGGAGGCCCGCGCGCTGCTGTCGGCGGGGCTGGGCCCGGACGAGGTCCTGGAGCGTCTCGACGAGACGGTCACGCTCCTCGACGACACGGACGCGGGCCTGGCGGCCGGCTACAGCGCGCTGGGCTCGACGTGCTGCATCGCGGTCTACGATCCCGTCGACCACCGCGTCGTCATGTCCAACGCGGGGCACCTGCCCCCGATCCTCGTTCACCCGGACGGCTCAGCCACCACCGTCACCGCACAGCCGCACCCCGGGCTGGGTGCCGAGTTCGCGGTGCGGGAGCCGTTCGACCTGCAGTCGTTCGCCGCACCGCCCGGTTCGCTCCTCGCCCTGTACACCGACGGTCTGGTGGAGGACCCGGTGGCCTCCATCGATGAGGGAATCGGGCGGCTGGGGGAAGCGGTGCGTGAGGTGCACCCCTGGGACGATCTGCAGCAGGCCGCGCGTCGCGTGGTCGCCGAGCTGGCCCCGCAGGGTCGCCTGCGCGACGACGTGACCCTGCTGCTCGCCCGTACGACCGGCCGGCGCAGCCGGGACACGGCGACCTGGCGGCTGCCCGCCGCCGACGACACCGCCGCCCGCGCCCGCGCTCTGGTCGCCGCCCTGCTGCGGCGATGGCGCATCAGCGACCAGGGCCGGGACAGCGCGCTGCTGGTGATCAGCGAGCTGGTCACCAACGCCGTCCTCTTCGGCACCGGGCCCGTCACGATACGGCTGGTCAGAGCCGGCCACCGCCTCACGTGCGAGGTCGGCGACGCGGGCAACGGCCGGCCGCGTCTGCGCCGCGCCGAGTTGCTCGGTGACAGCGGGCGCGGCCTGCACGTGGTCCACAAGCTCACCACGCGCTGGGGCGTGCGGTGGACCGATGCCGGAAAGGTCGTCTGGGCGGAACTCGACGTGTAGGGCGGCTGCCGGGACGAGCGGGGCGGGTCCCCGGTCACCGCCTCACAGCCACTCCCCCTCCACGGCCGTGGCGGTCAGTCCGGGCGCGGCCGCGTAGAGCACGGTGCGACTGCCGGATTTCTGGCCGGCGTCGTACGCGCGCCGCAGGATGTCGAGTACGGCGGCGCCGCCGCGGTTGCCCGTGGTGTAGCCGGCCCGGCTGTAGGCCAGCAGTCCCCCGGGCCAGCCGTCGGGCATCGTCTGTTCCATGTACTCCAGCACCCGGGTCCCGCCGGGATGGGCGAGCAGGAGATCGGGGTGCCACGGGTGCCGGTCGTCCTGGTGGCGTACGCGCAGCCATGCCCACATCGCGGCGACCGTCTCCTGGACGGCACGCGGTCCTCGGCGGTCCATGACGAAGTGGGTCCCGTCGGCCCGGGTGTCCAGGCGGTGCAGGTCCGTGGTCCCGGGCAGGGTGTGATGCCAGGCCGCATCCAGGCGCAGGATCGATTCTGCTCGGGGGCGGCCGGTAACCACCGCGGCAACGGCGGTGTCCGCGAACAGCAGCCGGACGATGAGGGATTCCAGCGTGTCGTCGGCTGGCTGGTAGGTGGTGCTCAGCGCCTCCGATATCACCACCAGCACCGCCCGGTCGGGGTCCGCGCCGACGAGATCGGCGGCCAGCGCCAGCGATCGGGTCCCGGCGATGCAGGCCCACTGGGTGGCCGGCAGCAGTAACACGTCCCTGCGCAGCGGGAGGCGGTTGAGCAACGACAGGTCGAGCCCTGGCAGGGCCGGGGTGGTGGAGTTACTGGTGATCAGGCAGTCGACCTCGGCGGGTTGCAGTCCAGCGGTCTCCAGTGCCTCGCGGGCTGCCCGCTCGCCGTAGGCCTGCACCGCCGCCCAGGCCGGTGCGGTGCGCTCCTCGACGGTCTGCTGCGCCGGTATCGCCTCCAGGGCGGCGATCACCCGGTTCACTTCCCGGTCGCTGAACCCGTCGCGGGCCAGCGCCGCGCGGGCGGGCTCGACTCCCGGTGTCCGCAGACCGCTTCCACCGCTCGGCGCGATGGCCGTCTCGAGCGGCAGCATCCATCCACGGGAGGCGATCCCCGTGCTCGCTGCGATGCCGTCGATGCGCGACAGCCAGGGCGCATGCGGATGTCGGCCGCGCACCTCCGCCAGGATCTGACCGGTCTCCACGGCGTGTTCACCGTGCAGCACGGCGGGAGAACACAGATAGGCGCTCATATACGCCCCTTTCTCCGCACATCTTCACGGCGTTGGGCAGCAGAACCCACCCAGATCGTCAACCCCGAGGGCCAAGACGCCGTGAGGGCACTCTACTTCGCCCCGGCGATCCATTGGCCGTAAACGAGGCAAAGGTGCCAACTCGGGAACTCCTGCCAAAAACGCGACAGCTCCTGCCCTTTCGTCAAGGGAAGGAGCTGTCGCGTTGCGCCCGGACAGGGACGTCACCAGCGCGTCATGCGTGACGGTGCGAATGCCGGTTGCCCGTGACGAGGCGGTAGAGGGCCAGCAGGATCAGGGAGCCGACGATCGCGGCGACCCAGGTGGAGAGGTCGAAGAATCCGTCGATGGAGTCCACCCCGAAGATCACCTTGCCGAGCCAGCCGCCCAACAGGCCGCCCACGATCCCGATGAGCATGGTGACGATGATGCCCCCGGGGTCCTTGCCCGGCATCAGGGCCTTGGCTATGGCGCCGGCGAGCAGGCCGATGAGGATCCACGCGATGATGCCCACAGTGCGTCTCCGATTCGTCGCATGTAAAGGTTGTGTCAGCTCTCCGTGTGCACCGTCCACGCTCGAACAAACATCTCATCCACATCACGGCTCGTCAGTTCCCCGCAGCGGACCGGTCCCTGAGAACGAGACGCCGCGGGATGCCGGCTCGGCGGACTCCACACGCCGCAGCCACCAACTGGCCGTCGCGAGAAGTCCGGCGAAGACCGCCAGCAGCAGCAAGGACGTCCACATCGGCCGACTGCCGGGAGACACCCACCCGGTCCAGGCACTCGAAGCCGCCCACAACATCACGCCCGCCGCGTACAGGGTCCGCATTCGCCGCAACTGCCGGGCAACCGGCCAGGGGGTGAAGGACTCAGTGTGCATCGCCATGCGGCGCCCAGTACCCCGGCCGACCCGCCCTGCACCTGTGTCTCGGCCGGCGGTTCCGGCCGGGTGACTCGTGTGCCAGGGCTGAGCCGCGCCGTCGGGGGTAACCGAGCCGACAGAACAGAAAGGGACAAGACCCCCGCGGGAAGGAGCGTCATGCCCGGCATGATGGAGCGCATCAAACAGTTCGCCAGGAGCCCTCAGGGCCGACGCGTGACCGAACAGGCACGGCGGGCCGCCGCCGATCCGCGGCGCCGGGCCCAGGCGCAGCGCCTGCTGGGCAGGCTTCGTGGCCACCGTTGACCGGGTTCGGCGCGATCCCCTCAGCACGGACATGCGTCGCGCACACCCCCCGGGAAAGTGGCGCACACCCCCAGGAAAGAGGAAGGGCAACGGTGGAAGGTTCCTCGCTCCGAGCAGTGGGCTGGGCCCGCTCGCTGCCCATGTCCAGCGAAGTGAAGGCCGCCCGGGACTGGGCACGCGATCATCTCAGGACACTGGGGTGGACCGCCTCCGCCCCGGAGACGGTGGACGCCGTACTGCTGACGGTCTCCGAACTGGTCACCAACGCGCACGTGCACGCGCACAGCAGCGCCCAGTTGGTCATGACCTGGGACGAACAGTGTCTGCACATCAGCGTCCATGACGGTTCGAGCGATCCGCCGACCCCGCGCACCGCGAGCACCGAGCGCCTGGGCGGACGCGGCATGTTCCTCGTGGACGCCCTGGCCGACGAGTGGGAGTTCCGGCCCTGCCGGCACGGCAAGTCGGTCATCGCCTGCTTTCGATCGCCCACGGACACCGCGGACGGGCATGCGGGCCGGCGCCCTGACGACACGGAGAACCACGCCCCTGGGCGGCACGTCACCCGCGAGCCGTGAGACGCGCTGGAACCGCGCCTGGCCGAGCCGGTTCCCGGGCGTCCGGGAACCGGCTCGGCATGACGGGTCTCGCCGGTGCCCCTACTGTCCGAAACCGTAGGCGAACAGGTGGTCGGTGCCCGTCGAGCCCGTCACCGGCAGCGTGATCGACGCCACCTGCTTCGACGGATCCAGCGCGACCTTCGTGGCGAAGACGTAGGTCTTCACGCCGTCCCGGCCTCCGCTTCCGGTGTCGCGGTAGGCCGTGGTGACGGCCGTGGTGTCACCCGCGATCGGCTTGCTGGAGCCGCCGTTGAGCGTCCAGTCCGAGAACCCGACCGTCGCCTTCGACGTGGTGCCGTCCGTGTAGGTGACGGTCACGGTGCCGGAGACACCGTCGGTCGGCGCGTTGGTCGCCGCGCCCAGCAGACCCAGCGAGGCACCCGACGTACCGGCCGGCATCGGGATGGTCTGGCCGGCCATCTCCAGGTTGTCCAGCTGACCGGAGGTCACCGTCGGCCAGGTGTAGGAGATGCCGTCGACGGTGAGGGTCGAGCCGCTCGTGACGCCCGCCGCCGACAGCGCGTTCTGGGAGTACGCCCAGCCGCCGTTGTCGAAGCCGCCGGAGAAGGTGGCTCCGTCGGGATAGACGCCCTCGTTGGTGTTGTACGGCCACAGCGCGCCGGCCTTGGCGACCGCCACGCGAAGGGTCGCCCCGCTCAGGGTCGCGCCGGTGCCGTGGTCGGTCAGCGCGAAGGTCACCGGGTAGGTCCCCTCGCTCGTGCCCGCCGTCACATGGACCTTCGTCTCGGCGCTGCCCGCGGCCGGCACGGTGAGCGAGCCGGACGCCGGATCCGGGGTGACGCCGGTGGGCGCCGTGGCCTTCCAGTCGACCGTGACGGCCTGGCTGCCGAGGTTGGTCAGATCCAGGGTGGCGTCACCGGACGCGCCGGGCTGGAGCACCAGCCCGTCGCTGGAGGGGCCGGTCGCGGCGAGCACCCGGTTGCCGCCCGTGGTGTCCGACGGCGGTGCCGCCGACGGGTCCGACGCCCAGGAGGTGTTGGGCTGGGTGCCGAGCGTGAAGTCGAGGCTGCCCGCCCCCTTGAACTGCCCGTACGTCAGCCACGCGTTCTTCCATGCCTTGCCCTTGACGTTCAGCGACTGCACGTAAGGCGCGTTCGGTGCGGCCTGCGGTGCGTTGATCCGGACGGTCTTGCCGCCCGCCAGGGTCGCCTGGGCCACCGGGAAGACCGGGCTGCCGAGCGCCAGCGTGTCCGTGCCCGGGGTCTCGGGGTACATGCCGAGCTCGGACCAGACGTACCAGGAGCTCATGGCGCCGAGGTCGTCGTTGCCGAAGGAACCGACGGGAGCGTTGAAGTACAGGTCCTGCTGGGCCTGGCGGACCGCCGCCTGGGTCTTCCACGGCCGGCCCGTGTAGTCGTACTCCCAGGGGATCTCCACGCTGGGCTCGTTGCTGAGGTCGGCGTCGGTGTTGCCGGGGTTGGTGATGTCGTCGAGCAGGCTGTCCAGGTAGGACGAGTACGCCTGGTCACCGCCGCGTGCCTGGATGAGCTGCTTGAGGTTGAAGGGGACCATCGGCGTGTACTGGGCGGAGGTGCCCTCCACGAAACCGTTGGAGGTGCCGGGGGTGAAGCCGCCCGCGAACTGGCCGTCCTTGTTCTTGGCCTGCAGGTAGCCGGTCTGCGGGTTGAAGACGTTCATCCAGTCCTGGGCGCGGGTGGCGAACTTCGTGTAGACGTCCGTCCTGCCCAGGGACTTGGCGAACGCGGCCAGCGCGTAGTCGGCCGAGTCGTACTCCAGCTGCGTGGAGACGGGGCCGTAGAAGTTGCAGCAGCCGTAGTCGTTCTCGTCCAGCGGGAGATAGCCCTTCGCGTCCCGTACCGACTCCCCCGGCCGGTCGTTGTTGCGGACGGTGGCCTCGTGCTGGAGGGCGGCGAGGGCCTTGCCGGTGTCGAAGTCCGTGGCGCCGAAGGCGTACGCGTCGGTGATGATGCCGGCGGCCGGGTCACCGACCATCACATAGCTCTCGCCGTTGTTCGAGGCCCACTTGGGCAGCAGACCCGTCTGGTCGTAGCCGTTGAGCATCGAGGTGACGACGTCGCCGGCCACCTTGGGCTCGACCATCGCCATCAGCTGGGTCTGGGAGCGGTAGGTGTCCCAGCCGGAGTAGTTGGCGTACTGGGCCTGCTGGCCCTTGGCCAGCTTGTGGACCTGGTTGTCCATGCCCATGTACTGGCCGTTGGCGTCCGAGAAGACGTTCGGGTGCAACAGCGCGTGGTAGAGCGCGGTGTAGAACTGCGTCTGCTGGTCGGAGGTGCCGCCGCCGATCTGGAGCTTGTTCAGCACGGTGTTCCAGGCCGTGTGGTTGGCCTGTTCGACGGTGTCGAGGTTCCAGGTCCTGATCTCGGAGGCGAGGTTGGACGCCGCGTTGGCGTCACTCGTGTACGAGATGCCGACCTTCGCGTTCACCGTGGGGTTGGCGGAGGTGTCGAAGGTGAGGTACATGCCGTTCGCGCCCGTGGTGGGGGGCTGGGCGGCGTCGGCCGTGGCCGAGGAGCGGGGGGCGGTGCCGGCGCTGGGCGTCGGGGACGGCGTGCCGGACGTCTTGGCGGTGCTCCCGTGGAGGGTGGGGGCGGGCTTCGCCGGGACGGTGAAGTGCTTCTCCTTCAGCGGCGCCGTCCTGGCCGCCTGCGGGGTCTGCCGGACCTTGCCCGCCTTGAGCGACTTCGCGTCGGGGTTGATGGTGCTGCCGACCCAGGTGCCGCTCTCGGTGAACGGCCGGTCGAACTTGATGTCGAAGTGCAGCGTGTACCTGTTGTCGGCGCCGCAGAAGTGACCGCTGTCGATCGCGCCGCTGATCTCCTTGTCGCTCACCACCTGGACACGGGTTCCGTCCACCTGGGTGGCGGCGCCGCTGAGCTTGAACAGCAGGTTCGCCTGCCGACCGGCCGGGAAGGTGAAGCGGCCCAGACCGGCCCGGGTGGTATCGGTCAGCTCGGTCTTGACACCGCTCGCGTCGGTGACCCGGTAGTAGCCGATGCCCGCCTGCTCGTCGCTGTGGCTGAAGCCGACGGAGGTGTCGCCCAGGCTGCCCGACAGGGCGCCGGTCACCGGCAGGATCGGCAGGTCGCCGGCGACGGGGCAGCCGGGGCCGGAGACGTGCGTGAGGCTGTAGCCGGAGATCTTGCTGTCGTTGTACTCGTAGCCGCCGCCGTCGGGGCGGTGGGGCGAGGTGTCGGGGCCCCACTGCACCATGCCGGCAGGCATGTCCGGGCCGGGGAAGGTGTCCACGGCGCCGGACGTGCCGATGAGGGGATTGACCAGGGACGCGGGATCCTTCACGAAGGCCGGCGTCGCGGTGCCCGCGGCATGGGCGCTCTCCATGGCCGTGAGCGGGAGGGCCGCCATGCCCAGGACGCAGAGAACCGCCATCCGTCGGCGGAGCCTTCTTCGGTCGCGTGGTGCAGCTGAACGTCGGGGTCTCACCATCGGTTGCCTCCGCAGCAGTTCGTGCTCGCACATCGGTCGCCGGCGCCGTGAGAACGCGGCGCCGGCGACAGGCAACGATTCCGGTCACCCGGCCTGACAACGTTGCCATTCACGAGTGTCGAGTGAAACGCCTGCGCTTGCGGCATGTCAACGAGGCCAACACGAGTTTCTGGGTCAGGAGTTGGCAAATACGTCGGCGTAGCAGCCGGACGACGCCCCGGCCTGGGCTTATTGCCTGGCGTCGTAGGCCCGGCGGGCCCGCTCGACGTGGTCCAGGTTGGGCGACCATTCGGAGAGTGCCGCGAACAACGGCGCCAGACTGCGGCCGAGTTCGGAGATCTCGTACTCCACCCGGGGCGGGACCTCGGCGTGATAGGTCCTCAGGACGAGCCCGTCGCGCTCCAGTTGACGCAGCCGCTGGGTCAGCACCTTGGGCGTGATGGTGGCGATCCGGCGTTCGAGCTCCACGAACCGCTGCCGGCCGTACTCGTTGAGGGTCCACAGGATCGGAGTGGTCCACCGGCTGAAGACCAGGTCGACCACCGGCGCGATCGGACACGCGCTGTTCGGCGAGACCTCGGCCCGGTCCTGTCCTGTTGTGCTCTCGGTCACATCCGCCCCCTCGGCCCAATACTTTCCTCTAGGTACCTACTGACCTCGCGATAGTAGCGTCGCCGTGCACCTCAAGGACTCGCAAACGGGAGAGAACATGATCGTGGTGACCGGCGCAACGGGTAATGTCGGGCGGCCGCTTGTGCGGGCGCTCGCCGCGGCGGGCGAGCAGGTGACGGCGGTGTCCCGGCGGATCCCGCCCGTACCCCTGCCGGCAGGGGTACGGCATCATCAGGCCGACCTGACCGAGCCGCAGAACCTCAAGCCCGCCCTCGACGGAGCCGGGACGCTGTTTCTGCTCACCTCCGGCGACTTCATGGCGGCCGGCGGCGACCTCGGCAGCGTCCTCGAGGCCGTGCGCGACGGTGGCGTCCAGCGGATCGTCCTGCTGTCCTCCCAGGCCGTCGGCACCGGAGAGCTCCCCTCCGACATGGAGGACGCCGTCCGGCAGTCGGGCCTTGAGTGGACCGTCCTGCGGCCGGGGAGCTTCCACTCCAACACCCTGCAGTGGGCGGAGGCGGTGCGTGGGCGGCGGACGGTGACGGCGCCGTTCGGGGATGTGGCACTGCCGACCGTCGACCCGGGCGACATCGCCGAGGTCGCCGCCGTCGCGTTGCGGGATGCCGCGCACGCGGGCAGCGTCTACGAACTGACCGGACCGGCGGCGGTCTCCCCCCGCGAGCAAGCCGCCGCGATCGGGGACGCGTTGGGCGAGCCGGTGAGCTTCGTCGAGCAGAGCCGGTCGGAGGCCAGGGCGGCGATGGTGCGGTTCATGCCCGAACCCGTCGTGGAACGCACCCTCGACATCCTCGGCGCACCCTCAGCCGGTCTGCGCCGGGTCAGCCCGGACGTCGAGCGGCTCCTGGGCCGCCCGCCCCGCACCTTCGCCCAGTGGGCGGCCGGCAACATCGCGGCCTTCCGGTGACGCGCGGCCGGCGATCCGACCGCCGACGTGCATGAGTTCGGCCGTGCCGGGCAACCGGGGGACATGGCCTTGCCGCACCGTTCCCCCGTGGTGCGGCAAGGCCCTTCTCGGGTTCAGCGCATACGCGGCTGAGCGGACGGCGTCGAGCGCTCGGCCCGCGGGCGGCGCGACGCGACGCCGTACAACTCCTTCGAGGTGGAGATCAGTTCCTGCTGCTCCTCGCGCGAGCCGACCATGGGCCGGGATCCGTTCAGCGGGACCTGCGCCGTCTCGGGCAGGTACTTGACGGTCACCAGGCCGATCGCGCCCGCCAGCATCAGGTAGTACGCGGGCATCAGGTCGTCGCCGGTGAGGTTGACCAGCGCCTCGGTCACCAGCGGGGTCGTACCGCCGAAGGCCGCGACCGCGATGTTGAAGCCGATCCCCATGGCCGCGTAGCGCACGGCGGTCGGGAAGAGGGCTGGCAAGGTGGCGGCGCTCGGTGCGGCGAAGCAGGCCAGCAGCGTGGAGAGGATCAGCACGCCGAGGATCGGCGGCCAGGTCCCGTGCATCTTGATGAGCTGGAAGGACGGAACCGCCAGCACGATCATCGCGGCCGCGGAGACACCGTAGACGGGCCGGCGTCCGATCCGGTCGCTGAAGCGGCCGATGAAGGTGATCAGCAGGACGATCCACACCATGCCGATCAGCACCAGCAGATCGGCCGAACCGCTGGACCGGTGCAGGGTCTCCGTCTGATAGGTCGGCAGGAACCCGGTCACCATGTAGTTGGTGACGTTGTACAGCAGCACCAGACCCATGCAGATCAGCAGCGGACGCCAGTGCCGCGTGACGATGGCCTTGAACTCGCTGCCGGCCGACTCCTGGGCGAGACCCTTCTCGTGCTCGTCCAGTTGCTGCTGGAAGGCGGGCGACTCCTCCAGCTTCAACCGCATGTACAGACCGATCACACCCAGCGGGCCCGCGATCAGGAACGGCACGCGCCAGCCCCAGCTGAGCATCTGATCGTCGCTCAGCGCAAGGTTCAGCAGCGTGACCAGGGCGGAGCCCAGGGCGTATCCGACGAAGGTGCCGAAGTCGAGCCAGCTGGAGAGGAATCCGCGTCGCCGGTCGGGCGAGTACTCGGCGACGAACGTGGTCGCGCCGCCGTACTCGCCCCCGGTGGAGAACCCCTGCACCATGCGGGCCAGGAGCAGCAGGATCGGCGCGGCGATGCCGATCGTCGCGTAGCTGGGGATGAGGCCGATGGCGAACGTGCCGACCGCCATCATGATCATGGTGGTGGCGAGCACCTTCTGCCGGCCGAGGCGGTCACCGAGCGGTCCGAAGACGAGCCCGCCCAGGGGCCGTACGACGAACGCCGCGGCGAAGGTGGCGAACGAGGAGACGACTTGGGCTCCCGGGGACGCGCCGGGGAAGAAGACCTTGCCGATGGTCGCGGCCAGGTAGCTGTAGACGCCGAAATCGAACCACTCCATGCAGTTGCCGAGCGCTGAGGCGCCGACCGCGCGCCGCAGCAGAGGGGGTTCGACCACCTGAACATCGTCCGGACGGAAGGCCCGTTTGTTCCGCCTCAGTCGGCGGGCGAGTTCGTCGCGGACCTGTCGGGGCAGTTCCGCGACCGCCTTCCGCCTTGTCACCGGACCCGCTTCGGACGCTTCGTCGGGTAGGGCCTCGGCCACGCTGTCACCTTCTTCCGGGCCGTACTTTTCGCGGCAGCGAATGCGGCGGGGGGAGTGAGGGCGCCGCACACCCCGCTGTTGCCCCTGATCACGCGTGTCACACGCGCCTCGTCTGCGATCGCAACGAAGATGACCGCGGTGTGAAGATGCGTCACCCCTCGCGATTTCCTCGCGGAAGCCGGGTATCGGACTGTCCAGAGTCCCGACAAGGCGGTGCCATGCGATCGTCCAGACCACACCCTCGTTTCGTGGAGTTGCGGCCCCACGACCCGGCCGCCGGCGGAGGGTTGGAGCAGTTGGAGCTGGCACGGCTCCGGCGCGCTCTCGCCGCGCGCTCCACCATCCATATGGCGGAAGGCGCGCTGGCCGTTCTCGGGCCGCTGCCGATCGAGGACGCCGGGGAGGTCCTGGCCGACGTCGCCCTTCGTCTCGGCGTCGACGCGCTGGTGGTGGCCCACCATGTGCTGAACCTGGTCCAGGGAGTGGGCGTACCGCAGTCCGTGGCCGACGCACTGCGGCAGGTGCTGGCGCGTCGGCGGGTATGACGGCCGGACTCGACCGGCCCGGGGCCTTCGGAGATGGTTCTCGGCGGCGAGAACCCACGGCCCTGGACCGGCCGGCGCTCAGCCGGTCAGCGCTCAGCCCTCGGAGTCGATGCCCGTGACGGCTGCCGGCCCCAGCGGGGCGCTGCCCTCGTCCAGGCCTACGGCGTTCAGCGCGGACTCCGCGTAGCTTCGGGCCGCCCGTTCGGCCTCGGGAGCGCTGTCCGCGTCGATCCTGAGCCGGACGGTGAAGGTGCCGTCGTCGTTGACGGTGAGGGCGTCGAGATCTTCCTCGTTCCCCATGTGAGTCTGGTGCGGGTCCACCGGCCGCAGGGCCCGGGCGAGCTCGCTCTGCGTCTCCTGCCCTGCTGCGCCGGTGAACGTGCCCGGCACCGAGATGACGTACGTCGTCATGGCGTTCCTCCCTCGGTCCCCCCTCGACTACCCCGGTTCACCGCCAAGATCCCGGCCGGCGTCAGAGCGGTCCCTTGTCACCCACGGGCGGCGGCGGGGGTTCACCGAAACGGACGGAGATCTTCTCGAATCCTTTGAACGACTCGGCGTTCGCGTAGAAGCGGTAGGCGCGCAGGTCACCGGCCGCGAGGTGGACGTGGTCGGTGAAGGGCGTCATCAGGCTGCGCGGCCACAGCCGCAGGTGTCGCACGGCGACGACCTCCGCCGTGGCCAGGTAGACCACCGCGGCCAGGTAGATCCAGGCGAGCAGTCCGAGGACGATCCCGAACATGCCGTACGTCGCCGTGGCACCCCGCAGCACATGCCCGATGTAGTACGAGCCTCCCCACTGCAGTACCTGCCAGGCGCATGCCGCTGCCAGAGCCGGGCCGCGCATCGAGCGCAGCGGCAGTCGGCGCCGGGTCATGAGGCGGAAGCTCAGCAGGAGCAGGGCGGCGTCGACGACGATGCCCGCCACTCCGACGGCGATACGCAGGCCGATCGCCAGGTGCGTGCCGAAGGCGCCGGTCGCGGATTCCGCGGCCGACAGCGCCGTGGTCACGCCGAGTCCGGCCGCGAGCAGCAGGAGGAAGGACAGGCCCCTCAGGCGCGAGCGCAGCGGATCGGGCCGGGCATGCCGCGGCACCGCGAAGATCTTGTTCAGTGCGTGCTGGACGGCTTGGGAGACGCCGAGGGCGCCGTAGACGCTGCCCGTGACACCTACCGCCACGGCGGCACCGCTGCCGTGGAAGGAGTGGATGTTGTGGCCGAGCTGGTCGCCGATCACCGGGAACTCACCGAGGGCCGAGTGGAGCACGGAGTGCTGCAGCTGCGGATTGCCGTGCAGGGCGGCGCTGAGGATCGCCACCAGGAACAGCAGCAGCGGGAAGAGGGAGACGAAGCCGTAGTACGCCAGGAGCGCGGCCAGGTACGTGGCCTGGTCGTCGAAGAACTTGTACACGACCGCGAGCGGCATGCCCGCTCGTCGGTGGCGTCGCTGGTATCGGTCCAGTCGGGCCAGCACGTCCATGTGCCCTCCCACCCCGTCGCGGGCGGACCCGCCCCTCGGCGGACACCGCAGCATTCCTCTGCCCCGTCCGGCCGCGTTGTCACACTCCGGAAACTGCCTCGTCGTAGTGCCGGGACATGTCGCACTCGTTCCGTCATGAGAACTTCAGTCATGGATATGGACAGCTCTTGATCCCACTCGTACCGTGGCCTCTGGTCCGGACCAACGGGTTCCGGCTTGCCCTCCGCCTCGAGCGAGAGGGAGCCAGACGCAGAGGAAGTGGGAGCCATGCCGAACAAGTACCAGCTGGCCGGAGGGTTATCGGCCGCCTGCGCATTACTGCTGGCCGCACCGGGTGCCGCGCACGCCGAGGTCGAGCCCGGGGGCTGGACCTCCGAATCGCCCTCCTACACCGTTCAGGAACGCGGATGCGGCCAGGTCGACGGCCTGACCTTCAAGCTGACCTGTTCCAGCGGCAGCGGCGACCAGCGCGCCGAGCGCCGCTACGCCACGTACAGCGGCGGCACCCACCAGTTCGAGGGATACTTCCGCATCACGAGCATGAGCGGCACCCGCATCAGCCTCAAGCAGACGTTCAACGACACCAGCGGACACGCCGGCCCCTACTTCATGCTGGCGGTCGAACGCGGCGGCAGGCTCTACGACGTACACGACGGCGACACGATCGCGAACGTCGCCACGATCGGCACCACCGTCCGTGTCAACACCGTGCATCAGGTCGGCAAGGAGCACCGGACCTACATCAACGGCTCCCTCAAGCACACGGACGACAGTCCCGGCGGCAGCTTCTACGACAAGATCGGCGCCTACCGCACCGGCAGCGGGAGCGGGCCGGCGACCGTCGTGTGGAGCGACGTGAAGTTCTGGAAGAAATGAACGGCCTGGTCCCGGTCCGTACGCTGGCGGTGGCGCTCCTCGTCGCCGCCGGTGTCACCGCCTGCTCCTCCCCCACCGCCGACAGTTCCGCATCGCACGGTACGGCGACGAAGGCGCGCCCCGCCTCCGACCGTGCCCGCACCGAGCTCACCGGGTCGCTGGCCTCGCCCGTGGACGTCGTACTGACCTGGACGGGCCAGGAACCCCGCGCCGCCGGGCATGTCGTCGAGTTCGCGACGGACCCGAAAGGGCCCTACACCATCCTCGGCTACCTGCCGCCGGGCCGGCACAGCTACCACCACCCCGATCTCATGCCGCACACATCCTTCTACTACCGCGTCCGCCCCTATTACGGCCCGGCGTCCCGGCCGATCGAGGTCGACCTGCCCGACGGGGCCCGAACAGCGCGCGAGCGAACACGCGACCCCTCCTGGGCCACTCCGCGCACCCTCCCAGGCCAACCGGTCACCACCGCCTCGATCCGCAGTACGTCCGGCACCGACGCGGCCGCGCCGACCGATCTGCGGGCCACCGTCATGCAGGCCAACGGCATCCGGTTCACCTGGCACGATCACGCCGACGACGAACAGGGCTACCTGCTGGAGGACCGACCGCGGGGCAGCCACGGCTTCCTCCCCGTCGCCGCGCTGGACCCCGACGTCACCTCCTTCGGTCTGATCACCCTGCCCAGCGAGAAACAGGCGTCGTACCGGGTGCGGCCCTACTACTTCGGACAGCGTTCCAACGTGGTGCACTTCCTGACCGGCACGCCCCCGGACGACCACCGATAGGTCCCGTGTCTCGTGGTCTAGGGCGAGGGCTCCGCGGACCGGCCGGCCCGGCGGGTGAAACGCCGCAGCCCCCGTCGCGTGGGCTTGAGGGGCTTGTCCTCAGGGGCGACCGGGCCCCGGCCCGCGGTCAGGGCCGGCGTCGAGGCAGGGGGCGAAACGGACTGGCTGCCTCGTTCGAGCCGGCTCCGCACCGCCTGCGCCATGGCCTGATGGGACGGTTCCTGCAGCAGCCCCTCGGCGGACAGGCGCTCCCACATGTGCAGCAACTCCTGTCCCCGGGTGGCCACTTGACGGTCGTCCTCAAGCCGTTGCCAGGCCGCCGTCGCGCGGGCCACCTCGGGCGCCGCCCGGTTCAGATCGGTGCGGCAACGGATGCGGGCGACGGTCAGCGCCAGGACGGTGGAGAGCATGTAGTCGCCCCGCAGATAGGCGAGGTAGGCCTCGATCGCCCGTGCCTCCAGCGAGAGTTCGTCCTCCGCGCCCCTGCGCAGCGTGAGGTGCTCGCGCAGCGCCCTGGCGAGGACGTACGCCGCGTGCATCTCCTCGCGCTGCGCGTGCTGGATGATCCGCTCGACCCGGGCCAGCGGAGGGAACGCCTCCTCCTCGGCGGCGGTACGCTCGCGCCCCGGCGGCAGATCCTCCTCGTCGCCGATGGTCCGGCTCGAGCCGTCCGGGTACACCCGCAACCGTGCCACCTGCTGCACGGTGCGGTCGATCACCGTGGCCGCCACCGGGGCCCCCAGCGTGCGGGCGAACATGGCGATGGCATCGAGGATCGCCTCGTTGGGCTGTCGCGTACCGGCCATCTCCAGCAGATGACCGTTGACCACCGTCGACCCGTCCTCGGCCACGTAGGCGTCGAGACGGATCAGCGGCGGTGCGCTGAGCACGGGCAGGTTCCCCTGGTCACGGGGTGTCAGTGAGTGGGACATCCGCTCAGGCTCCGGGTCGGACGACACCGAGGATGGGCATGGACGCGGCCGGCGCGGTCGTGACCGTGCGTCCGGGCCGCGGGGCGTGGACGATCTGGCCGCCCCCGATGTACATGGCCACGTGGGTGGCGTCGCTGAAGTAGATGATCAGGTCTCCGGGCTGCGCGGATGACAGGCTGACCCGGGTCAGTCCCTGCCACTGCGCCTGCGAGGTACGGGGTATGGGGTGTCCGGCGGCCGCCCACGCCGTGGAGGTGAGTCCCGAGCAGTCGTACGAGGACGGGCCGACGGCGCCCCACACGTACGGTTTGCCGATCTGCGCCATGGCGAAGTCGACCGCCTTCGCGGCCGCTCCGGTCGCCTTGGTCCTGCCGCCGGAGGAATCGGGGCCCGTCCACTTGGACTTGGCCTTCTGCGTCTCCTCCTTCTCCAACTGGTCGAGCTTGCGGGTCTGTTCCTTCTTCAGTCCCGCCTCGATCCGCTCGGCCGCGGCGATCTTTTCCTCGATCTTCTGTTTCGCGGCGGCCTTGTCGGCGCGGCTGCTCTTCAGCTCTCGCAGCTTCCGGGCGGCGGCGTCGGTCTGCCGACTCAGCTCGGCTCGGGCGGTTTTCTGGCTCTCGGAGACGTTGACCAGGTTCCGCAAGGCCTGGCGGGCCTGGGACGCCTCGTCCAAGGCCTGGTCGGGATGGTCGCCGAGCAGTAGCTGGATGCCCGTGGCATCCAGGTCTCCTCCGCGGTACTGGGTCCGGGCGGCCGCGCCGGCGAGGTCGTGCAGGTCGTCGACCCGGCTCTCCGTGCGGGCCAGGTCCTTGCGGAGCGAGCTCAGCCGCTTCGTCTGCTCGGTGGCCTTCTCGTCGGCGGTGTTGTACGCCTCGGTGGCCACCTCCGCCGCGCGGTAGAGGCCGTTCAGTTCGGTGTGGATGTCCTCGATCGACTTGTCGTTCTGCGGGTCGGGTTCACTCGGTGCGGCGTAACTCGGGCTCGGTAACAGGGTGATCGCGCAGACGAGGGCCGCTGACGCGGCCCGGCTCCGCAGCTGTCTGCCGCCGGTCGACACGTTCATCAACTCCATGTTCAGAGGTCGCGTGCAGGCGGCTCAGACGGACGACACGCCCCTCGCGATCCCCAAACCGGTTCCTGCGCGGGGCCGTTCGAGCCTCGAACACATTACCTTCCCCAGAAACTCTGACCTCGTGGATCCCCGGCGTGTCAGCCTTCCCCATGGCGAGAATGCGTCGAGCCGCCGTACCGGCAGGTGACCGGTATCGACGGCTCTTCGCGCACTGCGGTTCCTGGGGGACAACCCCCATCACCCTGTACGGGAACGGCGACCGTACAACTAATGAACGTTCACCGATGAAGACGGCGTCACCGGAGTGAGCGAGGGGCTCGGGAGCGTCGAACTCGGCGAAGATGAGCCATCGTTGGCGGTGGGCGTCGGCGAGGAAGTGGGCGTGCTCGTGACCGGCGTCGCCGGGGCTTGGCTCGCGGAAGGTGACGCAGTACTCGGCGCCGCGGCCGGGGACGGGCTGTCGGCGGCGCTGCTCGACGGCGGCGTCTGGCCGAGCGGCACGAGCACGGCGTCGGTCACCAGACCCTCCGCGTCCGTCGTGAGACCGACGGGGTTCGCGACGCCGAGGAGCCGGTCGCAGCCGAGGTTGGTGAAGGACTGGTTCGCCCGTGAGGCCAGGAATCCGAAGAGGTTCGGGGCGGTTCCCGGGTCGGGTGAGGGCGCGTTCGCGAAGAGCGCCTTGTCCTTGAAGACCCGCTGGACTCCGGCGGGGTCGCCGAAGAGGGTGCTGCAGAAGGCCTTTCCGTCGCCGCCGTGGCCGGCGCCGACCGGGGGCATGTCGACGCCGGCGCGATAACGGTCGGTCTTGCTGACGCTGGTGTGGTCGTCCACGAGCGTCATGGGGTCGTTCTCCGGGACGAGCGCGATCGGGGCCCGCTGACGGGCCGCGGCGGACAGCTCGTCGAGGGGCAGGGCCGACGAGGCCTGGCTGTCGCTGGACTGGTTGGGCGCGGTGAACGGGGTGCAGCCCAGGGCCGGGTCGATGAAGTGGGTCAGCAGGAGGTTGTCGCTGCCGTTGGTCAGGTCCGTGAACGACGCGCCGCCCGACTGCGCGGCCTTGCGCAGGGCCGCCCTGCTCGCGGCGTTGTTCTGGGCGATGCGGCCCTGTGCGTCGGCGAGGTAGTGGGTGACCACGTTGTCGCTTCCGTCCTGGTCCACGACCGAGAAGTCCCGGGTGGTCGGACAGGGCCGCCCGTCCCTGGCGGTCCCGAGCGCAGGGATCCGGATGTGCTTCTTGGCCGTCTGGGCGTTGGCGGCGCGGAAGAAGGCGGGGGCGTTGCAGTAGGCGAACTGGCCGAAGACGGATCCGGGCACGCCGTTGACGCACCTGCCCTGGGCGAGGCTGCCGCCGCTCGACTTGAGGGTGAGCTGGTCGCCGTTGAAGCCGAACCACACGCCGACCGTGGATCCCTTCGGCACGGTGGGCCGGACGGTGGGTGCGGCCGGCTTCGTCCCCTTGTCGATCACCAGCGGGTCATAGACGGTCAGTTTGCCGCTTCTGGTCACGATGGCCGCTTCGACGAAGGCCGCCTGGTCGGGATTGGCCTCGTGGCAGGGGCCCTTGCCGGGGTCCGTGGCGACGAGCTTGTAGGGCGTGGCCAGGCCTCGGGCGGTGAGCGGGTGGCGAGGAACCACCAGGGTGCAGTTCGGATCGGGCGCGGCGTCCTGCGCCGGTTGTGCGGCCGGCTGCCCACCGGCCTGCGCCTGCTGGTGGTGGCCGGCACCCGCCGCGAACACCGATCCGGCTACGACGGCCAGGATCACCGGCCCACCGATGACGGCGAGCGACCACTTCGACCGGGCTCTACGCCGGGCGTGCTCACGCCGTGCGGTACGCGGTGACGGTATCGGGTTCTTCGAGGGCACAAGCCTGCTCCTTGCGTTCCGGATCGGGCGCCAGAGACGTTAACAGCGGCCTGCTGGACAACTCACAGCACTTTGCCAACGAAATTCCTGCTCGCAATGATCAGCAGGTATTCGACTGCGGCTTGATTGCATCAGTGAGTAAGGAGGTTGAGCTGGTGCTGCCGGGGGATTTCATGAGTGGCCCAATGAGGCAAGGATCACGAAATTTGCGAAAGCAAACTTCCGCTACCTGTATTCATCTCCTTCCGCCGAACGCCTCCTTCCGGATCATGTCGAGAATGCGGGGAACGCCTTCCGTGGTGCGGACATCGACGAATGCGCGCGGATGAAGGTCACCGGTGGCCTCGCGCAGGAGCGCGTCGCCCAGGTCCGCACGCGAGGTGAACCGGCCGGGCAGGCGGGAGGTGGCGACCCGGTAGTCGCTGACGGCTTCCGCGTCGAAGAGGCCCGCGGGCCGGAGGACCGTCCATGCGCGATCGCTGTCGCACACGATCCGCTCCATGCGCCGCATGTCGTCGTACACCGTGCGTCCGACGGTGCGCGCGATGAGGGGCTCGAGCACCTTGCGGAAGAAGAAGGTCTCGCCGGGTGCGGGCACGTCGAAGAGTACGGTCGAGCTCACGCAGACCAGGCGCCGGATGCCGTGCTTCGTCATGGCCTGGGTGATGTGGGTGATGCCGTCCGAGTACACACTGACCGGATCACGGGTGTACGGCGTCCCGAGCACCGATATCACCACCTCCTGCCCCTCCACCGCCCGCTCGACGGCGACGGGGTCGAGTACGTCCGCTCCGCGGACCCGCACGGACGGATGGCCCAGCGGGAAGTCCGCCGGGTGCCTGGTGACCGCGGTGACGGTGTGCCCTTCGGTGAGCGCCTGCTCGGTCACCTGCCGCCCGGTCGGTCCGTTCGCACCGAATACGACGATATTCACGTTCGTTCCCCTTTCCTCTCACCTAAGAGGAGTTCGGGGCGGCGAATGTGACGTCCCGGCGGTCAGGCTTCCGGAGCGAGACAGGCCGGACGAGGACCGGCCGTCGGGGGCGGATCGGCGAGGCAGGCGGCGGCGCGTTCCGGGCCGACGAAGGGGGCCAGGACGGAGTACGTCAGGCCGGGCAGCAGGGCGGGCAGTTCGGCGGTCCGGCCGGCCGCGATCCGCCGGTATATCGCGGAGTACACCCCGCCGACGACCATGTCGATCAACTCCTCGGTGGGAACCGGGAGTTCGAGTTCGGGCAGGTCGGCGAAGAAGTGCCGGAAGCGGGCCAGGAGCGCCTCGCGCGCCTCCCGGCCGGCGGGGCCGACCGCGTCGATCTCCACGATGGCCATGGCGGCGAAAGCGGGTGCCCCGGCGAGGATTCCGAGCAGGGCGCCGAGCCCGGCGCGTACCCGGTTGGGCCAGTCCGCGCCCTGGGCGTGCGCCTCCTCCATGGCGGAGAAGACCAGGGAGGTGCCGTGGTGGTGGGCGGCCAGGAAGGCGTCCTCCTTGCCCTTGAACAGTTCGTAGAAGACCGGCCGGGTCACGCCCGCCGCCGTACAGATGTCGCTGACCCGGGTGCGGGCATAGCCGACCTGGGCGACGGTGCGGACGAAGCCGTCCAGGAGCCGGTCACGCTGGTTGGCGGCGACCACCTCGGGCGCGGCACGACGCGGCCCCCGCCGCAGCGAGCGCTCGGGGTCGCGTCCCGTACGGGTACCGGGCAGCACCAGCGTGGGCGGCACCGACGGCGCTTCTGCCATGCCACGTCCTTCCTCGCGAACTTCCGTGCACCACCTTGACGTTGAATACCCGTCAGGTTTACAACCTTCACAGGTTTTCCACTCACGCGGACCTGCGGTGCAGACCGCTGGAGCCGTCAGTCTCACGCACCCGCAAGGCCGCAACAAGAGCCCCGGCACTCCTGCGCCGGGTCAGCACCCGCACCGGTCCGCCGTTCCCTCCCTCCGGGAGCGGTCATGCGCGGGTCGTCGCCTCCGCATCCCCATGGCGGAGGCGACGACCCGCTCTCTTCGCCACCCCCCAGTACCAGAGGACCTGCCATGCGCAGACACACCGTCGTCGCCATAGCCGCCACCGCCGCCCTCGCGGGCCTGACGTTCCTCCCGACCACCGCCGCCTCCGCGGACAGCGCCGTGCTCACCTACGGCAGCGCGGGCGGCAACGCCGTCGCCGTCGGCGATGTCATCACCGGCTCACTGGCCGGCGGCACCAAGGCCTCCCTCGCCACCAGCAGCGGCGGCAGCACGGGCATCACGTGCACCGGCTCGACGCTCACCGCCACCGTGACCGACAACCCGGCCGCCCCCGGCACCGCCACCGAGTCCGCGACGGCCCAGACCTTCACCGGCTGCACCAGCAACGTCTTCGGCGTCACCGGGGTGCGCAGCATCACCGTCAACGGCCTGCCCTACACCACCTCCGCGGCCTCCGACGGCAGCGTCACCGTGACCCCGGCCGCGGGCGGCAGCATCCAGACCACGGTGGTCCTCTCCACCCTGCTGGGCTCCGTCACCTGCGTCTACCAGGCCCCCAGCCTCTCCGCGGTGAGCTCCAACGGCACCAACAGCCTGACCTTCACCAACCAGGCGTTCACCAAGGTGTCCGGGTCCGGCCTGTGCAACGCCAACGGCTACTTCTCGGCCTCCTACGCCCCCCTGGTCGACAGCAGCGTCAGCGGCTCCCCCGCCATCTACACCAACTGACCGAGGTCGAGGGGGCTCGCCGGTCCGGGCCGGCGAGCCCCCCTCCTCCGCCCTGCTGGGCCACCTCGGCGGTCACGTCGACCGTCTGCGCCGCCGGGGGCGCGGCCACCCCCTGCACGACCTGCGCCGATGACTGCCCGGCCGGTCCCGGGGAGGCAGCCTTCAGGGTGTTCACCGTCGTGCCGACCAGGGGCCCGGCAACGCGTCCCAGGCCCCTGGCACGCAGCCGCGTCACCGCAGGGAACGCTCCAGCCGCTCCGCCACCAGCTTCACAAAACGCGCCGGCTCCTTCGGCCGCCCGCCCTCCGCGAGGACGGCCAGGCCGTGCAACAGGTCGGCGGATTCGGCGAGTTCGCTCCGGTCCTCGCTTCCCTGGAACGCCTGGTTCATCCCCTGCACGAGCGGATGAGTCGGGTTGAGTTCGAGGATCCGCTTCGTCGGCGGCACCTCCTGGCCCATCGCCCGGTACATCTCCTCCAGCGCGGGGGTCAGATCGTGGGCGTCGGAGACGACACAGGCCGGGGACACCGTCAGCCGCGCCGACAGCCGGACGTCCTTCACGTCGTCCGCCAGTTGCTCCTTCATCCAGCCCAGCAGCCCGGCGTACTCCTCGGCCTGCTTCTCCCGCTCCTTCTCGGCCTGCTCCTCGCCCTGTCCGTCGAGGTCGATCTCCCCCTTGGCGACGGACCGCAGCCGCTTGCCCTCGAACTCCCCGACGGCGTCGACCCACACCTCGTCGACGGGGTCGGTCAGCAGCAGCACCTCGACACCGCGGGCGCGGAACGCCTCCATGTGCGGGGAGTTCTCCAGGCTCTGCCGCGACTCGCCGGTCAGGTAGTAGATGTCGTCCTGGCCGTCCTTCATCCGCTCCACGTACTCCTGGAGCGTGGTCGCCCCCTCCTCGGCGTGCGTGCTGGCGAACGAGGCGACGGCGAGCAGGGCGTCGCGATTGTCGGGATCGCCGAACAGTCCCTCCTTCAGCACAGCGCCGAACTCGCGCCAGAACGTGGCGTACTTCTCGGGAGCGTTGGCCTTCATCTCCTTGACCGAGGACAGCACCTTCTTCGTCAGCCGGCGCTGGATCATCCGGATGTGCCGGTCCTGCTGGAGGATCTCGCGGGAGACGTTGAGCGAGAGGTCCTGAGCGTCGACGACCCCCTTGACGAAACGGAGGTACGGCGGCAGCAGCGCCTCGCAGTCGTCCATGATCAGCACACGCTTGACGTACAACTGCAGACCGCGCCGGAAGTCCCGGGTGAACAGGTCGTGCGGAGCGTGCTCCGGCAGGAACAGCAGGGCCTGGTACTCGAAGGTGCCCTCGGCCTGGAGGCGAATCGTCTCCAGGGGGTCGCGCCAGTCATGGCTGACGTGCTTGTACAGCTCGTGGTACTCGTCCTCGGAGACCTCGTCCTTCGAACGGGCCCACAGCGCCTTCATCGAGTTCAGCGTCTCGGGCTCGGACCTGTCCGCACCGTCGTCGTCCGCCGGCCTCGACACGAGCCGGATCGGCCAGGTGATGAAGTCCGAGTACCGCTTGACGATCTCCTTGATCTTCCACACCGAGGTGTAGTCGTGCAGCTGGTTCTCGGGATCGGCCGGCTTGAGGTGGAGAGTGACAGCAGTCCCCTGCGTCGCGTCCTCCACGGTCTCCAGGGTGTACGTCCCCTCACCGCGCGACGACCAGCGCGTACCAGTGTTCTCCCCCGCGTGCCGGGTCACCAGGGTCATCTCGTCGGCCACCATGAAGCCGGAGTAGAAGCCGACGCCGAACTGCCCGATGAGCCCCTCGGCGCCCGCCGCGTCCTGTGCCTCCTTGAGCTCCTCCAGGAAGGCGGCCGTACCCGAATTGGCGATGGTGCCGATGAGGCGGCCGACCTCGTCGTACGACATTCCGATGCCGTTGTCCCGGACGGTGAGCGTGCGCGCGTCCGGGTCGACCTCGATCTCGATGTGCGGGTCGCTCGTGTCCGCCCCGAGGCTGTCGTCCCGCAGCGCGGCCAGACGCAGCTTGTCCAGCGCGTCGGAGGCGTTGGAGACCAACTCCCTCAGGAAGACGTCCTTGTTCGAGTAGACCGAGTGAATCATCAGCTGCAGCAGCTGACGGGCCTCAACCTGGAACTCAAACGTTTCGGTCGGCATGGTTCGCGTATCCCTCGCAGGTCCCTGGTCACCGATGCGGACGAGAGCCACTGTGACGCGCCCCCGGCCTGAGGTCCAGGAACTCCGGCCCGGGTCGTCCGGCCCTTCGATGCCTTCCTGCTCCACCGCGCGGCACGGGCACGCATGCCCGTCCTGTCGGCGCGCCCCAGGCGTTCGGCGACCCCACCCGTCCGACGGCGACGATTCGGTGTCCTTCCGGGAAGATCTTACGTGCTGCGTCGGGGCCGCGGCTGTGCCTTACGAGGCATGGGACGCCGGTGCTGCCACGAGCCGCTCGTCCCGGCCGGCCGCCTTCCGCGTCACCCGGTCCCGGGTGGCCAACCGTAGAGGCCGTCGCCCACCGGTGGCGGCTCCGGGATGTCGAGAGGACAGACTCCCCAGTGCCGGGCGATGGCCATGACGTGCCTCTCGTCCGGCATGGCTGCATGCCAGGCATCCCAGTCGGACTCGTCCCACCTGTGCCGGCCCTCCTCCAGCCACCTGTCCGATGCCCAGTCGGCGCTCGATGTCGGTGGGCTCACCGAGCCGCAGGGGCACCTCACCGCGAGAGGCGTCATAGCAGTAGGCCCGGACGATGCGGCCGGCCTCGGCTCGCGCCCAGCCGTGGCGCTCGCCGATGCGATCGGTGCAGAAGTACTGGAAGTCGCCCAGGCGCTGACCAAGTGACCGAAGCCAGGAAAAGAGGGCGGGACCGTCGTCCTCGACGCCGCCGGTGAGATCGATCCGGCTGTGAGCCGGCGTCCAGCCGTCCACCGGAGAGGCCACGAAGACACCCCGCCGGTACGCCGCCTGTGTTCCCGCGGCCCAGTCCATGGTCAACAGCCCGTGCAGCCCGAGGGCATCGGCGACTTCCCCGCTGCCGACGCCCGGCACCCCCGGCCAGGACGTCTTGTAGCCGATTCCCACGGCACTCTCCTCCCCCACACGTGTCGCATCCTGCCGCATCGCCACGCTCCGCGAAGAGGGCCTCGGCGGGGCGGGCACCGACAGCGGGGAGCGCCGCCGAAGTTGATCGGAATGGCCTGTCGGCCCGTGCGGTCGGGAGCCGTCAGGGGAGCTTCTTCATCAGGCGCAGTCCGATCCAGTACGCGAGGACCGCGACCGCGAGGCCGGCGAGGAAAGCAGCCTCATACGTGTAGTCCCGGGTCAGTCGCTTCGCCGTTTCAATGGCCGGTCCGAGAGCGAAGAAGTAGCCGGTCGTGGCCGCCAGGGCGGCTCCGGCCCTGTCCTTGGTCCATCGCGCCTTCGGCGCGGACTCGCTTGTCACCGGACGGTTGTATCGGGGACGCGGACCGTGCGCAAGATCGAGGTGACCAGGAGAGAGCGCACGGGTGCCCGAATCCCGGATCCGCGGACCAGTTTCGTCGCACTCGGTCTCGAAACCCCAGGTCAGTCGGCTGCTGCCGTTCGTGTCGGCCATGGTTGTGCCGATGGCCACAGCGAGGGGGACCCGCGGTGGCGCATACTGAACCATGACCAAATCCGCGTCACCGAAGCGTCATCTGCCCACCAGCCCCTTCAAAGCCCCGGTCGTACCGGCTCCGAAGCACTTCGCCGTGGGTGACCAGGTCACGCACGACATGTACGGCCTCGGCCGGGTCATCGGCATCGAGGACGGCATCGCAGCGCTCGTGGACTTCGGCTCGTCGCAAATGCGGATTCTGAGCCCGTACGCGAAGATGACCAAGCTTTAGCACCCCTATGCGCCCAGTCGCGGCCCGCCTGGCACCATCGTCGTCGACGTGTACAGGCGGGGCGATGCGTGACGGGGAGGACGGGCGTGCAGCCACTCGAGGCCACGGATCCGGGCATGGTCGGCGGTTTTCCGTTGCTGGCGCGGCTCGGTGCGGGAGGAATGGGGCGGGTGTATCTGGCCCGTACGCCGGCCGGACGTCCACTCGCCGTCAAGACCATCCTCCCGGACGTCGCCGCCGCGGCGGACTTCGAGCAGCGCTTCGCCCGCGAGATCCGCAACAGTGACCGGGTCCGCTCGCCATGGACCGTGTCCGTCGTGGACTTCAGCCCTCCGGGGCACCGCCCGCCCTGGCTGGCGACCGAGTACGTCGCCGCGCCGTCCCTCGCCGACTGGGTCACCGCACACGGCCCGCTCCCCGCCCCTGCTCTGCTGGCGCTCGCCGGGGAACTGGCCGCGGCCCTGGCCGCCGTACACGCCTGCGATCTGACCCATCGGGACGTCAAGCCGTCCAACGTACTGCTCGCCCGTGAGCGGCCGATGCTCATCGACTTCGGGATCGCCCGCGCCACCGACGACTCCCGGCACACCCGCACCGGCGGGGTGATCGGCTCCCCCGGTTACCTCGCACCCGAACAGGCGTTGCGCGGAGCCGCAGGCGCGCCCGGGGACGTCTTCTCCCTCGGTGCCGTGCTCGTGTTCGCGGCGACCGGCCATGGACCCTTCGAGCAGCCGGGCGAGGCGCTGTCCGCTGCCTCCCTCATGTACCGGATCGTCCATGAGACGCCTCGCCTCGACGGTGTCCCCGGTGAACTGCTTCCCGTCGTACGCCGATGCCTGGCCAAGGAGCCGGACCAACGGCCCGTCGGCGCCGAACTCACCGCCCTGCTCCCCCGGTTGGCGGCGGACGCCGGGTGGCAGTCGAGTCTGCCCTCCGGACTCGCCGAGGACATCGCCGCCCGTGCGGTCGAGGCCGGTGAGCTGATCGCCGCCGCAGCGGCCGCTCCCACCCACGGGGCCGTTCCGGTTCCCGGTGGTCAAGGCCCCGTGTTCCCCACGTCGCAGCCGTCCTTGGCCCCCGCCCCGACCAGCCCCGGGGCCTTCGGGCCGCCGCCCGCCCCCGTCGGGTTCCGTCCGTACACCCTGGCGCCCGACGGACGGGCCACCACGTCCAGCAGGCGCAGACCATGGATCATCGGTGCCGTCGCTGTCGCAGCCGCCGGGGCGCTGACCGCCGTCCTGCTGAATGCGCTCGGCGACACCAACGACGGGTCCGGTGGCACGGGCGGGAACCGTGGCTCGGCGGTGTCGCCCACCGTCTCCACCGCCTCGGAACGTCTGCCGGCGACATGGGCGGGCGTGTGGACCGGTTCCGGGCCCGGCACCCCCAAAGCAGACGGGCAACTCCAGCCCCGTACCACCTCGTTCAAGGTCACCTTGACCCTTCACACGGCAACCCGTGGAAACCTCGCCGGCAAACAGGTCAGCAACGTCACCGAGGCCGGCACCGGACGCGAGGTCGGCTGCACCGAAGCCCTCGAACTGCGCGGCATCCAGGGCACGACGGCCACCTTCGAGGCGGTCACCAGCCACCCCACCGACCGGTCGGCCGGCACCCTGCTGTGCGAGAAGGGGCATGTCTACGTCGTCCGTCTCACCGACGCCGACACCATCGCCCTCGGCGACGAAGGTGCCCAGTCCGCGGGCGCCCCCTCCGAACTGCACCGCAGCCGCAGCTGAGTTCAAAGGCGGTCCAGGTTCTGGTTGAATTCCACGCCATCGCGGTCGGAGCCTCCTGACCGCCTCCATCTGGCCGAAGGACCTCCCATGGCTGACGGATTCGGCGTCGTGGTCGGTGCCGGCACCCTGCGTTCCGAGAGCGGGGACTCGATCCGCTTTCCGCATCGCTGGACGCCGGAAGGGGCCAGCGTCGAGGCCGACTTCACCGGGGCGCATCTGCTGCATCCGGCGGCCGCCGGGTGCGTCCTGAACGACCTGTACCGCGAGGCGGAGGGCATGGGAATCGCGCTGGACGGTGTGCGCGTCAGCGCGACCGGCGGGTTCGACACCGGTAGTTGGGCGTCCACGGGGATCAGCTATGCGGTCACGCTCGACTCGGCCGCGCCCCGCGCCGACCTGGACCGGCTGATCGAGCACGTGGACGCCGTCGCCGAGATCCCCAAGGCGCTCCGTGCCGGCGCTCGCGTCACCCGCGGCGCCGACAGGTGACCGGCTCCCTCACGTCTCCCGCACCGGTGCGTAGACGTCGGCCTCCAGGCCGAACGTCCAGGCGACGCCCGCCCTGGCCGTCCGCGTCGACGGCGGAACGCGCAGCCAGTAGGTGCGCCGGGTGCCGTCGGGCTCCGGGGTGGAGTTGAGCACCTCGACCATCACCACCGGCTCGTCGTCGGGCAGTTCGATGCGCCAGAGGGTTCCTGTCTCGTCCCGGTGCACCGGGCGGGCCCCGGAATCGGCGAGGTAGCGGTCGTAGCCGTAGTACTCCAGCATCACCCGGCGCAGCTCGGCGTTCTCCTCGGCGCGGATGCGTTCCGGTGTCAGGGTGGGCAGTTCGGCTATGAACGTGGACGGTACGGGCATGCCGCGCCAGGCGTGCAGGGCGAAGCCGTCGGGGTAGGCGAGGGCCGGGCCGTCGCCGTTGTCGAGGCGGCCCGCCTCGTCGCGGTGCAGGGCCACGGGCCGTTCCGACGCCACGGCGATGCGAGCGAAGGGCCACCACCAGCCGGCGCTGCGGCACACCTCGGCCAGGGCGCCGAGCGGGCCGTCGTGTGTCGGGAACGCGGCGAGCCAGGGGGCGTCGTGCTGGCCGAGCACGGCGTCCAGCAGGAGCAGGCGGACCTCGGCCGCTTCCTTGCCGGTGTCGCGGCCCACGAGGTCCTCCAGGACGCCGGTGGCGATCCGGTCGACGAGGGGCTGGGTGGAGGCCCACAGGCGTGCGCCGGTCGCCGCCCAGTGCGCGGCCCAGCCCTCGGCGCCGAGTTCGGCGTGCAGCCGCCGTCTCTCCAGCGCCCAGGGAGCGGTGCGCAGCACCTCGCGCACGCTGGGGCCCTGGTCGGTGAGCTGTCGTATCAGTGTCACGGCCGCGCGCGGGGAGTCGGCCCACATCACCTGCTCCGGTTCGGGCAGTCCCGCCTCTCGGTAGGCCCGCCGGATGCCGTGCTCGGCGGTCACACGGTCGGCGGGAGCGGTCGCCGAGGCGTACGCGCGCCATGTCGACAGGTCGGGGGCGGTGCTCGCCCGGGTCAGGGGCTCTTCGGTGTCCGTGCTGGTCATGTGCTGTGCTCCTCTGTGCTGTTCAGTCGGCGACGACGCGGACGGACCCGGGCACGTACTCCCGCTGTCTGATCACCCGGTACCAGCCCTTGGGCAGCGCGATCGCGGCGTGTTCCTCGTGCACCACCCGGCCGCCCTGGGGAAGGTGCAGCAGCAGCGGGCCGAACGGCCCCGGCTCCCGCACCAGTTCGCCCGGCCCCACGACCGCGTGGGCGTGTCCGGTGACCTCGCCCAGCGCCAGCACGAGGCGGCCCCGCCCGTCCCGTCGCTCCCTGGGCGCGTGGGCCACATGCGCCGGGACCGCCTGCTCCGTCACCGGCACGATCAGCACGTCTCCCTGCCTGAACACGGCTCTCCCCTCACCGCCGGGTGCACCACGCACCGGCCTCATGACCAAGACCGTAGGGGCCGCCACTGACAACGCCCCCGAATCCCGCCCCGCCGAGGGGGGTTGTCAGTGGCTGTTGGTAGAACTGCCGACATCACATCCCGCGCACTCTTTCTCCTCAGGAGCAGCCGAATGACCATCCACGACCATCTCGACGCGATGTACCGGCTGCCCGCGCACACCTTTCCCGGCCCCGCCGCGCCGACGGACGGCCTGCCCGACGCGGACTCCGTGGCCTGGCGGATCACGTCGGACGTGTACGACGCCGACGAGGACTGGGAGGACGCCTTCGCCCGTTTCTGTGCCGCCGTGGACACCACCCGGGTGCGGGCCCTGATCGTGGGCGCCTGGCAGGAGGCGTACGACACCGACCCCTCCCCCGTGATCGCCGCCCTGCTCGGGGCGCGGGACCGCTTCCCCGCGCTGCGTGCGCTGTTCCTCGGGGACATGGTGATGGAGGAGTGCGAGATCTCCTGGATCAACCAGACCGACGTCAGCGGGCTGTTGACCGGTTTTCCGGCGCTGGAGGAGTTCGGTGTGCGGGGTGGCTCGGGGCTGGGGTTCACCGCCCTGAGCCATGGTGCGCTGCGCCGGCTCGTCGTGGAGACGGGCGGGTTGCCCGCCGCGGTGGTGCGCGGTGTCGGCGCCAGTGATCTGCCCGCGCTGGAGCACCTGGACCTGTGGCTGGGCACTCCGGACTACGGCGGTGACAGCGAGGTCGGTGACCTGGAGGGCATCCTGTCCGGCGCGCGGTTGCCGCGTCTGCGTCATCTGGCCCTGCGCAACAGCGAGATGCAGGACGCCGTGGCCGCGGCCGTCGCCGCAGCTCCCGTCGTCGCCCGCCTGGAGGTGCTGGACCTGTCCATGGGCGTGCTGACCGACGAGGGCGCCGGCGCACTGCTCGGCGGACAGCCGCTCACCCATCTCAAGAAGCTCGATCTCCACCATCACTACCTGAGCGAGCCCTTCGTGGAGCGGGTCCGCCGGACGCTGGAGTCGGCGGGCGTGGAGGTCGATCTCGACCGCGGTGACGCGGACGAGGACACCGGGGACGACGGCACGGTCTGGCGCTATGTCGCCGTGGGCGAGTGAGTGCCCGCTTGGTGAGCCCAGCAGCGTCTCTGCCGCGTTTCGCCGTGGTCGGGAACCCGGGCAACCGGCGGGTTTCCCTCTTCGCCGACGCGGTGCGTGCGGCCGGTCTGTCCGGGCCGCGTCTGGTGCCGTGGGCGGACGTCCTGCGCGAGGGGGGTGCGGACTTCGACGCGGACGAGATCGTGCGCGTCGACTCTCCCGGCGAGGATCCCGAGGTCGACCGTCTCTTGCGGGGCGTCTCGGATCCCACTCGGGTGGAGGGGTCGGCGCGTTGGTACGCGGGGTTGACCGCCGCGTTGCGGTCGCTGCGCGGTGGTGTCCGGCTGGACGATCCCGACGAGCTCGCGGTGCTGTTCGACAAGCGCCGTTGTCACGCCGTACTGGATGCGGCGGGGGTTCCGGTGCCGTTCTCGCCGACGTCGGGTCTGGAGGGCGCGGCGGTGCGGGGCTGGGACGATGTGCGGACGCTGATGCGGGAGCACCGTATGCCGCGGCTGTTCGTCAAGCCCGCTCATGGGTCTTCCGCTTCCGGGGTTCTGGCCGTGGAGGCGGGCGGGGGTGGGCGGATCCGGGCGACGACCTCGGTGGAGCTCGCCGCGGACGGCCGTCTGTACAACTCCCTCAAGGTGCGACGGTACGAGCGCGAGCGGGACATCGCCGCCGTCGTCGACGCGCTGGCGCCCGAGGGGCTGCATCTCGAGCGCTGGGTGCCCAAGGCCTCCCTGCAGGGACGCGCGGCGGATCTGAGAGTGGTCGTGGTCGCCGGCCGGGCCACCCACGCGGTGGTCCGCACGAGTCGTACACCGCTGACCAACCTCCATCTCGGCGGCAGCCGGGGCGACCTGGAGGCCGCCCGCGAGGCCGTGGAGGCGTCAGGGTGCCGTTGGGTGGACGTGCTGGAGGTGTGCGAGCGGGCGGCGGCCTGTTTTCCGCGCACGCTGTGCGTCGGCGTCGATCTGCTGCCGGCCGTCGGGTGGCGCAGAGCCTTCGTCGGCGAGGTCAACGCCTTCGGTGATCTGCTGCCCCGGCTGACCGGTCTGCCCGGTAGCGGCGCCGAGGGACGGGACACCTATGCCGCGCAGGTGGCGGCCGCCCTGCTCATCCACACGCGGCCCGCACCGCCCGTACAGAACAGGAACAGCGCATGTCCGAGCCCGACATGAACGAGATCGTCGGCCGCGACGACCTTCTCCTCGTCACCCTCGACACACTCCGCCACGACGTGGCCGTCGAGCTGGCGGCCGAGGGCCGCATCCCCAATCTCGCCGGTCACCTTCCAGGCGGCGCCTGGGAGGAGCGCCACGCGCCGGGCAGTTTCACCTACGCCTCCCATCAGGCGATCTTCGCGGGTTTCCTGCCGACCCCGGCCTCACCGGGGCCGCATCCGCGGCTGTTCGCGGCGAGTTTCGCCGGCAGCGAGACCACCGCCGACGGCACCTTCGTCTACGACACCCCCGACCTGGTGTCCGGACTGGCCAAGGCGGGCTATCACACCGTGTGCATCGGGGGCGTCGGCTTCTTCAACAAGCAGGGCCCGCTCGGGTCGGTCCTGCCCGGCCTCTTCGAGGAGTCCCACTGGGAGACCGGCTTCGGCGTCACCTCGCCCCGGTCCTTCGAGAACCAGATCGCCCGAGCCGAGCGGATCGTTGCCCAACTCCCCGCAGAGCAGCGGCTGTTTCTCTTCGTGAACGTCTCCGCGCTGCACCAGCCCAACTGGTTCCATCTGCCCGGCGCGACCCGCGAGGCCGGGGACAGCCGCGCCACGCACGCCGCCGCGCTGGAGTACGTCGACCGGCACATCGGCCGCCTCTTCGCCGCCGCAAGCTCCCGGCGCCGCTGTTTCGCGATCGTCTGCTCCGACCACGGCACCGCCTACGGCGACGACGGCTACACCGGCCACCGCCTCGGCCACGAGTCCGTGTGGACCGTGCCCTACGCCCAGTTCTTCCTCGACCCCGCCGAGGCCGCCAGATGACCACAGCGCAGCTCACCAGCCCCTACCAGCACTACGTGTACGCCTATCCGCACAAGACCGCCTACCGCGGGCTGCCCGACCGGCCCGCGCTGCGGTCGCTGTGGGTGGGCGAGGACAAGAGCGCTCTCTCCCTCTATCTGCACATACCGTTCTGCGAGGTGCGCTGCGGGTTCTGCAACCTGTTCACGCGCATCGGGGCGCCCGACGGGTTGACCGGTGCCTACCTGGACGCCCTGGAGCGGCAGGCCGACGCGGTGCGCGAGGCACTCGGCGACACGGGCGACGTCCGTTTCGCCACCGCGGCCTTCGGCGGCGGCACGCCCACCTTCCTGACCGCGGCCGAACTGGCGCGCCTGTGCGACATCGCCGAGCGGCGCATGGGCGCCGATCTGCGGGCGATCCCGCTGTCCGTCGAGGCCTCGCCCGCCACGGCCACCGCCGACCGTCTCGCCGTGCTGACGGAGCGCGGCACGACCCGACTGAGCCTGGGCGTGCAGAGCTTCGTCGAGGCCGAGGCCCGGGCCGCCGTACGCCCGCAGCGCCGCGCCGACGTCGAGGCCGCCCTGGGCCGCGTCCGGGACGCCGGCATCCCGGTCCTCAACATCGACCTCATCTACGGCATCGACGGCCAGAGCGAGCGGAGTTGGCGGCACTCACTGGACGCGGCCCTGGCCTGGCGTCCGGAGGAGCTGTACCTCTATCCGCTCTACGTCCGCCCCCTGACCGGTCTCGACCGCCACCGCGGCGAGTCGGGCACCGACCCGGCCTGGGACGAGCAGCGGCTGCGCCTGTACCGCGCGGGCCGTGACCATCTTCTGGCGCAGGGGTACGTCCAGCAGTCCATGCGGATGTTCCGCCGCGCGGACGCTCCACCGCAGGGTGCCGACGACTACGCCTGCCAGACCGACGGCATGATCGGCCTCGGGTGCGGGGCGCGTTCGTACACCCGGGAGTTGCACTACTCCTTCGACTACGCGGTGGGCATGCACGAGATCCGCGGCATCATCGACGACTACGTCCAAGCCGCAGACTTCGCCCACGCCGAGGTCGGCTACCGGATGGACGCCGACGAGGCCCGTCGACGGCATCTCCTGCAGTCCCTGTTGCAGGCGGAGGGCCTGGAGCTCGCCGACTACTGTGCCCGGTTCGGAAGTTCTCCCGGCGACGACTTCGCCGCCGAGATCGAGGGGCTGGCCGAGCGAGGCTGGCTGGCCGACTCCGGGTCCGCGCGCCTGCGTCTGAGTCCGGAGGGGCTCGCCCACTCCGACGCGATCGGCCCGGAGTTGTTCTCACCGGCCGTGCGGGCGGCGATGGCCGCGTACGAGAGGAAGTGACCGGCCGTCCATGGACCTGACGATCCTTTACCGGGGGCCCCTCGCCTCCTGTGACTACGACTGTCCCTACTGCCCTTTCGCCAAGCGGCGCGATTCCACCGCGCAACTGCGTGCCGACCGGGCCGCCCTGGAACGCTTCGCGGAGTGGGCCGCTGCCCGCAGCGGTGATCGTCTGTCGCTGCTGTTCACTCCGTGGGGTGAGGGTCTGGTGCGCTCCTGGTACCGGCGGACCCTCGTACGGCTGTCCCGTCTGCCGCACATCTGCCGGGTCGCCATCCAGACCAACCTCAGCTGCCGCACCGACTGGCTCGCGGAGGCCGATCTGGACACCCTGGCCCTGTGGTGCACCTACCACCCCGGGCAGACGCCGTACGACCGCTTCCTCGGAAAGTGCGGTGAACTCGCCGACATCGGCGTCCGTTTCAGCGTCGGTGTGGTGGGGTTGCCCGAGCATCTGGAGGCCGCGCGCCGTCTGCGGGCCGACCTGCCCGGTCATGTCTATCTGTGGGTCAACGCGGCCGAGGGGCACACCTATCAGGACGCCGAGGCCGACCGGTGGACCGCGCTCGACCCCCTGTTCCCCTACAGCCGCCACCCTCACAGCAGCGCCGGCCTGCCCTGCCGTACCGGTGAGTCCGTGATCTCGGTCGACGGTGACGGCACCGTGCGGCGCTGCCATTTCGTCCGTGCCGAACTGGGCAATCTCTACGACGGCTCCTACCGCGCCGCCCTGCGTCCCCGGCCGTGTCCACTGGCCGTGTGCGACTGCCACATCGGCTATGTGCATCTGGAGACCCTGCCCTTGTACGACGTGTTCGCCGGCGGGGTTCTGGAGCGGATCCCGGCCGCGGTGCCGCTCCGGTCAGGGTGAGCGTGTGCTCGACCACCCGGCGGGGCTCCCGCCCTCCGGGGCGGCCAGTGCGGTGGCCAGTTCCTCGGTGGCGTCGACCAGTTCGGCGTCCGGTTCGCTCAGCAGTCGCGGGATGGCGTCGCTGTGGGCGCGGACGGCGCGGCGGGCGGCGTGCTCCCACGCGATGTGGTCGCCGTGGCGGTGGCGCAGTTTGGGGTAGGCGGCGGCCGTGGTCTCCCACTGGCGGGCGCCGGCGATGTTGCGGAGCAGGTGCAGGATCTGGGCGCGGCAGGTGACCTGGGGGCGCTGGGCGAGGTCCCACAGGAACGGGACGGTGACGGCGGTGGCCTGGTCGACGAGGAAGCCGTGGCGGCAGATGCGGTTGCGCAGGCCCGCCAGGGCGGTGTGGGCGGCGCCGGCGTCGCCCGAGGCGAGGGCGGCGAGCAGGTAGGGGATGGCTGCGGCGGACCCGGTGGTGTCCTTGATCTCGCGCCATGGCACCCGTGTGACGTCGCCGAGGGTGGCGGGCGGCTGGTCGTTCCGGATGGGGGCGTTCATCGCTTCGGGCTCTCGCCGTCTCCCCCGTCCAGGATGCGGCGCCGTGTGGGCAGCATGGCCCAGACGGTCTTGCCCGCGAGGGCTCGGCGGGTCCAGCCCCAGTGTTCGGACAGGGCGTCGACGATGCGCAGGCCGCGGCCGTTCTCGTCCAGGTCGTCGGAGGCCGGCCGACACGTCGGTACGGCGCTGTCGGGATCGCTGACGGCACAGACGAGGTGACTGGTGCGCAGGGTCAGTCTGAGCCACACCTCGTGCTCGGCCGCCGGGTCGGGCCGGGCGTGGGTGAGGGCGTTGGCGACGAGTTCGGAGACGATGCTCAGCGCGTCGTCACGGCAGTGGTCCAACCGCCAGTGTCCGAGCGTGTGTTCGGTGAAGGCGCGGGCCTGGGCGCTTCCCCTGCCGGTGCCGGACAGGCACAGGGCGGCGGTCCGGGGAGCGCGGCGCGCGGGTGCGGCGAGGAGCGGGGGGAGGTCCTCCGAGCGCGCGGGCGGGCCGAACAGGGCTGCTGGGTGCGCGGGCGACGACACAGCACCTCCTGAGAGGACGACAGGACGGGCGCCAGCGGGGGCGGTTGACGCCCTGGTTATTATCCACGCTGAGAGCATGTTCGTGCAATTTCACGGAAAATTGCATGCGTTGAACGATGCAGCCGACGCCACGGGCGGCCCTCCACCGGTGCGGTGGCAGGCCACTGATGTGGCGCAACACGAGCAAGGAGAGTGCCGTGCCGTCAGTTCGTAACGGGGTGCGGGCCAGCGCGCTGGGCGTGGACTGGATCAAGAGCCGTCACAGCAACGCCGAGGGCAACTGCGTCGAAGTCGCCGCCCTGCCCGAAGGGGGCGTCGCCGTGCGCAACTCCCGCGACCCGCACGGTCCCGCGCTGGTCTACACACCGGCCGAGGTGGCCGCCTTCATCGCCGGCGCGAAGGACGGGGAGTTCGACCACCTCGTATGATCCCGCGGTCTCCCGGACGCCACTTCCGGCGACACAGGCGCCGAGAGGCAGAACAGTGCGATAATGCGCCCTGTTGTCGTCTGCGTACCGGGAGTCAGGATGTCGTCCGAGTCACCGCGCGTCTCCCGCCTCGAACCGTATCTGGACCGCACCGAACCGGCCCCTACCCTGCTGAAGATGCTGGTCGGGGTGCAGCTGGCGGGTTTCCGCGAGGACGTCGGCCTCTCTCAGGAACAGGCCGCTCGGGCCGTGGGGTTCAGCCCGGCGAAGCTGTCGCGCATCGAGGCGGGCAAGGGACGCAGGCCGCCCACCGAGGATGATGTCCGGGCGCTGCTGGAGCTGTACAAGACGGACGACCACGAGACGTCGGTCCTGCTGCAGCTGCTGCGGCGCGCCGGGGAACCGGGCTGGTGGCAGCGCTTCGACAAGCGTCTGATGCCCGAGTGATTCGACCGGCTCGTCGGACTGCAGGAGGCGGCCGAGGCGATCCGTACCTTCGAGATCCAGTACGTTCCCGGACTGCTGCAGACCCCGGCCTACACCCGTGCCGTGGTGGAGCGCGGCTTGCCCTCGGCGCCGGCCCGCGAGGTGGAGCGGCGGGTGGAACTGCGCACGCGGCGACGTGAGTTGCTTCAGCGCTCGGACCCGCCGCAGCTGTGGGCGGTGGTCGACGAGTCGGTGCTGTGGCGCGTCCTGGGCAGCCGCGAGGTGATGCGGGAACAGCTCGAGTACCTGGTCAAGATGGCTCAACTCCCCCACGTGACCGTGCAGATCGTCCCCCTGGACGTGACGAACGCCTCTGCGCCGGCCATCCCCGTCACCTATCTGCGCTTCGGCGGCTTCGAACTGCCGGACGTGGTCTACCTCGAGCACATCAGGAGCGCGACGTTCCTGGAGGACCGCGACGAGACGGAGGAGTACCGGGTGACCCTCGACCGACTGGCGGACGAGGCCCTCAACCCCCGCGAGTCCCTGGCCCTCCTGCGGGAGACGGCCGAAGGGCGGTACGGGGCCCGGTGACCCGGGCCGCCGCTACCGGAGGCGGCCCACCCCGCCGAACTCGATCCACTCCTGGGTGAGCTGACGCGGCGCCACCTCGTTGTCCGGGCGCCACGTGGACACCTCCACCAGGCCCGGCTCCAGGACGTCCATCCCCTCGAACCACTCGGCGACGTCCTTCTCCTGGCGCACCCGTCCCCAGTGGCCCTGGGTCGCCTGGTCCATGAAGTTCGTGACGAACTCCCGCACTTCGGCGTCCTCGCTCACCAGCTGGCACATCACCAGGTAGCTGCCGGGCACGAGCCGTTCGGCCACCCGGCCCACCACCGCGAGCGGACCGTCGGTGTCGCTGTCGGGGATGCAGTGGAAGACCGAGTTGAACAGCACCGCCACCGGCTGCGAGAAGTCGATCAGCCGCTCGGTGTCGGGATGGGAGAAGATCATGTCGGTGTCGCGCAGGTCCGCCTGGATGACGGCGGTGCGGTCGTTCTGGTCCAGCAGGGCGCGGCCGTGCACCAGGACCATCGGGTCGTTGTCGACGTAGACCACCCGCGTCTCAGGATCGACCCGCTGCGCGACCTGGTGCACGTTGTTCTGCGTGGGCAGACCGGAGCCGTGGTCGAGGAACTGGCGCACGCCGTACTCCTGCGCGAGCGTCCGCACCACCCGCTGCAGAAAGCGCCGGTTGTTCTGCGCCAGCGCGCGCGTGCTCGGAACCACCTTGTCGAGTTCCTCGCAGGCGGCCCGGTCGACGGCGTAGTTGTCCTTGCCGCCCAGATAGTGGTCGTACATGCGCGCGGCCGTGGGCACCGTCGCATCGATCTTCGTGGACAACTGCTTCCCGGACTCCATCGTCTCCCCCACTCCCGCACCGGACCCGGCGCACCCGAACGCCAGGCAATACATCCTAGGGACAACGCACTTGACGCAACCACCCACTTGATCGAACCACCCGCAACCGGTGCCGTGCCGGGCCGTCGGACGCACCGTTAGAGTGAACGGTCCATGCCACACGACCCGTACTCGTTCATGGAGGCCCCACCCGGTGAAGGAGCTCAGGTGACCCTGCGCGAGGACGATCCCCGGTCGGTGGGGGGATACCGGATCGAGGCGCGCATCGGGACCGGCGGCATGGGTGTCGTCTACCTCGGGCGGTCGGTGTCGGGACGGGCCGTCGCCATCAAGGTGATCCACGCCCGGTACGCGGACGACGCCGAGTTCCGGGCCCGGTTCCGGCAGGAGGTCGCGGCGGCCCGGCAGGTCAGCGGGGCGTTCACCGCGCCGGTCGTGGACGCCGATCCGGAGGCGGCCCGGCCGTGGATGGCCACCGCCTTCGTCCCCGGACGCACCCTCACCGACCGCGTCGCCGAGTCGGGTCCGCTGGACTGGCCCTCCCTGCGCCGACTGGGCACCGAACTCGCCGAGGCGCTGCGGGAGATCCACCGGGCCGGGGTGGTGCACCGGGATCTCAAGCCCAGCAACGTGCTGCTGCTGGACGCGGACGGCGAGGACGGGGCGGTGCGCGTCATCGACTTCGGCATATCGCGCGCCGCCGGCAGCGACGTCCGTACCCAGACCGGCGTCGTGATGGGCTCGCCGCCGTTCATGGCCCCGGAGCAGTTCAGCCGGCCGCGCGACGTGGGGCCGGCGGTCGACGTGTTCTCCATGGGCGCGGTGCTCGTGTACGCGGCCACCGGGCGCAGCCCCTTCGAGGCGGAGAACGCCTATCTTGCCGCGTACACCACCGTCCACGGCGAGCCCGACCTGGGCCGGCTCCCGCGGCCGCTGCGCCCGCTGGTGACGGCCTGTCTGACCAAGGACCCGGCCGGCAGACCCACCTCCGGCGAGGTCCTGAAGGCCCTGGCGGCCCTGCCCGAGGAACTGCCCGACGAAGAGCTCGCCGACCGGCCGTCACCGGGCCCGGTGACCGCGCTCACCGACACGGCGAAGGTGCCGGCCCCGCCGAAGCGGCGCAGCCGGCGGATGCGGACCGCGGTCGCGGGAGCGGCGGTCCTCGCCGTCGCGGCCACGGCCGTCACCGCCTCCGTGCTCGCATCGAGCGACACCTCCGATCGAGCCGTCGTACGGGCCGCCCATCCGTCGGCTTCGACACCGGCCGGCTGGAAACCGTGGCACAACGCGCTCGAGTCGGACGACAAGACGATGGACATGAAGCCCGCGTGCACACCGGACGCGCTCGGTGTCTTCTGCTCCTCCCCGCAGGTCGCGCTGATGCGGCTGAGTCCCGCCACCGGCCGGGTGGACTGGACGAGGCCCATGAGCGAGAAGAAGGTCAGCAGCTTCTCGCTGAGCGAGCCCGTCGTGCACGACGGCGTGGTCTACGTCAACAGCGCCGACCGGTCCGAGGGCCTGGACGCCTACGACGGCCGGACCGGGAAGCGGCTGTGGCACCTGAACGGCCCGCTGGGCGGCTTCTCCGCACTGGGCGGTGTGCTGCTGGTCCGCCTGGACCCCCTCGGGACCTCCCGCACCGCCCGCTACGCGGCCCACGAGCCCCGCACGGGCGAGGAGTTGTGGCGACGGACGCTGACCGGCAACTCCGCCCAGCCGTTCTACGAGGGCTCCAAAGGTCTGCTCTACGCCGATCTGCGCGGCGGCAGCGGAGGGATCGCCCGTGTCGACGCCCGCACCGGCAGGAATGTGGGCGTCGTCGACGCGCCCAAGGGGGACCTGTGGCTGGCCACGGTGCACGACGGCACGGCCTACTACGCCCGCTGGGAGAACGGCAGTGGTGTCTCCGCCGCCTTCTTCATCCAGGACCTGCGCAGCGGCAGGACCCGCCGCATCGACTTCCCCTGGAGCGTCGCCCCGGAGGCCCCGCCGCTGGTGCACGGCGACGCCATGTACATCTTCGACTACGACCACGAGACGCTGCTCGCCCTGGACCTCCGGCACGGCAAACCGCTGTGGACCAGCGACCGCGACCTGCGCGTCTTCAGCGAACCGTCCCTGCACGACGGCCGGTTGTACGTCACCATGCCGGACACCAGCGTCCTCGCCCTCGACCCGCGCACCGGCAGGGAGATCGGACGCACCGGACGCTCCTTCGACACGACGGGACAGTCCTTCGAGGAACTGTCGCCGAGCGCCGTACCACCCCTGCTGGTCGGCAGCGTGCTGTACGGCGTCAGCGGGCCGGGCGTCTTCTCGGTGCGCGACGTCACCCGCCCTGCCGAGCCGTAGCTAGAGGTGGCGGGCGGCGGCCAGGACCGTGGCCGCGGCTCCGGTGCCCAGGACCGCGCCGGCGATGACGTCGCCCGGGTAGTGCACCCCGGTGTGGACGCGCGAGTAGCCCACGGCGACGGCCAGCAGGCCCAGGGGCACCGTCGCGACGGGCAGCGCGGGGCCGACCGCTGCGGCGAAGGCGACGGCCGAGGCGGTGTGCCCGGAGGGGAACGACGCGGACGCGGGCATCGGCACGTGCCGCCCCGGGAACGGCGAGTCCACGGCGCGGTGGGGGCGTGGCCGTCGGACGAGCCGCTTGCCCAGCAGGTTGGCCGTGGCCGATGCGACGCCGATCGCCGCGACACCGAGGGCGGCGGCGCGGCGCGACCGGCCGGGGCTCAGCGCGAGTGCCCCGGCGACGGCGACGGAGATCTTGGAGTGGTCGGCCGCCGCGGACAGCCGGCGCAGCGCGGAATCCAGCGCGGGTGTGCTGGTGACCGTCACGGCCTCGTACAGCGCCTGGTCGAGGGCGGCGAGATCACGCAGCAGGCCTCGCGGTACAGGTTGTTCCCGCGGGGTGCGGTCAGCCATCGCTGTGCTCCTGGTTCTTCTCTCGTGGGTCGGGTGCCCGGTGGAACGCCAGGCGCACGATACGCCGCCAGTCGACGGACGGTGCGACGTACGGGGCGCCCGGTCTGTGTCTGGGCACACGTACCCGCAGTGCGCCGGGACGTATCGTGCACACGACGGGTGTGGGCAGGGTCAGTGCCTCACCGTCCACGGCCACCGGGATGAGCTCCGCCTCGGACTCGACGACCACACGGCGGGGCGTGAGGGTCGTGATGCCGCTGGCCCGCTCCCCCAGCAGCGCCACCTCGGCGGCCTGGGCCGCGCCCTCCACCCGGACCGCGATCACGCCGAGTCTGCCCGAGTCGAGCCGTGCCCTGCGCGCCCCTCCCAGGGGGTCGGCCCGGACGTAGGGGTTGTTGCTGACCAGTACCGCCTGCGGGGCCTGAAGTCGCTCCTCGTCGGCCCGGGCCGTCAGCGCGGTGCTCGCCTCACCGGTCAGCAGGTCCGGCAGCTGGTCGAGGGCGGTGGCCGCCTTGGCCTCGCGGTAGTCGGGGCTCTGCACGATGTGCGCGTAGGTGCCGAACGAGGCCGTGTTGACGAACGGCCGGCCCGCCACGTCCCCGAGGTCGACGCGGAGTTCCACCCCGTCGGTGAGGGCGTCCAGGCTGCGCGTGGGGTCGTCGCGGTCGAGACCGAGGTCCAGGGCGAAGTGGTTGCGGGTGCCGGCGGTCACCACCATGAACGGCAGGCCGTGTTCGGCGGCCACACCGGCCACCAGGGCCTGGGTGCCGTCACCGCCGGCCACCCCCAGCAGGTCGGCGCCCTCGGCCACGGCCTGCCGGGCCAGCGCCACCGGGTCCGGAGAGGTGTCCAGGTCGAGCAGGATCACCCGGGCGCCGAGGGCTTCGGCCCGCTCCACCAGGCCGTACTTGCCGACTTTTCCGCCGCCGGAGCGCGGGTTCATGATCAGTACGGGGCGGCGGGGTCTGCGCGTGCTGCGGGAATGCATTCCGTGAGGCTTGCGCTGCCTGCGCAGCGCGCTCCGCGCGCAGGCGAGCGCGGCGGTCCAGGCGGCCACGGCCCCCACCGCCACCAGCCACAGGCCCGACACCGCGAAGAGCACCAGAACGGCCATCGGCGCCACGACCGCCAGCAGGGCGCCGACGAAACGGGCGATGCCGCGGTGCGCAAGGGCCCACCAGATACCGGCCCCGGCCACGGCGAGTCCCACCAGGCCCAGCAGCAGGATCAGCGACTTCCCGGCGCCCGCGACCACCGCGGCCACGGCACCGGCGACGCACACCAGGGAGAGCCGGGCCAGCAGTCGTGCCGCGCCCGGCTCCGCCTCAGCTGTCCTTCGAGTCGCGTGCATGATGCGTCGGGCAGTCCCCGGGGTCCATGGTCCGCGTGCTCGACGCCATCGGTCTCCTCGGTGCTCCGGGTGCTGCCCAGCCCTCCTCCCCATGGTGGCCGCGGCCCGCGGCTCCGGCATCCCGGCGATCCGCGGTGCGGACCGTGAGCGTCTACCCCGTGATGCCCGCGTTCAAGTCGTCGGGCTTCGCCGCGGCGGCCGCCGCGGCGCGGGTCGGCGCGCCCAGGGCCCAGAACAGGACACCGAGGAGGATGAAGACGGCCAGCGGAACGGCCTCCGTGAGGAGGTACTTGACGCGCTCGCCGTGGCTCCAGCCGTCCGGGGCGTAGGCCGAGCCGAACCAGTGGTCGCCGGCGCCGGGAGCGATCAGCTGCACGGTCGCGAACAGGATCAGCACGGTCAGGACGATGCTGATGGCGAGGGGGAAGGGCGCCTTGTAGGGGCGGGGGACGTCGGGGGCCTTGCGGCGCAGGACCGGCAGGGCCGGGAAGATGCCCAGATAGCTGACGAGCGTGGTGGAGACGGCGAGGCCGAGGACGGCACCGAAGAGCTTCGCGGCGCTGCCGTGGGTGAGCTCGTGGGCCAGGACCAGGACGAGGGTGGAGACCAGCCCGCTGAGGATGTTGACGCGTACCGGGGTGCCGAAGCGGCTGGAGATCACGCCGAGGAAGCGGGGGGCCGCGCCGTCGTAGCCGGAGACGGCCAGGGCGCGGTCGGAGCCCATGACCCAGGTGACGCCGGAGGAGAGCACCGTGAGGATGAACATGATCGCGGCCAGGTCGCCGAGGACGCTGCCGGCGCCACTGAGCGTGGCGCTGCCGTCGGCGGAGACGTGGCCGCCGTAGACGGTGAAGACCTGCCGCATCGCGTCGATGAAGCCGCCGAGACCCGTGATGGCCTTGACCGGCAGGACGAGCAGGATGCCGAGGATCGGCAGGGCGTAGAGCAGGACGGAGAGGACAGCGCTGCGGAAGATGGCGAAGGGGACGTCCTTCTGGGCGTCGGTCATCTCCTCGCCGGCGGTGTTGGGCAGTTCGAAGCCGACGTAGTTGAACATCAGGACGGGCACCAGGGCGACGAATCCGGCGTACGTCGGGGAGAAGTCGCCGCCCCCGAAGCCGTGCAGGCCGTGCTTGATGCCGTAGATCACGACGGTGAGAGTGAACAGGCCGAGGAGCACGAAGCGGCTCCAGGCACCGAGGGTGGGGATCCACTTGCCGATGTCGAAGGAGAGGATCGCGGCGAGCACGCCCACCCAGACGAACAGCAGGGTGAAGACGTAGAAGGCAGGGGTGCTCAGGTCCTTTCCGTCGTTGAAGAAGGTGGTGTAGGCCGTGACGGCGGAGACGGACAGGGTGCCGCCGAGCCACACCGGGTTGGTGATCCAGTACAGGAAGTTGTTGACGGCTCCGGCGAGGCGTCCGAAGGCGCGGCTGGTCCATATGTAGGGGCCGCCCTCCTCGGGGAAGGCGGCACCGAGTTCGGCGGTGAGCAGGGCGGAGGGGATGAAGAAGACGGCGGCCAGCACGAGGAGCCAGGTGAACGCCTCGGCACCATTGGAGGCGACGCTGCCGATGGTGTCGACGCCGACGATGGTGCACAACAGGAAGAAGAGGATGTCGAAGCGGCCGAAGTGCTTGCGCAGCTTCTGCCGTTCGGTCTGGGCCGCCGGCGGCGGGGCCGGCTCGAAGGTGGTGGGGCCAGCAGTCACCGGGGCTCCTGTGTGCTCGTACCGAGAGGCGAGATTTGGCCAATGATCTGGCGGTATCGGACGGCCCACAAGCGGTCATGGACAACTCTTGACCATCGATTCTCCGGGTGGACGCACCGGTAACCGCGGCGAAACAGGGGAGCGCGGCACGTGCGCCGCTGGTTCAGCCGTGGCCGGCGTGCAGATGGCTGTGGGAGACCTCGGGGGGACAGGGCTCTCGCTTCGGGCGGCGGTTGCGGCGCCAGTCGTGGACGGCGAGGGTCAGGCCGGCGAGGACGGGCAGGACGCCGAGGCCCACGGCGGTGGCGACGGCGGTCCGGTAGTCGTGGTGGGCGGCGCTCAGGACCAGGTAGAAGACGCCGGGCAGGGCCGCCGTGCCGATGGCGCCGCCCAGGCGCTGTCCGGTCTGCAGGGCGCCGCCGGCGGCCCCGGCCATGCGAACGGGTACGTCCCGCAGGGTCATGGTCACGTTGGGAGAGATCACGCAGCCGCTGCCCACACCGCCGACGAAGAGGACGGGGATGGTGAGCCAGGTCGCGACGTCGGCCGGAGCGAGGCGCAGGACCAGGGCGGTGCCGCCGAGGCCGAGGGTGACGCCGACGAGGCCGCAGACGGTGAGCAGCCTGCCCAGCCGTTCGACCAGGCGCCCCGCGATCGCGGCGGCGAGGGCGGAGCCGAGGGCGAAGGGGGTCACCGCGAGCCCCGAGCGCAGCGGCGAGTAGTCCAGGCCGTTCTGGAAGAAGAGGGCGAAGACCAGCCATACGCCGCTGAAGCCGATGAAGTACAGGGTGGCGATGCCCGCGCCGATGGCGTATCCGCGGACGGTGGTGACGAGGCGGGGGTCCAGCAGCGGCTGGCCCTCGCGGGCCAGGACGCGCCGCTCCCAGTGCGCGAAGACGGCGAGCAGGGCCAGGCCCAGCGGGAAGAGCCACCACAGCCGTCGTACGCCGCCGGACTCGGCCAGGACGAGGGGGAGCATCAGGGCGAGGACGCCGGTGCCGAGGAGGGCGACGCCGCCCAGGTCGAGGCGTTCCCGGTGGCCCGGGGCCGTGCTGGGGAGCAGTCGCATGCCCAGCAGCAGGGCGGCCATGCCGATGGGCACGTTGACGTAGAAGATCCAGCGCCAGCCCTGGGGGCCGTCGGCCAGGGTCAGGATGAGACCGCCGACGACGGGGCCGACGGCGCTGGAGATGCCGACGGTGGCCCCGAACAGGCCGAAGGCGCGGCCGCGTTCGGCTCCGCGGAACATCTGCTGGATGAACGCGGAGTTCTGGGGGGCGAGGCAGCCCGCGGCGACGCCCTGGGCGAGGCGGGCGGCGACGAGCAGGGCGATCGAGGGGGCGGCGCCGGCGGCGGCACTGCACACGACGAACGCGGTCAGCGCCAGGAGGTAGATGCGGCGCCTGCCGATCGCGTCGCCGACGCGGCCCGCGGTGACCAGGACCAGGGCGAAGGCGAGTGCGTAGCCGGAGACGACCCACTGGATGGCGGGGGCGGAGGCGTGCAGGTCGCGCTGCATGGAGGGGAGCGCCACGGCGACGATCGTGACGTCGAGCAGGCTCATGAACCCGGCCACCAGAGTGACCCACAGCGCCTTCCAGCGTCGTGGGTCCGGTGTGTCGTTCGCCTGCGTCGGCACTGCTCCTCCTTCGCGGACCGGGTGACCGGTGCGGGGCGCGGTCACGTCCGCGCCGGGTACCCGGGGACGCGGGAGTCTCCCGTGACGTGGTGCGGAGAGTGGGCGGCGGACGCGAGTTCACTCCTGGTGGGCGTCGATGTCGCCGTTGACCGTGGTCAGCGTCATGGTAGGGCCGGTGCGGGCGTTGCGCGTGGGCACGTCGACCGAGGTACGGCCGTTCTGCGTCCCGGCCGCCACGGCGTAGGCAGGAGGGTCGTGCGGGACGGTGACGTCGACGGAGCCGTTGGTGGTCGTCGCGGAGACACCCGAGGGGGCCGTGGTGCAGGCGAGCGTCACGTCGCCGTTGACGGTGCTCGCGTGCAGCCGGTCCGCGGCGAGTCCGTCGGCGCGCACCGAGCCGTTGCGGGTGGTCAGGCGCAGCGTGGCGGTGTCGTCTCCGGCGCGGGTGACGGTCACGTCGCCGTTGACGGTGGTCAGGTCCAGCGCGGCCGCGATCCCCGCCGCGTCGATGCCGGCGTTGCGGGCGCCGACCGTGACGCTCAGGCCGTCGGGGACCTTGACGTAGGGCATGCGGGGGCACGGGCCCGAGCACGACAGGTCGAGGGTCCAGGTGTGGTCGCGGTGGGACCAGGCGGTGTGGACGTGGTCGTCGACGGTGACGCGGTGTCCGTCGGCCGGACGCAGGCGCAGGCCGTTGTCGGTGGTGATGACGAGGTGGTCGCCGGATGCCGGGCGCGCGGAGGTCGCGGCGGCCGAGGTCCGGGACGCCTCGTGTGCGTCGTCGCCGCACGCCGTGGTCGCCGCGAGGAGCGGCAGGACCGCCGCGAGCAACAGCACGGGTCTTGAGGGCATCGCCTTCATGGGCGTACGAGTGCCCCGTGTCGGCGTCCGTATGACGGGGTGTCGGGGGGCAACGAAAGGGCCCCGCACCGGGATTGCCGGAGCGGGGCCCACAAGAGCGCCGGGCAGGCCTTGCACCTGCATTTCCCCGCAGGAAGCGGGGCGTCTTTCCTTGGACCACCAACGCACGATCGAGTGGCGGGAGTTCCCCGGCCGCTCGCTCTGCGTTCATCCTATCGCACCTCAACCGCCCCGCTCGCCACACCTGTTGACGCCCGCAACACACCGTCAACAGTAAAGCGAAAGTATGGTCTAGACCAAAACGCGCTTTGGTCTAGACCGAGGTATGGACGCGGTCCGTGGCACGACCCGAAGCTGGGGCACCCCCACTTCACAGGAGGCACACCGTGAAACGCCTTCGCGCATGTCTCGGCGCGGCCACCGGCGTCATGCTGACCGCCGCCGGAACCACGGCCCTGGTCGCGGGCCACGCCTCGGGTGCGACCACCGCACTCGACAACCGCTGGTACGCGGCGGCCCCGTACCTCATGCCGCTCGACAACGACCCGCCCGACCCGGCCGCCATCATGGACGACACCGGCCTCAAGGCCTTCCAGCTCGCCTTCGTCCTCGCCCCCAACGGCGGCGGCTGCTCCCCCACTTGGGGCGGTACGGCACCGGTCTCCTCGGACACCGCCGTGCAGTCCGTCATCAACACCATCCGCGCCAAGGGCGGCGACGTCTCGATCTCCGTCGGCGGCTACGGCGGCACGAAGCTCGGCCAGACCTGCTCGGACGCCGCCGCGACGGCAGCCGCCTACCAGCAGGTCATCACCAAGTACGGGCTGCACGCGATCGACTTCGACCTGGAGGAGCCGGAGTACGAGAACACCGCGGCGATCAGGAACGAGATCGGGGCGGCGAAGATACTCCAGCAGAACAATCCGGGCCTGTACGTCTCCGTGACCACCGCCGGCACCGCCGACGGCACGGGCTGGTTCGGCAAGCAGATGCTGCTGGAGGCGAAGTCGCAGGGGTTCACGCCGAACAACTTCTCCATCATGCCCTTCGACGGCGGCTTCAACGGGGCGGCCTCGCAGACGAGCGCGCTCACCAACTTCAACGCCGTCCTTCAGTCCACCTTCGGCTGGGACCAGGCGACGGCGTACGCCCATGAGGGCTTCTCCGGCATGAACGGGCGCAGCGACTCCGGGGAGATCTTCACCCAGGCCGACTTCCAGACCGTGCTGGACTACGCCACGGCCCACAACATGGACCGCTTCACCTTCTGGTCGCTCAACCGGGACCGCCAGTGCAGCCCGGTCGACAACGGCGGCCGTACCTCCGGCACCTGCTCCAGCGTGGCGCAGAACTCCTGGGACTTCGCGAAGTACTCGGTGAAGTTCGCGGGTGCCACACCGCCGTCCACGACGCCCACGCCCCCTCCGCCGCCCACCGGGTGCAAGACCACCTGGAGTTCGAGCGCGGTGTACACCGCCGGGGACGAGGTGTCGTACAACCGGCACAACTGGAAGGCCAAGTGGTGGACGCAGAACGAGGTGCCCACCGCCTCCGACTGGGGCGTCTGGCAGGACGAGGGGGCCTGCTGACGGACCGGGAAGGGCCGGGCACGGATCCGGTCGCGAACCGACCGCTCCGTGCCCGGTCGCTCGTCGCGCGTCAGATACGGCCGCCGGTCAGACGAGTGATCGGGCCGAGGGAGCGACGACCGGCGCGGCGGCCCGCCGCGTACGTCGTGGCGCCGAGCGCCGTCAGGCCCGCTCCCACGCCCGCCGCGAGGGCCTTGCGGTGGGCGATCGCCACCCACGCCGTCTTGGCGACGGCCGCGGCCTGACCGGAGGCGGCGATGACGGCCTGGCGGCCCGCTTCGACGCGCTCGGTCGCGGCGCGGGCGACCGCGGCGGTCGTCCCGGCCGCACGCTCGGTCGTGTCCGCGGCGGTCGACGCCACGTCAGCGGTCTTCTCGGCGGCCTTGTCCGCGGCCTTGGAGGCCGGAGCGGTCGCCTTCGCGGTGGTCCGCCGGGCCTTGGCGGCCGTGCTGCGCGCGGATCCGGAATCTCGATGCGTGTCGTTGTTCGATGGGCTCATGGAATCCGCGTTGCCGCTCGATGCGACGGCAAACACGTTCCGGCCCACACAGTGTCACGCTCCGCGCATCCAGGCGCGGGTGCCGAAGGAGGCGCAGGCCCGCGAGGCCACGGCGGCCGCCTGACGCAGGGCGTCGGCGAAGGTCCGTGACGTCAAGTCGCCCGGTCCGGCCAGGTGATGGGCGAGGGCGCCGTGCAGGACGTCACCCGCGCCCAGTGTGTCCGCGACCGGCACCGCGGGCACCTCCACCGTTCCGGAGCCGTCGGGCCCGGCCCACTCGATGGGCCCCGCTCCCCCGCTGACGGCCGACCAGGTGACGCCGTGTTCCCGCAGGTACCGCAGCGTGTCGGCCGGCGTGCGGGTGCCGGGCGGGTGGAAGTCGGCCGAGCAGACGGCGACGTCGACCAACCGCAGCAGCTCCTGTGTCCCGTCCTTCCAGCTGCCCCCGTCGAGGAGGGTCCTACGGCCGGCGGAGCGCGCCGCGCGTGCGGCGGCCAGGGCGAGTTTCCCGTGGTGTCCGTCGAGTTCGACGATGTCGCAGGCCGCCACCAGGGCGTCGAGGTCGGCGGGCGGGGCCAGGCGGTGGCGGGTCGCGTTGGTCGAGGCGACCGCCCGCTCACCGGTGGAGGCGGTGACCAGGACGGAGGAGACGGCGGGCGGTTCGGTCGACTCCGCCGCCAGGTCGGTCACCGTCACGCTCAGCTGTCGCAGATCCGCCGTGACGGCACGGCCCAGGGGGTGCGAGCCGATCGCCGTGAGCAGACGCGCCCTGCCGCCCAGGTGGGTGAAGGCCACGGCCGCGTTCGCCGCCGGGCCGCCCGCGGCGATGGTCTGGTCGCGCGAGGTGAGCTTCTCGTCGGAGCCGGGGACGTGATCCACCAACTGGATGACGTCGAGGGTGCACAGGCCGACGAAGAGCCCGGCGGGGTGTGTGCGTGTCGTCGGTTCCACGCGTCCAGCATGCCCTGGCGGCATTTACTAACAATTGATTGAGCAGTCCAGCCTGATAAGCCTAGTGTTACTACCTGTGACGACGCGGACAGAGGCATCCGCCGGAGGCGGACGCGAGGCGCGGGACAGCGTCCGGCTCGCCTCCGACCTGCGGCTGGCGGTGGGACGCGTGACCCGGCGGCTGCGGCAGGCCCACGCCGTGGGGGACGTGTCGCTGTCCGGCGTGTCGGTGCTGGCCCGGCTCGCGGCCGACGGCCCCGACTCGCCGACCTCGCTCGCCGAGACGGAACGCGTCCGGCCCCAGGCGATGGCCGGCACGCTCGCGCTGCTCGAACAACGCGGCCTGGTGCGCCGTACCCCCAACGCCACGGACGGCAGGCGCAGCATCGTGGCCGTCACCGACGAGGGGCGGGCCATGCTGGCCGAGCGGCGGTCGGAGTCGGTGGACCGGCTGGGCGCCGTCCTGGAGGGCTTCAGCGCCGAGGAGCGCGCCACGCTCGCCGCGGCGCTGCCCCTGCTCGACCGGCTGGCGGAGCGGCTGTGATCGCGCGACGCAAGGACGCCCCGGCCGGGACCGGCTACAAATGGGTCGCGCTGTCGAACACCACGCTCGGCGTGCTGATCGCCACGATGGACGCCTCCATCGTGATCATCTCGCTGCCCGCGATCTTCCGCGGGATCGGCCTCGACCCGCTGGCGCCGGGCAACATCGGCTATCTGCTGTGGATGATCCTGGGCTATCTGCTGGTCTCGGCCGTGCTGGTCGTCGTGCTCGGCCGGCTGGGTGACATGTTCGGCCGGGTCAGGATCTACAACCTCGGCTTCCTCATCTTCGCGTGTGCCTCGGTGGCGCTCTCACTGGATCCGTTCCGGGCCGGGGCGGGGGCGCTGTGGCTGATCCTGTGGCGGATCGTGCAGGCCTTCGGCGGCTCCATGCTGACCGCCAACTCGGCCGCCATCCTCACCGACGCCTTCCCGGCCCGGCAGCGCGGCATGGCGCTGGGCATCAACCAGATCACCGCGCTCGCCGGCCAGTTCCTCGGCCTGCTCGCGGGCGGTCTGCTCGCCGCCGTCGACTGGCGGGCGGTGTTCTGGGTGAGCGTCCCGGTCAGTGTCACCGGGACCGTCTGGTCGTACCTGAGCCTGCGTGAGACCGCGTCGGGCCGGCGCGGCCGCGTCGACTGGCTGGGCAATCTCACCTTCGCGGCCGGCGCCGGAATCCTGCTGGCCGGCATCACCTACGGCATCCAGCCCTACGGCGACAGCGCCACGGGCTGGGCGAATCCCTGGGTCCTCGCCGGCCTGATCGGCGGCGTGACCCTGCTGCTGGCGTTCTGCCTCATCGAGACCCGGGTCGCCGAACCCATGTTCCACCTGGCTCTGTTCAAGGTGCGCGCCTTCACGGCGGGGAACCTGGCCGCGCTGCTGACGGCGATCGCACGCGGCGGGCTGCAGTTCATGCTGATCATCTGGCTGCAGGGCATCTGGCTGCCGCTGCACGGCTACGACTTCGAGGACACCCCGCTGTGGGCCGGCATCTTCATGCTCCCGCTCACCCTGGGTTTCCTGCTCGCGGGACCCGTGTCCGGCTATCTGTCCGACCGGTTCGGCGCGCGGCTGTTCTCCACCGCCGGTCTGTGTCTGGTCGCGTGCTCGTTCCTCGGTCTGCTCGCGCTGCCGGTCGACTTCGCATACGGCCCGTTCGCGGCGCTGTTGCTGCTCAACGGGCTGGGCCAAGGCATGTTCTCCTCGCCCAACACATCCTCGATCATGGGCAGTGTGCCGCCCGAGCACCGCGGGGTGGCCTCGGGCATGCGGTCCACGTTCCAGAACTCCGGGACCGCCCTGTCCATCGGCGTGTTCTTCTCCCTGATGGTGTCCGGGCTCGCCTCCTCGCTGCCCGCCACGCTCACCAGCGGTCTTCAGGCCCACGGCGTGCCGGCCGGCGCGGCCGAGCACGCCGCCTCGCTGCCGCCGGTGAGCACGCTGTTCGCGACGTTCCTCGGCGACAACCCCATCGAGCATCTGCTCGGATCGGGCGGCGTCCTCGACCAGGTCACCGCGAGCGAGCGCGCCGCCCTGACGGGCCACACGTTCTTCCCGCGGCTGGTGTCGGGGCCGTTCCACCACGGTCTGACCATCGTGTTCGGCGTCGCGGCGGGCATGGCCCTGGTCTCGGCGCTGGCCTCCGCGCTGCGCGGGGCCCACCACGCGGAGTACGAGCGTCCCACCGCGGCCGCCGACGGCCAGGAGGCGGCACAGCCCCGCCACAACACGCCGTCGTGAACGGTCAGCCGGCCGCGAAGTCGCGCAGCGCGTCCTTGCCGCCGTTGAACCGGTCGTGGTCGCCGACCGTGGGGCCGGAGGAGGTGTACTGCCACATCGTGTACGAGGACCAGCCGGCCGGGAGCGCGCCCGCCGAGGAGGCGTAGCGGGCCACCCACAGGGGGTTGGTGGATCCGAAGGCGGCCGAGTCGCCCGTGCAGGTGCTCCACCAGCTGGTGGCCGTGTAGATGACGGCGGCGCGCCCGGTGCGGGCCTTGTAGCGGTTCACGAAGTCCCGGATCCAGGACACCATGCCGCTCTTGGACTTGCCGTAGCAGGAGTCGCCGTAGGGGTTCCACTCGATGTCGAGAGCGCCGGGCAGCGTCCTTCCGTCGCCGGACCAGCCGCCGCCGTGGTCGACGAAGTAGTCGGCCTGGGCGGTGCCGCTGCCGGTGTCGGGGGTGGCGAAGTGGTAGGCGCCGCGCACCATGCCGGTGTCGTAGGAGCCGCCGTACTGCTGGGCGAAGTACGGGTTGCGGTAGGAGGTGCCCTCGGTGGCCTTGACGTAGGCCCATCCGACGCCGCTGCTCCACAGGGTGGACCAGGAGGCGTTGCCCTGGTAGCTGGAGACGTCGACGCCCTCGGTCTGGGCGGAGCGGGTCAGCGGGGCGGCGTCCGTCCGGGTGTCGGCGCCGTCGTGGGCGAGGACGCCCATGCCCATGTACGCGCTGCCGCGCACGGGTATGGGTATGGACTCGGCCGACGCGGACGCGATCGGCAGGGCGGACAGGGCCAGGAGGAGACCGGCCGTGGCGGCGGTCGGGCGTATGCGCGCGCGGGCGCGCCTGCGGGTGTTTGGTTGCACATCAGCCATCTGACCCGCAGTCGCGCCGGCTCGCACGTCATGCTCCGCCCAACGAAGCAACGATCCGCCGTCAGCGTCTGCGCCAGTTCCACCCGCTGCCGATGCCCGCCACGTGCAGGGCCAGCGCCGTCAGCCCGAGGAGCATGACGTTGGTCGAGGTGAAGGTGTCGTTGGTGGAGATGTCGGCCGCGTTGATGAGGAACGCGATGAAGAACAGGACCGCGGAGAGGATCGCCAGCATGATGTCCGTCCAGTCGGTGGGTCGGGGGTCTCGTACCGTGTGGGGTCCGAATGCCCCCGACTCACCGGCTCACGCCGACGGCTCGCCGCGTCAGCGGCCGTGCTCCCTGTCCAGCCGTTCGAGCACCGCGCCCGCCATCGCCGCCTCGCCCTTGGCGTTGGGATGGGCGGGAGCGGCCGGGGAGGCCGGCCGCAGGGGTTCGATCCAGCGGTCGGCGGGCACCTTGCACATGTCGTGGTCCCGGGTGGGCGCATAGGTGTCGACGTACTCCGCCTGGTTGAACGCGGCCGTGAGACGGAGCATCAGGTTGAGCCGCTTCTCCGTGTCGCGCAGATAGGGGAAGTCCTTGGCGGCGAAGGGCACCGAGGGGTAGCAGCCGCTGCCGTCGTCGGGCAGCAGGTCGGGGTAGCCGACGACCACGACACGCGCGTGCGGCGCCCTGTGGTGCACTGCCCTGAGCACCCGGGCGACCTTCGGCGCGGTCTGCAGCACCGCGAGGGTCAGTTGGTCGACGCCGGAGGCGGTGTAGTGGCGTTGGCAGGGGTTGCCCGTCAGGTCCTGGGCGGAGAGCTGGGCGCAGGTGGCGATGATGGAGCCGAAGCCGATGTCGTTGCCGCCGATCTGGACGGTCACCAGGTCGGTTCCGCGCCCCACCGCGTCGAGTTGGGGTCCGTTGGTGCCCTGCGGCTTCCACATCTCCTCGGTCGTCGCGCCGGCACAGCTGACGTCGTCGAGGGCCGTGCCCTGTCGCTGGGCGGTGACCAGCGAGGGGTAGTTGTGGTCGGAGCGGGCGCAGTTGGCGTCGACCTGGGTGGGGATCACGGGACCCGAGGTGTAGGAGTCGCCGAGCGCCACGTACTCCGTCTTCTTGTGTCCGCCGGGCGAGCCGTGCGCGGTGGCCGGGGTACCGGCGGCCAGGACGAGGGCGCAACTGCCGACGGCTGCCGCAACTGCCGTGGCGCCGCGGCGTCTTGACGCCGATACGGCCGGCTGCGTGTCACGCTTCATGGAGACCTCCTGGTCCGAGCCGTCAGGGCGGAACGCGGCAGCGCGCGGTCGTCGCACGTTCAACTGGGCTTGTATACCGGTGAGTAGAGCCTGTCGGCCAGGGGCGTACAGCGACGAATTCAGGCGATTGCGGTGCGGAACAGGCCAGTCCGCCTGCCGCGGGCCGCGCACCCGCCACGCAAACCAGTTCGACGGGCCCTTGTCCGGCCGAGCACTCCGATGGCCAGACGCCACACCTGTCACAGACGCAACATCCGAGGTCAGCGGCCGGATGGGCCTTCACCAGGGAGTTCGCCCGAAGTCGCTGCGCGCGGTCCGTCGCCCGCATAGCGTGCGGTATCCCGAACCGCTCCCCCACGTCCCCGCGGTCCGCACCTCTTGGGCCCTGACCCACCAGGAGATCTTGGGATGTCCTCCGACAGCTCCGAGTTATACCCGGCGCAACACCGGCCCGGCCGGCACGCCTTCGTCTCCCCCGCTGCCCACTCCCCCGCTCCGCGTGAGGTCCGGCGGCTGCCGGTGCGCACCCGCTCGTGGACCGGCCCGCACCGGGACCTGCGGCTGCTGCGCCGGGCGGCGCGCCGACTGCGCCGCGTGGCCACGTTCGCCGCCCTCGGCTACTTCGCCGCCTTCCTCACCCTGACCGTCGCCCGCCCGTCCCTCATGACCCGCCCCGCGCCCGGCGGCCTGCCCACCGGACTGCTGCTCGCCCTGGTCCAACTCCCGGTCACCTGGCTGGCGGTGCTCGTGTACGAGTTCACCGCGCGCCGGTACGTCGACCCGCTGGCCCGGCAGGTGCGCCGGCACGCCTACGGCACCGCCGAAGGGGAGCCGCGGCCGTGACCGACTTCAACGGCACCGCGCAAGCCTGGTCGCTGGTGGCGTTCTCCACGGTCGTCACCCTCACGCTGCTGCTGTGCGTGCTCACCGGCCCCGACCGCGACGACCTCGACGAGTTCTACACCGGCTACCGCTCCCTGTCGCCGCTGCGCAACGGCCTGGCCATCGCCGGCGACTACATCTCCGCCGCCACCGTCCTCACCATCGGCGGGGTCATCGCGCTGTGCGGCTACGACGGGGTCGTGCTGGCCCTGAGCACCCTGCTGTCGCTGCTGCTCCTGATGGTCCTGCTGGCCGAACCCCTGCACCACACGGGCCGGTTCACCATGGGAGACGCGCTGGGCCGGCGTCTGCCCGGGCGCGCGGTGCGCATCACGGCGTGCGCGGTGACGCTGGCCGCGCTCGTGCCGATGATGGTCGTCCAACTGGCGGGCGTGGGGCAGCTGCTGGCGTTCATCCTCGGCTTCCACGACAGCGCGATGCGCACCGGCTGTGTCGTCGGGGCCGGGGCGCTGATGATCACGTACGCGGCGATCGGCGGGATGCGGGGCACCGCGCTGATCCAGATCCTCAAGACGGTGGTGCTGCTCGGGTCCGGGCTGATCGTCGCCGCGCTGGTGCTGCACACCTTCGGCTGGAGTCCGCGCACCCTGTTCCAGGCGGCGGCTCGGGGCAGCGGGGCAGGCGACGGCTTCCTGCGCTACGGCCTGCAGTTCGCGAGCGGCCCGCACCGCGGCCTGGACATGGTCAGCACCCAGTGCGCCATCGTGCTGGGCGGGGCCTGTCTGCCGCATGTCACCATGCGCATGTACACCGCCGGCAGCGCGCGGCAGGTGCGGCGCGCGATGTCCTGGGCGGTGTCGACGGTCACCCTGTTCATCGCCGTCATCACCGTGGTCGCCGTCGGAGCCACGGCCCTCATCGGGCGCACGGGCGTCGCCGCCGCCGATCCGCGCGGCAACACCGCCTATCTGCTGGGCGCGCGGGCCGCGTTCGGGATGCGCCTGTCGCGCGCGGAGAGCCTGGTGTTCACCGCGGTCACCACGGCGATCTTCCTGACGCTGCTGGCCTCGGTGGCCAGCATGACCCTGGCCTGCGCCAACTCCCTGGCCCACGACGTCGTCGCCACCCGCCGGCCCACCCCACCGCAGCGCGAGACGGCCCTGGCCCGGCTGGCCGCCCTGGCCGTGGGTCTCCCGGTGATCGCGCTGGCCGTGCTCGCCCAGCACCGCAGCCTCCAGCCGCTGGCCACCCTCTCCTTCTGCCTGGGCGCCTCGGCCATCGCGCCCGCACTCGTCTACAGCCTCTTCTGGCGGCGCTACACCCGCGCCGGGCTGCTGTGCACGCTGATCGGCGGCAGCGTGAGCGTGCTCGTCCTGATCACCGGCACCAACCTGGTCTCCGGGACACCTCAATCAGCCTTTCCCGACGTCGACTTCAACTGGTTCCCCTTCACCACGACGGCCCTGGTCTCGGTACCCGCGGGCTTCCTGTGCGGCCTGTTCGGCACCCTCCTGTCCGGCAGAAGGGCGACCGCGCGGGAGCGGGAGCGCTACGAGGCCATGGAGCACCTGCTGCTCGCCGGTCCCGCACGCCCCAAAAGCGGATGACGGCAGGTCATGGCACGTGGCCGGATTCCCTCCCCCGGCCCGGCGAGCCACCGCGCGCTGGGTATTCCTGCAGAGGTCGAGGCAGGCGGCGTTGGGGGGCTGACACTGTGGCACGCCGATGGTGGACTTCCGGGCCCTTCTCATCGCGTCACCCACAGAGACGTCAGCCGGTACGCGCCCCGCGGGCCGACGCACCCGACGGCCCCCGCTTCCGTGACGTCCTGCCGGCGTTGGCGGGACTGGTCGTGGTGGTGTGCACGATGGTCGCCGTGCTGGCCCTGGGGTATCGGGCCGCGGGGATCGGGGTTCCGCTGGCCGGTGTGGTCGTCCTGGCCATCGCGGTAACGGTCGCCGTGCGGCGCCAGGGCCCGGTCATGCGCCGGCGTCTCGGGTACTACACGCCCGAGGAACTCCTCGAACTCGACACCCAGGGGCTCGCGTTGGCAGTGGCGCGGATGCTGCGCCGGGACGGGTGGCGGGTAAGGCTGCTGCCGGCCGCCGACCGGCCGCGGCTGTGCGCCCTGGACAGCAGCGGACGCCGGCTGGACGTCGCGTTCAGGCCGGTCGCCGAGCCCCTGCCCGACGAGGACCTGCCCCATCCGCACGCCCACCGGGAGAACGGCCCGTCGCCGCTCCACCTGGTGGTGCACCGGGGCTCGTTCGGCGCGCGCGACGTCCGGTGGGCGCGGCGGCAGGGCCGGACCTGTCTGCTGGACGGTTCCCTGCTCAGGCGTTGGGGACAGGGCACGCGGCTGAACGAACTGCTGCCCACAGGCTTGTGACATCCCGTGGACGCCTATATTACTGAAACGTAACCTACTCGGGGGTACCGCCGGTAACACCCCGGCGGGTACGGTCCTGACACTTCGTCTAAGAGTGCGCGAGGTGCGGTGGGACGACCGCGCCTCGTGCCGTCGGCCCCTGCCCCACCGGGCCGCAAGACGCCCGAGCCGCAGATCGAGGCTCGGCCTCCCCCCACTTCGGAGGTCCGTCATGCCCGTTTCCGCACGTCTGCTCGCCGTGGCCGTCACGACCGCCACCTGTCTCGGAGCCACCGTCGTACCCGCAGCCGCAGCGTCGTCCACCGACGCCGTGGTCTCCCGCGGTGTCACGATCCCGGAGTTCTACAACCCGCCCGCCACCCTCCCCTCGGCCGACGGCGCCCTGGTGCGCAGCGAACCGCTGCCCCTCGCGCTGAGCCTGCCCGGCGTCAACGGCCCCCTGCCCGGCACCGCCACCCGCCTGATGTACAAGTCGACCGACTCGCGCGGCGAGGCGATGGCCGTCACCGGCGCCTACATCGAACCGACCACCGCCTGGAAGGGCACCGGCGACCGGCCGCTGGTCGCCGTCGCACCCGGCACCATGGGACAGGGCGACCAGTGCGCCGCCTCCCTCGGCCTCGAGCACCCGCTCACGGCCAACGGGCAGACGGTGTCCATCGGTTACGAGGACCTGGCGATCTACCGTCTGCTCGCCGAGGGCGTCGCCGTCGTCGTCACCGACTACGCCGGCCTCGGCACCACGGACCGGCTGCACACCTACGTCAACCGCGTCGACGAGGCCCACGCCGTCCTCGACGCCGTCCGCGCCGCACGCTCACTGCCCGGAACGTCCCTCACCCGCACCTCGAAGGTGGCCCTCTTCGGCTACAGCCAGGGCGGCGGGGCGACCGCGGCCGCCGCCGAACTCCAGCCGGCCTACGCCCCGGACGTCACCCTCGCCGGAACCTCCGCGGGCGCCCCGCCCGCCGACCTGGTCGAGGTCACCAAGGCCATCGACGGCAGTGAACTGGCCGGCGCGCTGGGCTGGTCCGTCAACGGCTTCCTGCAGTCCGACCCCGCCCTGAAGCCGATCGCCGAGGCACACCTCAACGCGGCGGGCAAGGCGGCCCTCGCGGACCTCTCCACCATGTGCGTGGGCGACGCCCTGTTCGCATACAACGGCAAGCACAGCACCGGTTGGACCACCGACGGCCGCTCCATCAGCGACATCATCCAGTCGGAGCCGGCACTCACGGCCTTCCTCGACCAGCAACGCATCGGCAGGATCGAACCGTCCTCGCCGGTCCGCGTGTCCACCGGCACCAGCGACAACCTGGTACCGCACGCGCAGGCCCGGCGACTCGCCGTGGACTGGTGCGCCAAGGGCGCCGACGTGACGTACAAGCCCATCGCGCTGCCGAACCTGGGCAGCGCGCTGATCAACCACTTCACGCCGCTGCTGACCGACCAGGGCGCCGCGATCGCGTGGCTGACCGACCGGCTGGACGGCAAGGCCGCCACCTCCAACTGCGGTGACCTGTCCGGCCTTTCCTGACACCGCCACAGCTCCGACACCGCTACAGCTGTACGGCGCCCTCCGCCGCGCAGGCCTCGGCGGCCAGCCCGTCGGCCACCGGATCCGGCCGCAGCATCTGGGTCACCACCTCGGCGGTGGCCCGGTGCCAGTCGCCGCTGCGCCGGATCATCCCGTGGTCCCCGCCCCGTACCGCCACCAGGCCCGCCGCCATTCCGGCAGCGCGGGCCCGGTGGACGTAGTCGACCGAGTCGGCGTAGGCCGTCACCCGGTCGCGGTCGCCGTGCAGGAGCACGGTCCGGACGTGGCCGAGCTGGTCGACGGGGTCCTCGGGCGGACACCACGGGGCGAGCGCCACCACGCCCCGCACCGTCCGGTGGGCCGCGGCGCGCAGGGCGGCCCGGGCGCCCATCGAGTGGCCCACCAGGACGACGGGCGCACCGGCCGTCAGCTCCTGGAGATCGTCGAGGGCGCGCAGGGCGTCCTCGGCGGGATCACCGTCGTTCCAGCCCCGGTAGCGGTAGCGGACCTGCCCCAGCAGGACGTCCTGCGCTGCCGTCGCCGCGGCGGCCCGCAGCACCGGCTGCATCCGGAGCGCGGCGAGCTGCCAGGGGCGCGCCGTGCGACGGCTCTCCTCCTGGCCGCCGTGCAGGGTGAGGACCGCCGCGGTCGCGCTCCGCAGCGGGGCATGGCGCACGATCAGTGCGGACGTGTTGCGCTCCACGCCCCCATCCTGCCTCATGCCGACGACACCCCCGGTCGCCCACCGCCCCGGTGGGGGGGCGCACGCGGTGAACCAGTGAGCCCTGTACGCGCCTCCACCCGGGCGGGGACGATGCGCTGTGTCGGTGCTCAACCCGTCGTGAAAGCAGGTCGGCTCCCGTGCTGTTGCGTCTTCCCGAGTCCGTGTCCGAAGCGCAGGAGTGCATGGCTGAGGGAGCGGTGCCCGTCGGCGGGGCCACGCTGGTGTGGGCCGGCTGGCAACGGGACGGGTTCCCCGAGCAGGCGATGTCTTTGCGCAACGTCCCGGAGGCCACCGTGATCGCGCCCGGCACCCTGGGCGGCGCCGTGGTGCTCAACCGGATCGACGAGCGCGTCCCCGAGGTCCTCCGCGAGGCGGCGGCCTCCGTCGGCACCGGCGCGGTACGCCGCACCGCGACCGTCGGCGGCAACCTCGTCGGCAGCACCCTTCGCTGTCTGCTGCCCGCCGCCCTGGTGCTCGACGCCCGGGCAACGGTCCTGGAGCCGGAGGGGGCGCGGGAGACGGACCTCGCCGAAGTCCTGGCCAAGCAGCACCTGTTGCTGAGCCTGCACTGGTCCGACCCCGTCACCAGCGCCTATCGCAAACTGGCCGGTGAGGCGGGCGGCCCGCCGCCGTTCGTCGTGGCCGGCGCCGTGCACCGCGGTCCGGACGGGCACCACCGCCTGCGTCTCGCCGTACGCGACGGCTACGAGGTCCTCGCCGGTGCGGCCGTCTGCGACGCCGGGCCCGAGGAGGCCCTCACCGCGCTGCGCGACACGGCCGTCGGCACGCTGAACGACGACCACTGGGAGGTCGTACGACGGCACGCCACCGACCTACTGGCGCGTCCTGCCGTGCGCTGACCCGCCTACAGGGCCGCCAGCCAGGCGGCCGCGTCGCGTGGGTGGCGCAGTCTCACCGTGTCGAGGGGCGCGAAGCGCCCGTCCGCGGAGCGGCGGGCGATCTCCTGATGGCGTGAGGTGTGCTGCGTCCACGCCCACCAGGCCGGGTGCTCCCTGCTCAGCCAGCCCGACCAGGTCTCGCGGTTGCCGCCGAAGAGCACCTCGCGGGTGAGTGAACGCCGCAGCGAACGGCGCAGGATGCGCGGCATGACGACCCGGCGCGGATAGTCCAGCCACACCACCGTGTCCGCCCGGTCCCACAACAGGTCGCGGACCTCGGGATATCCCAGGGAGTCCACGATCCACCGGGGTTGCGCCGCCATCCGGGACACCGTCTCCACCAGCTCGCCGTTGACGGCCCACCCGGGACCGGTGAAGTACATCGCGTCCATTTCGTGGTACGGCAGATCCAGGCGCCGGCTCAGGGCATGAGCCAGCGTGGACTTGCCCGCGCCCGTGACACCAACCACCAAGATCCGTTCCACCGGTACACCGTACGGGACATGTCCTGCGGACACCGGCGTGAGGTGGAACGATGGGGGCACTGCGCGGGCAGGAGGGAGCAGACCCTTGGCCACTCTGGTCGCCGTGAACGTCGGCATGCCCCGGGATGTCCCCTGGCACGGGACGACCGTCCGGACCGGGGTGTGGAAGCAGGCCGTCACCGGCCCCCGAATGGTGCGTCGGCTCAACGTGGACGGCGACGGACAGGGCGATCTCGGCGGACACGGCGGTGAGCAACGGGCCGTGCTGGTCTACCAGTTGGAGTCCTACCGGTACTGGCAGGAACATCTGGGCCGCAAGGACTTCGTCCACGGGCAGTTCGGGGAGAACTTCACCGTCGAGGGCCTGTCCGACCGGGAGGTGTGCATCGGCGACCGCTACCGGATCGGCGGAGCGGTCCTCGAGGTCACCCAGCCCCGGGTGACCTGCTACCGGGTGGGGCTGCGGATGGACGAACCGCGGATGGCGGCACTGCTGGTCGCCCACGGCCGTCCCGGCTTCTACCTGCGGGTGATCACCGAGGGCGAGGTGGAGGCCGGCGACGACATCGTCAAGATCTCCACCGGTCCCGAGGCCATGACGGTCGCGGAGATGGACGCCCTGCTCTACCTCCCCGGCCATCCCCGCGAGCAACTGCTGCGCGGGCTGCGCATCCCCGCGCTGAGTCCGGGCTGGCAGGGTTCCCTGCGGGCTCTGCTCGACGGCGGCGACGGCGAGGGTTCCGGAGGAGGCAACCGGGGGCTGACGGCGGCCGCGACGAGTCCGCCACCGGCCTGGCCGGGATTCCGGCCGCTCGAGGTCACCCGCATCGACAGCGAGAGCCGCAGCGTCTTCTCCCTCACCCTCGCCTCGGACGACGGCCGCCCCCTTCCGCCGGCGCGGCCGGGACAGTTCCTCACCGTGCGCCTGCGCCCCGACCCCGAGGGGCCGCCGGTGATCCGCAGCTACTCCCTGTCCGGACGCCCGGGTGCGCCCACGTACCGGATCAGCGTGAAGCAGGAGCCGCACGGGCTCGCCAGCACGCATCTGCACGGCCACGCGCGGGTGGGAGACGTACTCGATGTCGCGGCGCCGCGCGGCACCTTCGTCCTCGCCGACGGCAAGACCCCCGTCGTCCTGGTGTCCGCCGGCGTGGGAGCCACCCCGGTGCTGTCCATGCTGCACGCGCTGGCCGAGGCCGGCCCGTCCCGCCCGGTGTGGTGGCTGCACGGAGCCCGGAACGGACACGACCACGCCTTCGCCCGCGAGGTGCGCGACCTGGTCGACCGCCTGCCGTCCGCCCGCGCCTGCATCGCCTACAGCCGCCCGGGCGAGGACGACCGGCTCGGCGTGGACTACACGGAGGCGGGCCGTCTCTCCGCCGAGCTGATCCACGGCCTGGACCTGCCCGCGGACGCCGACGCGTACGTCTGCGGACCGGCCGGGTTCATGCGGGACGTCTCGGGCGCCCTGACCGAGGCGGGCATCGCGCAGGCCCGTGTCCACACCGAGCCCTTCAGCGCCCTGGAGGCGATCCGACCGGGTCTCCTTCCCGCCTCAGCCCGGACCCCGCACGTCCCGGCCCGTCCGCTGGGCGACGGAACCGGGCCGACGGTCTCCTTCGCCCGCAGCGGCATCACCGTGCCCTGGGACTCCGGCTACGGAACGCTGCTGGAGCTGGCCGAGGCCTGTGACGTCCCCACCCGCTGGTCCTGCCGCACCGGCGTCTGCCACACCTGCGAGACCGCCCTTCTCCAGGGCCGGGTCGTCTACACGCCGGACCCCCTCGACGAACCCGCCGAGGGAAACGCCCTCATCTGCTGCTCGCGGCCGTCGCGGGACCTGGTCCTGGATCTGTGACGTTCAGTCCGCGGTCTTGCGGGCCAGCGCGTTGTTGTCGATCGAGTTGTGCACACTGAAGCTCACGGCGTCCGAGCGGTAGCGGTCGTCCGACCACTCCACCGGGCGCCCCTCGCGGGTGGTGGTCACCCGGCGGACGCGCAGGAGGGGGCTGGTACGGCGGATGCCGAGCAGTTCGGCGTCCTGGGCGCCGGCCGCGACCGCGTCGATGACGTGCTCGCCGTAGGCGAAGACCAGACCGGTGCTCTCGTACAGGCGTTGGGTGACCGAGGGGGCGTCGGGGTCGATGGTCTCGACGGCGGGCGCTATCCAGTCGGCGTACACCGTGCGCTCCAGCAGCACCGGCTCACCGTCCAGACCGCGCACCCGCAGCACGTGCAACACCGGTGTCCCCTCGCGCAGTTGGAGGCGGGCGGAGTCCTGCGGGGTGGCGGGGAGGTACTCCTGGGCGACGACATGACCGGTGGCCACGCGGCCCATGGCGTGGGCCCACTGGGCGAAGCTGCGCAGTTCGGCGAAGCTCTGGCTGCGGCGGCTGGCCAGCACGACCCGGCGCGCTCCCTGCCGGGAGCCGATCAGACCCTCCGCGGTCAGCGCGGCGACGGCCTGGCGCACGGTGCCGCGCGAGACGTCGAACCGGGCGGCGAGTTCGGTCTCGGAGGGCAGCCTGGCGCCCACCGTGTACTCCTCGCGGTCGATCGCCCGACGCAGCTCGTCGGCGATCTCCTCGTGTCGCGTCGGCACTTTCCCTCCGAGTCGGCAGCTGTGCACAGCGTGACCACCCTAATCGAGACCGGCGCGTGACTGCGCTTGCCCCGAACTGTGCAGGGATTGGGAGGTCACAATTTCGCCACTGTTTACCGACACGTCACCACAGGCAGTATTACTGGGGCCAACTTGTTCAGACAAGTTCTCCCCTCTTGCGCGTCCCTGCTCCCCCTTCTGGAGTCCCCGTGTCCCAGTCGAGAACAGCCGTCCTGACCGGCTCCCTCGCCGTCGTCGCCGCGCTCGCCCTGAGCGCCTGCGGCGCCGCTCCCGACAACGCGTCGACGACCGCCGACGGCAAGAACGCCGCCACCGCCACCTCCGCGGCCGACTTCGGCGGTCTGGACGCGCTGGTGAAGGCGGCCAAGAAGGAGGGCACGCTGCACGCCATCGCGCTGCCCCGCGACTGGGCCAACTACGGCGCCCTGATCGACGGCTTCACCAAGAAGTACGGCATCAAGATCCAGGTCGAGAACCCCGACGGCTCCAGCCAGGACGAGATCAACGCCGTCACCTCCCGCAAGGGCCAGGACCGGGCGCCCGACGTCCTCGACCTGGGCTCCTCCTTCGCCCTGAGCGCCGCCCAGCAGGGCCTGCTCGCGCCCTACAAGGTGACCTCCTACGCCGACATCCCGGCCGGCCAGAAGGACCCGCAGGCCCGCTGGTACAACGACTACGGCGGCTACATCTCGATCGGCTGCGACGCCAAGCGCGTCAAGGTCTGCCCCACCACGTTCGCGGACCTCCTCAAGCCCCAGTACAAGGGGCAGGTCGCCCTCAACGGCAACCCCACCAAGTCGGGTTCGGCCTTCGGCGGTGTGTACGCGGCCGCGCTCGCGAGCGGCGGCTCCTTCGACGACATCCAGCCCGGCCTGGACTTCTTCGCCAAGCTGAAGAAGAACGGCAACTACACGCCCGTGGAGTCGACTCCGGCGACCGTCGAGAAGGGCGAGACGCCGATCAGCATCGACTGGGACTACCTCAACGCCGGTTACGCCGACGAGTTCAAGTCCAAGGGCGTCGACTGGAAGGTGGCCATCCCCTCCGACGGCCAGTACGCGCAGTACTACTCCCAGGCCATCAACAAGGGCGCCCCGCATCCGGCGGCCGCCCGGCTGTGGCAGGAGTACCTCTACAGCGCCGAGGGCCAGAACCTGTGGCTCAAGGGCTACGCCCGGCCCGCCCTGATGACGGCGATGGAGAAGGCCGGCACCCTCGACAAGGAGGCCGCCGCCAAGCTGCCGAAGGTCACCGGTACGCCGTCCTTCCCGTCCGAGGCCCAGCAGAGCAAGGCCAAGACGGTCATCGCGCAGGGCTGGGCGAAGGCCGTCTCCGGATGACGGCCACCCTCACGGGCGTGGACGTGGCGCCGCCGGTCACCTCGGTGAAGCGGCGGCGCCGGGTCCCCGGCTGGCTGGCCGTCGTCCCGCTCCTCGTGTTCACCGCGATCGCCTTCGGGCTGCCGGCGGTGGCCATGCTGAACGGCGCATTCAGCATCAAGGACCAGGCCACGGGCGCCACTTCGTACGGCACCGGGAACCTGACGACCTCGCTGCACGGCGCCTACCTGACCGCGCTGCTCGGCAGCGTCAAGCTGTCCGCCGTCTCGGCCGGTCTCGGTACCCTGCTCGGGCTGCCGCTCGCGCAGGTCGTGGTCACCTCCCGCTTCCGCGCGCTGCGCGAGGCGGTGCTGACCGCGTCCGGGGTGCTGGCGAACTTCGGCGGTGTCCCGCTGGCGTTCGCCTTCGTGGCCACCCTGGGCAACGCCGGTGTGCTGACCCGGCACCTGGGGCTGACCGACAAGGGCTGGGACCTGTACAGCTTCTGGGGCCTGGTCATCGTCTACCTGTACTTCCTGATCCCGCTGATGGTGCTGACCATCACGCCCGCGCTGGAGGGCCTGCGCTCGCAGTGGCGGGAGGCGGCGCAGAACAACGGCGCCACGGCCGTGCAGTACTGGCGTCATGTCGCCCTCCCGGTGCTGCTGCCGTCGCTGCTGGGCGGGCTGGTGCTGCTGTTCGGCAGCGCCTTCGCCGCGTACGCCACCGCCGCGGCCATGGTGGGCAGTTCGGTGCCGCTGGTGACCCTGCAGATCGCCGACGCCATCTCCGGGAACGTGCTGGTCGGCCAGGAAAATGTGGCGCTCGCCCTCAGCCTCGACATGGTCCTAGTCGCCGGTCTGGTCATGGCCGTGTATCTGCCCCTGCAACGACGGAGTGCGCGATGGCTCGACGCCTGAACGTGTGGCGGTGGGTCGTCCTCGGCCTGGCCGCGCTGTACTTCCTGGTCCCGCTCGCCGCGTCGGTGGTGTTCACGGTCGACGTGCCGGGGCAGGGCGTCACCTTCGACGCCTACTCGCAGATCGTCTCCACCGCCGGCTTCGGCTCCAGCCTGCTGCTCTCGCTGGAACTCGCGCTGGCCACCATCGCGATCGTCCTGCTGCTGATGGTGCCCGCGATGGTCGCGCTGCGCCTGGGCGCGCCCCGGCTGCGGCCGGTGGTGGAGGTGGTGTGCTCGCTGCCGCTGGTCGTGCCGCCGATCGCGTTCGTCGCCGGGATCGCCACGGTGCTCAAGTGGGGCCCCGATCATCTGTCCCGTACCCCGCTCTTCGAGACGTTCGTGGCCATCCAGAACCCGACTTTCCCGTTCGTGCTGGTCCTGGCGTACGTGGTGATGGCGCTGCCGTTCGTGTACCGGGCGCTGGATTCCGGGCTGCGGGCCGTCGACGTGCGCACGCTGGTCGAGGCCGCCCGCAGCTGCGGGGCGGGCTGGCCGCAGGCGCTGGTGCGGGCGGTGCTGCCCAATCTGCGCGGGGCGCTGCTGAACGCGGCCTTCCTCACGCTCGCCCTGGTGCTGGGCGAGTTCACGGTCGCCCAGCTGCTGGGGTTCCAGCCGTTCGCCGTGTGGATCTACAGCGTCGGCGGATCGCAGGCCCAGCTGTCCGTCGCCGTGTCCGTGCTCAGTCTCCTGGTGACCTGGGCCCTGCTCCTCGCGCTCGCCGGTGTCGGTGGGCGCACCCGTACCGCTTCGTCCCGAGGGTGAACCATGACCGCCACCACGCTTGAGCAGACCACGGTCGGCAAGGCCGCCACCGTCGAATTCCAGGGGCTGCGCCGGGAGTTCGGGGCGACCGTCGCCCTGGACGGGCTCGATCTGACCGTGCAACCCGGGGAGTTCCTGGCGCTGCTCGGCCCCTCCGGCTGCGGCAAGACGACCGCGCTCCGCATGCTCGCCGGGTTCGAACACCCCGACTCCGGCGCGGTGCTGGTAGACGGCGAGGACGTCACCCGGGTCCCGGCCCACCGCCGGGACGCCGGGATGGTCTTCCAGTCGTACAGCCTCTTCCCGCATCTCAACGCGCTCGACAACGTCGCCTTCGGGCTGCGGATGCGCAAGGTGCGCACGGCCGAACGGCGGTCGCGGGCCGCCGAGTTGCTGGAGCTGGTCGGTCTCGCCGACAAGGGCGACCGGTTCCCGCACCAGCTCTCCGGCGGCCAGCAGCAGCGCATCGCGCTCGCCCGGGCCCTCGCCCTGCGTCCGCGTGTCCTGCTGCTCGACGAGCCGCTCTCGGCGCTGGACGCCAAGGTGCGGCTCACGCTGCGCGAGGAGATCCGCCGGCTGCAGCAGGAACTCGGCATCACCACCCTGTTCGTGACGCACGACCAGGAGGAGGCGCTGTCGATCGCCGACCGGGTCGCCGTGATGCGAGCCGGGCGGCTCGAACAGTGCGCCGAGCCCGGCGAGTTGTACGGGCGGCCGGCCACCGCGTTCGTCGCCGAGTTCGTCGGCACGATGAGCCGGATCCCCGGGCGGCTGTCCGGGGAGAGCGTGGAGGTGCTCGGACTGCGGCTGCCCGCCGAGGGAACGCTGCCCACCGCGGCGGAGGTCGACGTCCTGGTACGGCCCGAGGCCGTGCACGTGACGGCAGACGAGGGCGGCGACGCCCAGGTGATCGCCACCGCGTTCCTCGGCGCGACCACCCGGCTCACCGTGCGCCTGGCGGACGGCACCGAAGTGAAGGCCGACCTGCCCACGCACGAGGCGACCGCCCTCGGCGCGGGAGCCGCCGTACGGGTCTCGCTGCCGCAACGCCCGGTGCTGGTGGCCGAACGAGCGGCCTGAGCCCCGACCCGCCATCGATTCCCGGCGTCCCGGCGTCCTTGGACTGCGGACGCCGGTACCTGTCCCCCCCACCGAAAGATGAGACCGTGACCCAACCCCCGCTCCAGGCTGTCCTGTTCGACATGGACGGCACGCTCGTCGACACCGAGCGGCTGTGGTGGGAGGCGGTGCAGGACATCGCCACGGGCCTCGGCCGCCCGCTGACCGAGGCCGACCAGCCGGAGGTGCTGGGCAGACCGGTCGAGCACACCGCCGCCTGGCTGACCGCGCTCACCGGCGCGCCGGGGCTCGCCGACCGGCTGCACCGCGAGTTCACCGAGCGGGTGCGCACCGGCATCGTGCCCCGCCCCGGCGCGCTGGACCTCCTCGACGCCCTCGCCCGCGAAGGCGTACCGACCGCGTTGGTCACCGCCTCGCCGCGCGCCGTCACCGACAGCGTGCTGGCGGTGCTCGGCGCCGACCGCTTCCGGGTGTCCGTCACCGCCGACGACACCGCGCGCACCAAGCCCGACCCGGAGCCCTATCTGACCGCCTGCCGCGCCCTCGGCGTCGACCCGGCCGGCTGTGTGGCGGTCGAGGACACGCCGACCGGTGTCCGCTCCGCCGAGGCCGCCGGATGCGCCGTGCTGGCGGTACCGTCGCTCGCGCCCATCGAGACCGTGCCCGGGCGGACGGTCGTGGCCAGTCTGGAGGAGACGAGCGTGAGCCGGTTGCGCGGTCTGCTGGGAACGCGGCTGCGGGTGATGAGCTGGAACCTCTGGCACGGCGGTGCGAAGGTCGACGACCACCGGGCCAAGCAGCTGAAGGTCGTCCTGGACACCGAGGCCGATGTCGTGGGCCTGCAGGAGACGGCCGGTACGGCGGCCCGGGAACTCGCCGAGGCGCTGGGCTGGCACCACCATCAGGCGGGCGAGAACCTCGGCATCATCAGCCGCCACCCGATCACGGCAGGTCACGGCGATCTCGAGGTCGGCTTCTACGGGGCCACCGGCGCCCGTATCCGGGTCGACGGCACGCACGAGGTCGACGTGTGGACGGCCCACCTCCACTACACGCCGTACGGCCCCTACGAAGCCGCCTTCGACGGGCTCCCGGCGGCCGAGCTGATCGCCCACGAGGACATGCGGCTCGCCCAGATGAGGGACGCGCTGCGGCAGATCGCCGAGGCCGCCGGGCCGACCACGCCCGTCGTCCTGACCGGCGACTTCAACTGCCCCTCCCACCTGGACTGGCCGCAGGTCGCCTGGCCGGTCACCCGGGCCGCCGAGGAGGCGGGACTGCGCGACTCCTACCGCGAGGCCCACCCCGACCCGGTGCGCGCCCCCGGACACACCTGGTCGCCGATCCACGCCCGGCACGAGAACGATCCCGCGCGCGAGGAGCCGCAGGACCGGATCGACTACGTCCTGCACAACGGGCGCGGCCTCACGGTCACCGACTCCCGCACGGTCGTCACGGGCGTGCCGCGCGCCTGGCCCGACATCGCCGGCAACGACTGGCCGTCGGACCACGCGGCGGTGCTGACGACGTTCACGGTGCACCGGGTGGAGTGACGGGTCAGGGGCTGTCGCCGTGCCAGTCGAAGCGGCGGGCGTCCTCGGGGCGCGGTACGTACAGGGCCCGGCCGCCGGTGCCGTACCGGCCTATCTCCGTGCGCAGGGGTATCCCCTCGCGCAGATCGCCCTCGCTGCGGCCGGTGATGTCCAGCAGCAGGCCGTCCAGCGGGCCGCCGATGAGCTCGGCGTAGGTGCGGCCGGGGCGGGGTGCGGCGTCCTCGTGGTCGGCGCCGTAGACCCGGCCCCGCATGAACTCTGTCTCGTCCATGGCCTCAGCGTCGCATCCGGCACTGACAACGCGGGGCCGGGCGTCAGCCGGCGGCGTTGTCGACGCGCATCCGCACCTGTTCCTCGAGGCGCTCGAGGCTGGTGTCGAGGGCTTGCCGGACCGCCGCCTCGCCGGGGTCGTGGGTGTCGTCGGCGAAGGACAGGTGCACGGTCACCCGGCTGGTCGCGCTGTCGGTGCCGTCCACCTTCAGCCAGCCGGCGTAGCCGCTGTCGTCGCTCGTGCCCCATTCGAGCCGCATGTCGTCGGGGTGCGGCCGCAGGACGGCGGGCGTGTCCTGGTCGGCGTGTTCCTCGTGGACGGTGACGGCCGGCAGCCGCTCGGGCCGCACATGGAGCGTGTTCGGCAGCCAGCCGTCCAGCTGGCCGACGTTGGCCGCCTGGTCGAAGACGTGCTCGGGCAGGGCCGGCATGGCGCGGGAACGCTCGTACTCGGTCATCACTCATCACCTCCGGTTGGGTGGCGCACAGCCGACGCGTGCCCTTTTTGCGGTGGTTGAACCGACGATCAGGGGGGTGACCGCCCGGGCCGCGGGGCGGAGCGCCAACTTCGCGGCCGGTCGGGGCAGTTCCCGCCGCGGAAACGGACCGTGGGCGCATCTGTTCGGCCATCATCCGTCAGTCCCGGAGACACCGGCCCGCGGCCACCGCGCCACGCCTACGGTCCGTGCATCGGACGGAACGGCGGACGCCGGTCCGCCGCAGCCGACGGACAAGGGGAGGCGCTATGGCGAGTGTGGAAGTGTCGCTGAAGGAGATGATGACCGCGGTCGAGGGGTCGGTGGGAGCCGCGGTCGTCGACTACACCAGTGGCATGGCCCTGGGCACCCTGGGCGGGGGCAAGGACCTGGACCTGACCATCGCCGCGGCCGGCAACACGGACGTGATCCGGGCCAAGGTGCGCACGATGGAGCAGCTGGGCCTCAAGAGCAGGATCGAGGACATCCTGATCACGCTGGAGAAGCAGTACCACCTGATCCGGCTGATCACCGGACGTACGGGGAACGGGCTGTTCCTGTACCTCGTGCTCGACAAGGAGCGCTCCAACCTGGCGATGGCCCGCCACCAGCTCAAGCGGGTCGAGGAACAGCTGGAGATCTAGACCGGGCCGAAGTCCCTGGCCGTCGTGCGCCCATGATGTGAAGACTTCTTCAAGTCACCACATCAGCATGGTCCCAATTCGTGTCTGCACGCTGCCCGGGGGGACGAGGATCGGCGCGACAGAGAGTGTGCGGCGGCGCCCCGGGGCGCCGCCGCACCCCGGCACCCCACCCGACCCGGCAGGGAGCGAGCACTCATGCAGGTCCCCCTCTACCAGGCCAAGGCGGACTTCTTCCGCATGCTCGGGCACCCCGTGCGCATCCGGGTCCTGGAACTGCTCCAGCACGGGCCCGTGCCGGTGCGGGACCTGCTCGCCGACATCGAGATCGAGCCGTCCAGCCTCTCCCAGCAGCTGGCCGTGCTGCGCCGCTCCGGCATCGTGGTGTCCATCCGGGAGGGCTCCACCGTCCGCTACGCGCTGGCCGGCGGTGACGTCGCCGACCTGCTGCGCGCCGCCCGTCGTATCCTCACCGAACTGCTGGCCGGGCAGAACGAGCTGCTCGCCGAGTTGCGGCAGGCCGACTCCGCTCCCCCGGTACCACCACCGGCGGCGCACATCGGCGGGCAACTGGCTCGTTACTCCGCCGGAGTGGTGGAACCCGGCGGCCGGTCGTAGCGTCGGATGCAGTACTACTGCTGGGCGCCGGGAGCCGACATGCGCCGTCACGCACTCACCATCGTGGTCACCCTCTGTGCCGTCGCGTCCCTGGCCGCCGCGGCCGGGGCGCCCTCGGCCGCCCGTACGACATCCGTGCCGGCCGTCCAGGCCACCCGGCACGTCAGGGCGCCGGTGCTCGTGGACTGTCTCTTCCATCCCAAGGTCCGGCCGGCCGACTTCGTGCTCGCCTGCGGCGACGGCAACAGCCGTCTGACGTCGCTGCGTTGGTTCCACTGGGGAACCGCGTCGGCGCGCGCCGTGGGCGTGAACTGGGTCAACGACTGCAAGCCGTACTGCGCGGCGGGCCGCTTCCACGCCTACCCCGTGGTCGTACGGCTGGATCATCCGCGGCCCTGGAAGAAGCGGCCGCAGCTGTCGCACTACGGCCGGATGACCCTGAAGTACACCAACGGCCACCCGGAGGGGTTCTCACGGACGGTGTCCTACCCGCTGTGGGACTGATCCCGCCGGTCCTGAGCGTCCCGCGCGGCCCGCAGCTGGGGTGACTCCCCCGCGGCCAGGTGTTCGAGCACCTCGACCAGCTCCTGACAGGCCTGCTGCACCGAGCGTCTGGTGTTGAGCTGCTCGGTGATCACCGCTGACAGCAGCAGCGCCGTCAGTGCCATCGCGCCGTTGAAGGCCTGAAGCTTGATCATGATCTCGATGCGGGACAGCCGCGCGAACGGGCCGGTCTCCTCGGTCGCCGCGACCGTGGCCAGGACGGAGGCGGCCAGCGCGCACAGCATGCTGCCGGCGAGCTGGAAGCGCAGAGCCGCCCAGATCACCAGCGGATAGACGAGGAAGAGCAGGCTGTCGGAGCTGCGGGTTACGAAGGGCAGGAGGGCGCAGGCGACCACGGTCAGGCCGACGGCCTCCGTCCAGCGGGGCCGGTGCGGCGGCCAGTGCGCGCGGGGCAGCAGAAGCAGGACCGGGGTCACGATCAGCACCCCCATCGCGTCGCCGACCCACCACGCCGACCACACGAGCCAGAAGCTGTGCGCGGCGAGCTTCCCGGTGAACACGAGGCAGCCGGCGCCCGCGGTCGCGCTGATCAGCATGGACGCCAGCGCGCCCAGGAACACCAGCGCCACGCCGTCCCGCAGCCGGGCGAGGTCGGTGCGGAAGCCCACCCTGCACAGCAGGTAGTAGGCGCAGACGGGGGCGGCGGTGTTGCCCACGAGGGTGCCGATCACATCGGGCTGGACGGACGTGATGGACATGACGACGAGGAGGGCCCCCAGGACGATGCCGGGCCAGGCGCGCAGGCCGAACAGCAGCAGACAGGCCAGCGCCACCCCGGTGGGCGGCCAGATGGGGGTGACCACGGCGTTCTCGACGACCAGCTGGCGCAGCAGGCCCAGCCGCCCCGCTCCGACATAGACGGCGGCGACGCCCGCCGTCAGGAAGGCGAGGTCGAGAGGGCGGCGCAGACCCTGGTTACCCACCACAGATGCCATCAGACACCGTCACCGCCCGCTCGGCGAGGCGAGCCGGTCCTACCTCGTCGCGGCCGGGTCGTCGTGGGTGACGACCAGGACGGCCGCGTCGTCCTCGTGCCCGACCCGTTCGGCCACCTTCATCACGGCGGCGGCCAGCGGGTCGGCCGGCATGCCTGCCACGGCGGCGATGCCGGCGAGCCGGGCGACCTGGTCGAGACCCTCGTCGACGCTCAGCGAGGGGCCCTCCACGACGCCGTCGGTGACCAGGACCAACACTCCGCCGGGGGTGATCCGGTGCCGGGTCACGGGATAGCGGACGCCGTCCAGGATGCCGAGCGGCGGGCCGCCCTCGTCCTCGGCGACGCCGGACTTTCCGTCGGCGGTGGCCCAGATGTGGGGGACGTGTCCGGCGCGGGCGCTCTCCAGGGCGCCGGTGGCCGGGTCGAGCCGTATGAAGGTGCAGGTGGCGAAGAGGTCGGTGCCCAGGGACAGGAGCAGGTCGTTGGTGCGGGCCAGCAGCTCCCCGGGCTCGCTCGCCACGGAGGCGAGGGCCCGCAGGGTGACCCGGACCTGGCCCATGAACGCGGCCGCCTCGATGTTGTGGCCCTGGACGTCGCCGATGGACAGTCCGATGCGGCCGTCGGGCATGGTGAAGGCGTCGTACCAGTCGCCTCCGACGTTGAGGCCGTGGTAGGCGGGGGCGTAGCGGACGGCCAGGCGGAGGTGGTGTGCGGACGGCAGGTCCCTGGGCAGCATGCCGCGCTGCAGGGCGACGGCCAGCTCGACCCGGGAGCGCTGCAGCTCGGCCAGCTCGCGCGCCCGGGCGGTCAGCGACCCGAGACGGGCGAGCAGTTCGTCGCCGTCCTCCGTAGGGCGTGTGAGGGACATTGATCACTCCGGCGGGGCCGTGGGCCGTCGCCCCTTCAGGGCAAACCCCCGATTTCGGGTTTAAGAGGATCATAACGACAGAGTCAGGGCGAAGCGGGGTTCCGCCCTGACTCCACCACCACGGTGATCAGCCGCCCAGGGCGGCCATGACGACGTCCTTCGCCTCCTCCTGCACCTGGCGCAGGTGGTCGGGACCGTGGAAGGACTCGGCGTAGATCTTGTACACGTCCTCGGTGCCCGACGGGCGGGCCGCGAACCAGGCGTTCTCGGTACTGACCTTGATACCGCCGATCGCGGCGCCGTTGCCCGGTGCCTCGGTGAGCACCCCGGTGACCGGCTCGCCGGCCAGGGTGTCGGCGGTGACCTGGGCCGATGAGAGCTTGGCCAGCAGTGCCTTCTCCTCGCGGGTCGCGGGGGCGTCGATACGTGCGTAGGCCGGGGTCCCGAAGCGCTCGGTCAGGGCCGCGTAGTGCTCCGAGGGGGTCCTTCCGGTGACGGCGGTGATCTCCGAGGCGAGCAGCGCCAGGATGATGCCGTCCTTGTCGGTGGTCCACACCGAGCCGTCCCGGCGCAGGAAGGAGGCGCCCGCCGACTCCTCGCCGCCGAAGCCGATCGAGCCGTCGACGAGACCGTCCACGAACCACTTGAACCCGACCGGCACCTCGACCAGCCGGCGTCCGAGGTCCGCGGCGACCCGGTCGATCATGGTCGACGACACCAGGGTCTTGCCGATACCGGTGTCGGCGGGCCACTGGTCGCGGTGGCCGTAGAGGTAGGCGATGGCGGCGGCCAGGTAGTGGTTGGGGTTCATCAGACCGGCGTCCGGGGTGACGATGCCGTGCCGGTCGGAGTCGGCGTCATTGCCCGTGGCGATGGTGAAACGGTCCCGCTGTTCGATCAGCGAGGCCATCGCGTACGGCGAGGAGCAGTCCATCCGGATCTTGCCGTCCCAGTCCAGCGTCATGAACCGCCAGGTGGGATCGGTGAGCGGGTTGACCACGGTCAGGTCGAGCCGGTGCTGCTCGGCGATCCGGCCCCAGTAGGCCACCGAGGCCCCGCCCAGCGGGTCGGCGCCGATGCGGACGCCGGCGGAGCGGATGGCGTCGAGGTCCAGCACCTGGGGCAGGTCGGCGACGTACGCGCCCAGGTAGTCGTGGCGCCGAGTGGTCTCGGCGGCGAGCGCCCGGGCATAGGTGACGCGCTGTACGTCCTTCAGACCGCCGGCGATGATCTCGTTGGCCCGGTCCTGGATCCAGGACGTGGCCTCCGAGCCGGCCGGTCCCCCGCTCGGCGGGTTGTACTTGAAGCCTCCGTCGGCGGGCGGGTTGTGGGAGGGGGTGACCACGACGCCGTCGGCGAGGCCGGAGGCGCGGCCGCGGTTGTGGGTGAGGATGGCGTGCGAGACCGCCGGGGTGGGCGTGTAGCCGTCGGCGCTGTCGATGAGCACCGTCACGCCGTTGGCCGCGAACACCTCGAGCGCGGTGACCTGCGCCGGCTCGGACAGGGCATGGCTGTCGGCGCCGAGGAAGAGGGGCCCGTCGGTGCCCTGCCGGGCCCGGTACTCGCAGATCGCCTGGCTGGTGGCGGCGATGTGGTCCTCGTTGAACGCGGTCGCCAGGGACGACCCGCGGTGCCCCGAGGTACCGAACGCCACCCGCTGCCCCGGGTCCGCGGGGTCCGGGTGCAGCGCGTAGTACGCGGTGACCAGCCGGGCGACGTCGACGAGGTCCTCGGGGCCCGCCGGCTGACCCGCTCGCTCGTGCTGCATGTGCCCGCTCCTCCACATCGGTTGACCAAAACGCCTGCCGCCCCCCATCTTCCCTCGTCAAGGGGGCGGCAAGCGAGAGCGGGTCAGTGTCCGGGCCGCCCCAGCAGCGCGCACACGAAGTTCTCCTGGACGGTGCGCAGGCGTTGCAGCAGCTGCGGGTTGGTGGACTGGGTGATCTGTGAGGTGACGGAGAAGGTCAGCGACCGGCGGCCGTCGGGGGTGGCGGCGGCCAGCTGGGTGTAGCCGGCGGTGTTTCCGGTGTGCCCCAGCACGACACCGCACCGGGTCTCGTAGCGGAACAGCGCCAGCCCGGCGGAGTTGCGGCCGGGACCCGCGGGCTCGGACGCCCCGGGGATCCAGCGCCGTTGCTGGCGTACGACGTCCGGGCCGAAGAGGGCGCCGCCCACGTAGCCGCGGATGAAGCGGGTCAGGTCGGCGGGCGTGGAGACGATGCCTCCCGATGCCCATGAGGCGGAGGCGCTGAAGAGTTCGCTGACGTCCTCCGGGGGCGCGGGCGGGGCGACGGCATAGCCGTGCAGATAGGGCCGGGGCATGAGGTAGCCCTGGGGCAGGCTGGTGTCGCGCAGGTGCAGCGGCCGGTAGACGAGCTCGCGCAGCAGTTGCTCGTACGGCGTCCCGGTGACCGCCTCCGCCATCAGGGCGACGGCGATGTTGTCGGAGTTGGAGTAGTGGTACTGGCTGCCGGGACGGAACAGCAGGGGCTCGTCGGCCACGAAGTCGAGCAGGTGATGGGGATCGAAGATGTGGTGCGGGTCGGCCGTGATGATCTGCCGGAACTCCGGGTCGTCCGAGTAGTCGGGCAGGCCGCTGGTGTGGTTCAGGAGTTGACGCAGGGTCACCTGGTACCAGGCTTTGGGAAGCTGGGGCAGTCTGCGGCCGATGGTGTCGTCCAGGCGGAGCGCGTGCCGGTCGACGAGGCTGAGAGCGACCGCGCCGCTGAACGCCTTCGCCACGCTGGCGATGCGCATGTGGTCGTTGATCTGCGGCTTGCGGCCGGTGGCGAGGTCGGCGACGCCGGCTGTGACGACACGCCGGTGACCGTCCTGCTGCAGGACCGCGATGGCACCGGGCGGGCCGCCCGGGGTGTCCACCAGGGCTTCGAGCTGCCGGCGCAGGTCGGTGTCGCGGGGGCCGGGGGTGGCGGCGGTGCTCGCGGTGGCCGGGGTCAGTGCGGCCAGGCAGAGCGCGGCGACACAGGCCGCGCGCAGTCGGAGTCGGCGGGTGCGGGGCTGGGATGAAGGCATGGGGGCTCCGGGGGGGCGGTCGACAGGCCCACCTTTCCCCGCGTCGGCGACGGGAGCGTCCCGGGCTGCTGCATACGGCGCAACGGCGCGGCCATCAGGACTGATCGAATCCGACGAGAGTGCGCACCTCGAACTCGTCGTACGCCTGGGTCTCCTGGCGTCCGCTCAGGAGCGAGCCGAGCCGGCCGAGGAGGACGCCGACCGGGACGGAGACGATGCCGGGGTTCTGCTGGCGGTGTTGGCGCCCCAGGACACCAGGGCCCCAGGACATGCCGAGGACGCCCATGACGACGGCTGCGAGCCGCGCCACCCCACAGCCTGCGAAAGGCACGGATCTCCGCAATGGTCCATGGAGGAAGTGATCAGTCCAATAGTCCGGCTGCGAGCGTCGCGCCCAGTTCCCAGCACGCCTCGACGTCCGCCTTGCGGGGCTCGCCGGTGACCGTGACGGGCCGCGCGGTACGACGCCAGCCGAGTCCGGTGGTGATCGCGTCGATACCGCGCACCGCGCCGGTGACGTCGCTGCCGCCGTGCACGTAGTAGCCGAAGGGACGGCCCTGGGTGGCGTCCAGGCACGGGTAGTAGATCTGGTCGAAGAAGTGCTTGAGGGCCCCCGACATGTACCCGATGTTGGCCGGGGTGCCCAGCAGATACGCGTCGGCCGCGAGCACGTCGGACGCCGAGGCCGACAGGGCCGGGCGGCGGACCACCTCGACACCATCGATCTCCGGCGCGGTGGCACCGGAGACGACGGCTTCCAGCAGCGTCTGGCAGTTGGGCGACGGCGTGTGATGCACGATCAGCAAGGTGGGCACACCGGCACACTGCCGTCGCCTGCCCGCCTCGCGCAAGGCGACGCCGCGCCGGGGCGGGGCGCACGGAGCCGGTGGCTGGTCCGTGCGCCCCGCGAGGTCAGCGCAGGAAGCTGCGCTTGGAGCGGGCCAGCAGGATCAGGCCGCCGATCAGCAGCACGGTGCCGGCCGCGGCGGGCCACAGCGAGGTACCGGTCTCGGCGAGGTTCCCGCCCTGGACGGCCTGGGGCTCGGTCTGGTTCGCGGCGATCGGGGCGTTGCCGCCGGTGGCCTGGGACTGGGCGGAGCCGTCACCGGAGTTGCCGCCGCCGTTGGCCGGGGCGGCCGCTGCGCTGCGGGAGGGCGAGGGCTTCGCGTAGACCTTGGGCACCGACGTGCTGGAGATGGTCGGCTGGTCGTCGTTCGCCGGCTGGGTCTGCGGCGCGGTGGTCGCGGGCTGCGTCTGCTGCTCGCCCGATCCGGAGCCGGAGTTGCCGTTGTCGCCGGAGCCGGAACCCTGGTTGCCGTTGTTCCCTGAGCCGGACGCCCCACCCTGGTCGCCCTTGCCGCCGGAACCGCCCTGGTCTCCCTTGTCGCCGCCGTTGCCCTGGTCGCCCCCGGCGGGCGGGGTGGTGACGGTCTGCGTCGGCTCGGCTGTCGGGTTCTGGGACTGCTGCCCGCCGGGCTGGTCCGTCGGCTGCTCGCTCGGCTGCTGGGTCGCTCCGTCGTCGCCGCCCGGGTCCTCACCGGTGCCGGAGCCACACTGACGGCCGCCGTTGATGCAGGACACCATCTCCTTCATCAGGTTCTCGTCGAAGACGTTGATGAAGTCGCCGTGGTCGGTGACCGGCTTGTGCAGCTGTTCCGGGAAGGAGTCCACCGCGAACAGCGGTGTCGTACGGCCGCCGTCCTGGAGGCTGGGCGCCTTGACGTCGTAGACGATCCGCTGCACCAGCTGGGGTATCGCCTTGAACCCGTTCGCGCAGTTGCCGGAGGCGTCGGCGAAGGCCACGTGGGTGCGGTGGTTGGCGCTGTCGATGTTGCGGCCGTCCCAGCAGCTCTGGAAGCGGAAGGTGCGCACCACGTCGCTGCCCTGCGGGCACAGCGGGTACTTGTCCTTGAGCTGCCGGTCCTCGAACCCGGTGCAGCTCCAGGAGGCGTTGGCGTTGGCCGGACCGTTGACGAAGGCCTTCGCGTCACCGGTGATGATGCGCAGCAGCCGAGGCATTTCCGTGACCTGGCTGCGCGGGCTGCCGATGAACGTCATCGTGACCTGCTTGGGCGTGACGATCTGGCCGGCGTTGCCCTCGATGCCGCCACCGGGCGAGCCCGCGTCCTTCTCCTGTGTGCCGTTCTGCAGACGCAGCACCGGCCAGTAGTACGTGGACTTGTCGCCCTGGTTCTCGCAGCTGGTGTCGGCCTTCGCGAGGTCGTCGTCGCTGGCGAAGGCGTTGTTGGACTGGTTGCCGATGTAGTCGTGGAAGTGGTGGGCGCCGTTGGTGACACCGGGGGCGACGATCACGTTGTCCGAGTTGCGCAGCCCGCCCGCGTTGACACCGCAGCTGGTGGTGAAGGTGCCCTTGGAGACGAAGGAGTTCAGATCCGGCGCCGGGGCGTTGGGCTGGACGGTGTTGATGTCCTGGTAGTCCGCGGTGACCGGCCCGTTTCCGGCCTGACCCCCGTTGCCCGACTGCTGGTTGCCCTGACCCTGACCCTGGCCCTGACCCTGGCCTTGGCCCTGACCTTGCCCCTGGTCCTGTCCCTGGTTCTGGCCGTTCTGCGGGCTGCTGCTCGCGCCCTGCCCGCCGTCCTGCTGATTCCAGGTGCGCAGGGAGCAGCCGGCGAGGTCGTCGAGACCCGAGGGGCGGTCACCGGCGTTGTCGATGGCGTCGGTGATCCGCCCGATGGTCTCGGTCCGCTTCTCCTTCAGCGGGTTCATCACGGTGCCGTCGGTGAACCCGCTGTCCTGCCGCTGTTCCGGGGTCGCCGCCTGCAGCCGCTGGTAGGCCTCCGCGATCTGCTGGTCCAGCTGGGCCAGTTGCTGGTCGACGTCCGGCCGTGCCTGGTCGGGTACCTGCGTCAGCTTGCTGCCGACGTCCGGACAGTCGATCGTGCCGGACATGGCGCTGCGCGTGGTGGCCTGTTCCCCGTCCGAACCGCCCTCGGTGGCGGAGGCGTAGACGTTGGCCGCGACGAGCCCGCCGCCACCCAGGATCAGCGCGAAGGCCGCGAAGGTGGCGCGGCGTGGGCCTGTCGGGCGTCTGCGAGTGCTGCGTCCCACGAGAGTTCTCCTACGTCATGGCGGTCAGGCATGGAAATCCCTCGCCCCATACGGACCGCGGGGCCCGTCCGTTCAATCGCCCCTCGGATTCATAGAAGATTCTCAGTGGAGATCTCACGCCCCTCTTCCTCAGGCCCGTGCCGGCGCCGTGACCTGGTCGGCCGTCAGAGTCCTGCCGTACACGCGGAAGTCGTCGACGGAGGCCTTCAGGTACGGGTCGGCGTACTGGGCCCTGCCCAGGTACTCGGCCCGGGTGAGGTTGCCGAAGTACCCCGGCTCGACGGTGACCCGGGAGTTGCGGCCGACCTCCGCCGCGTCGACGCAGAACACGGCCGTGCCGCTGCCGTAGGTGACGGCCACGTGCACCCAGCGGTAGGTCGGCATCGGATCGGCGTCGATGCGCTGTTCGGCTCCGCCGCCGCCCGCGGTGATCGCGTACCGGAGGGTCCCGGCGTCGCTGCGCGGGGTGAGGGACATGTTGGCGGTGACGCCGGTGCCGAAGTCGAAGATCCGGTCCAGTGGTCGGGTTGGCCGTCGAGCCTCACCCATGTGGCCACCGAGTCTGCCGTTTCCGGTGGCTCGGCGGCGGTCGTGCCGGTGGTCCCGTCGAAGCGGTACCAGGCGGCGAACTCCGGCGGCGGGGCACGCCGACGGCGGCAGCTGGGTCGACAACAGTCACCGGCAACGCCCGGATCGAGGGTCTGGCCTGGGTCAACTCCGGTGCCGGCGTGAGCGGGAACGTGGTGGATCAGGCGCTGCTCCGGCACCTACCTGCCGCACAACCCGGACCGCGGCCCGGCGGGGGCGGCGAGAGCGACGTCGATCCGGCGTACTCGGCGTGACGGACGCGGAGCCGGCGATCGCCGTCCAGCCGGACACGCGGCGGGGCGCAACCGTGAGTCGGTGCGCCCCGCAAGGTCGTTGTCGCCGACAGCGGCGCCTCGGTCCTCGGATCCGGTGTGGTCAGCCGAGAGGGTCGAGGAAGGTCAGTACGGACGCGTCCTCCTCGATCAGCGGGGCGAGGGCGGTGTTGAACGGGGCACCGTAGGGAGCCTTGAGGTGTGCCTGGAAGGCGTCCTCGTCCTGGTACACCTCGAAGATCCAGAAGGCGCGCGGGTCGGCTGCCCTGGTGTAGGCCTCGAAGGCGAGGTTGCCCTCCTCCTCGCGCACCTTCCGGGTGTAGTCCCGCAGCAGGCCGGCGACCTCGTCCTCAGCCCCCTCGCGGGCGGTGAACTCGGCGAACAGGGTCTTTTTCACGATGGGGTGTCCTTGTGTGGGGTGCGGTGCGGCTGTCCGACGCCGGGCGTCAGAGACGTGGCGGCCATCCGGCCGGAGTTGTCAACCGGCCTTCGGGAGGAGCTTTTTGGCCCCGGTCATGATGGCGACCGCGTCCTCCATGGAGTGGGACTGCGGGGTGATGACGCCGGCGCAGCCGCCGAGACGCTGGATGTGGATGCGATCGGCGACGTCGAAGACGTTCGGCATGTTGTGGCTGATGAGGATGACGCCGAGGCCCTGGTCGCGCAGGTCGCGGACGAGCTTGAGGACCTGGCCGGTCTCCCGGACGCCCAGGGCGGCGGTGGGCTCGTCGAGGATGACGACCCGGCCGCCGAAGGCGCCCGCGCGGGCGACGGCCACCGACTGGCGCTGGCCCCCGGAGAGGGTCTCCACGGCCTGGTTGATGTTCTGCAGGGTGCTGATACCGAGTCGCTTGATGTGCTCGGACGCCTGCTTCTTCATCTCGCCGGTGTCGAGCATGCGGAACACCGAACCGAGCACGCCCTTGCGGCGGATCTCGCGAGCGAGGAACAGATTGCTGGCGATGTCCAGTGCCGGGGCGACGGCCAGGGTCTGGTAGACGGTCTCGATGCCGGCGTCGCGGGCGTCCTGAGGGCGCTTGAAGCCGACCTCCTTGCCGTCCACGAGGATGCTGCCCTGGTCCGGAACAAGGGCTCCGGACAGGCATTTGATCAGGGTGGACTTGCCGGCGCCGTTGTCGCCGATGACGGCGAGGACCTCGCCGGGGTACAGGGTGAGGTCGACGTCGTTGAGACCGACGACCCTGCCGAAGACCTTGACCAGGCCCTTGGCTTCGAGGACGGGGGCGGTGGGGGTTGTCACGACTTCACGCTCCGGATCCACTGGTCGACGGAGACGGCCGCGATCACCAGGATGCCGACCGCGAGGACTTGGTAGTTGGGGTCGATGCCGGCCAGCGCGAGGCCGTTGACGAAGACCTGGACGATGAGCGCGCCGATCAGTGAGCCGATCACCACGCCGCGTCCGCCGAAGAGGCTGGTTCCGCCGATGACGACGGCGGTGATGGACTGCAGATTGGCGTTGAGACCGCTGTTGGGGTCGCCGCCGCCGACCCGGCCGACCAGGATCCAGGCACCGACGGCGATGGCGAAGCCACCGACGACGTAGGCGCTCAGCAGGACCCGGTTGACGGAGATGCCGGCCAGTCGGGCGGCCTCGATGTCGTCTCCCACGGCGTACAGGTGCCGGCCCCAGGCGGTGTACCGCAGGGCATAGCCGATCACCACGTACAAGGCGATCATGAGCAGGACACCGTAGGTCAGGTTCAGCTGGCCGATGGAGATCGTCTCGCCGCTCCACATCAGGATGTTCCCCGGCTGCAGGGAGACGGTCTGCCCCTTGGCGTAGATGAGCGTGATCGCCGTGAAGACGCTCAGCGTGCCGAGGGTGACGATGAAGGGCGGCAGCTTGATCTTGGTGACCAGCAGTCCGTTGACGGCCTGGGCGGCGATGGCGACGACCGCCCCGGCGAGCAGGGCCGTCACACCCGGCCAGTGGTTGTCGGCGACGAGCTTCGACATCAGCAGCGAGGCGAGCACCATGACCGCGCCGATGGACAGGTCGATGCCGGCGGTGAGGATGATGACGGTCTGGCCGACGGCGAGCGAGCCGATGACAGCGACCTGCTGGGCCACCAGCGACAGGTTCTGCAGGGCGTAGAAGCGGTCGTTGACCAGGGAGAACACGATCGCGGCGAGTACCAGGACGATCGCCGGGCTGAGGGCCGGCTGGCGGTGCAGCACGGAGTGGATGCGCTGGGCCGGGGTGGCGGGCCGGTTGAGGAACTCCTCCGCCGGTGCCGGTGTGGCTTGACTGTCCACGTGGGTGGTCACAGGGGGTCCTTCCGGATTGTCCTCGTGCGGGCCTTCATTCGGGCGCCGGGGCTCATGACGTGCGGGTGCGCCGCCGGGGGTCGGGGGCCGGCGGCGCACCGGCTCGGAGGGGATCAGCTGCCCCAGCAGGCGGATGCGGCCTGCGACGGGGACTGGACGGTCAGACCGTCGAGGGCCTTGGCGGCGACCAGCGCGGTGCCGGTGTCGTAGAACGACTTGCCGTTGGTCACGCTGGGCTTGCTGCCGCCGCGGGCCAGCTTGGCGATGGAGCTGACGCCGAGAGCGGCCATCTTGCCGGGGTACTGCACGGCGTCGGCCGCGAACTTCCCGCTGGTGACGTTCTTCAGGCCGGAGCAGCTGCCGTCGATCGCGTAGATCGCGACGTTCTTCTCCTTGCCGGCCGCCTTCAGGGCGTTGTAGGCGCCCTCGCCGGCGGGCTCGTTGATGGCGTATACGACGTTGATGTCCGGGTTGGACGACAGGCAGTTCTCCATCGCGGTGCGTCCGCCGTCGATGGCACCCTGGGTGGGCTGGTGGCAGGCGATCTTGTACGTGCCGCCCTTGCCGCCGGTGTACTTGCCGGACTTGGCCTCCTTGCCGTTCTCCGTCTTGCTGCCCGGGTCGATGCCCATGCCCTCCAGGAAGCCGTGGTCCCGGTCGATGTCGACGGAGACGACCTGGTTGTTGAACAGGTCGAGCATGGCGATGACCGCGGGCTTGCCGTTCAGGGCCGCCGCGGCGTACTGGCCGTCGAGCTTGCCGGCCTGCTCGTTGTCGGTGGCGTAGGTGATGTCGGCGACGTCGGCCGGGTTGGGCGCGGTGTCCAGGGCGATCACGAACAGGCCGGCCTGCTTGGCGCGCTTGAGCGCGGCGTTCACCGCGTCGCCGTTGGTGGTGATCAGGATGCCCTTGTCGCCGCGTGAGATGGCGTTGTCGATGGCCGTGATCTGCGTCTGGGTGTCGCCGTCGGTGGTGCCCGCCGCCACGGTGAGGCTCACCTTGTCCTTGGCGGCCTGGGTCTTGGCGTCCTTCTCCATGCTCACGAAGTAGGGGTTGGTGAGCGTCTTGAGGATCAGCGAGACGCCCACCTTGCCGCCGCCGCCCGACCCGGACGCGGAGCTGCTCGAGTCCGAGGAACCGCAGGCGGTGAGGGTGACACCGAGGCACACGGTGATGCCGACGGCTGCCGCCCGGATGCGCCGACTGCGAAGGCTCGATGCCTGGCTGGTGGAGAAGTTCATGGCTTGATCCCTTTCGGAGCCGTCCCGTGGTCGACGCTGAGACAACGTTGACTGGGCGAGATACTGGGCCTGTATGGACGAGCCCGTCAAGACGCTGATAGACATGCGTGGGCAACGAGTAGGTAACGCGGAATTGGTTGGAGACAACGATGACTCAGGGTGAGGCGCCGCCCCGGACCCCTCGCAGCCGCCCCACCATGCGTGAGGTGGCCGCGTTGGCCGGCGTGGCCATCAAGACGGTCTCGCGCGTCTTCAACGGCGTCCCCACCGTCGATCCGGCGATCGTCACCCGAGTCCGCGAGGCCGCCGACAAACTGGGCTACCGGCCCAACCTCACCGCCAGCAGTCTGCGCCGGGGGGACGGCCGTACGGCCACCATCGGGATGCTCGTCGAGGACGCGGCCAACCCCTTCTCTGCGGCCCTGACCCGCACCGTGGAGAACGTGGCCCGCGAGCGCGGAAGTCTGGTGCTGGTCGGCAGCCTGGACGAGGACCCGGCCAGGGAACGCGAGTTGGCCCAGGCCCTGATCGACCGCCGGGTCGACGGGCTGGTGATCGTGCCGGCCGGCCGCGACCACAGCTACCTGATCAGCGAACAGCGCTCGGGCACCTGCATGGTCTTCGTCGACCGCGAGCCCAGCCTGCTCGATGCGGACGCCGTCGTCTCCGACAACCGGCAGGGCGCCGTCACCGCCGTCGACCACCTACTCAAGGCCGGCCACCGCCGCATCGCCTACCTCGGCGACCGGGCGACCATCTCCACCGCGGCCCAGCGCTTCGACGGCTACCGGCACGCCCTGGAAGTCGCGCACATCGCGTATGACGACGAACTCGTGCACCACACCGGGGCCAGCGAGGAGGCGGCCATCGACGCGACCAGGCACGTCCTTGCGCTGCCGGACCCGCCCACGGCGCTGTTCACCAGTCAGAACCTGGTCACCATCGGTGCCGTTCGCGCGCTGCGCGCCCTCGGCCGGCAGCACTCGGTCGCCCATGTGGGCTTCGACGACTTCCCTCTGGCCGACATCCTCAGCCCGGGGATCTCCGTCATCGCCCAGAACATCGAGCAGGTGGGCAAGACGGCCGCCGAGATGCTCTTCCGCAGGCTGGACGGCGACGAGTCGGCCGCGACCACCATCACTGTGCCGACCCGGCTGATCGAGCGGGGCTCCGGCGAGATCCGAGCCGGAGGACATCATGACTGAGGCGACGCACGGCACGGGCCGGGGGCCGGCCGTGACCGTGATCGGCGAGGCCCTCGTCGACATGGTCCAGCTGGAGGCGCCCGGCGACTACCGCGCCCACCCCGGCGGCAGTCCGTTCAACGTGGCCGTCGGTCTCGCCCGTCTGGGCCACCACACCGCCCTCATGGCGCGGCTGGCCGACAACGCCTTCGGCCGGATGCTGCGCGCCCACGCCGTGGCCGAGGGCATCGACCTGGCCTTCTCCCCGTACGCCGCCGAACCGACCACGCTGGCCGTGGTCTCCATGGACCCGCAGGGACGGGCCAGTTACGACTTCTATCTGGACGGCACGGCGGACTGGCAGTGGACCGAGGCGGAGACCGCCCGCGTGCCCGCGGGCACCGGCGTACTGCACTTCGGCTCCGTCGCGTCCTGGACACCACCGGGCGGCGAGCACATCCACGCCGCCGCCGAGCGGCTGCGGGCCGACGGCAGGACGCTGATCAGCTACGACCCCAACATCCGCCCGGCCCTGCTGGGTGACCCGCAACGCGGCCGGCACGCCGTCGAGCGCAGCGTCGGTGTGGCCCACATCGTCAAGGCCAGCCGCGAGGACGTGGAGTGGCTCTACCCGGATGCGCCGATCGAGCGGATCGCCGCCCGCTGGCTGGACCTCGGTCCGCTCCTGGTCGTGATCACCGACGGCCCCGACGGCGCCCACGCCTTCCACGCCGGCGCGGGAAGCTTCAGCCGCGCGGGCCGGAAGGTCGCCGTGGTGGACACCGTCGGTGCGGGCGACGCCTTCACCGCAGGCCTCCTCGGCGCCCTGCTCCGCCGCGGGCTGCACACCCCGCACAGCCTCGCCGCCGCGGCGGCCGCCTCCCTGGCCGCCGCCGTGGACGACGCGGTCCTCGTCTCCGCCCTCACCTGCGAACGCATGGGCGCCGACCCGCCCACCGCGCTGCCGCGCCCCGACCGACCCGCCGACGCGCCGCTCACCCCGGGAGACTTCGCCCGCACCGACGACGGCGCCCGCACGGTGGGGCGGGACCGGACACCGGACGCGGTGCAGACGCCCGAGCCGATCCGCACCTGACACAGACGCCCCGAGCCTGTGACCGGGCCCGCGGCGAACCGTGGACCCGGCAGACATGCCCGGGCACGCTCACTTCCAGATGGACTCCAGTCGCCACGCCTGCAGACGGGTGAGGGTGGCGCTCCCGTCCTCGGCGAAGACGTCGACGCCGGTGCTGGAGGGGTCGGGGAAGATCTGGTCGGTGAGCACGACCTGTTCACCGCGTGCGTTGTCGGCGTAGACCTCCACGGACGACGCGTCGACGAGGACGTGCAGGCGCAGCTGCTTGCCGTGGAGGGCGAGCGGGGCGCGGTCGACACTGGAGAAGGTGGGGTCGAAGCCGGTCGCGCCGGAGCCGGTGCGGTCCAGGTAGACCTCGCCGGTGGTGGTGTCGTAGCCGATCCGGGTGCGCTGTCCGGCCCCGGTGCGCACGTCGAGGCCGAAGCGGGCGGCGGTGCGTGGGGCCAGTTCCGCCTGCAGCTCCAGGGGGCTGCCGTCGACGCCGAGCGCGGTGACGCCGCCGGTGACGGTCGTGGCCGGAACGGTGGTGCCGGCCTGACGCAGGGTCTTCAGCTCGCCCACCGGCTGCTGGGCCAGCTGGATCGTGCCGTCGACGGTCCTCAGGGTGAGCCCGCGGGGGAAGGTGTCGGCGCTGCGCCAGGGGCTGGTGGGGATGCTCTGGCCGTAGTTCCAGCTGTTCATCCAGGCGATCATGACGCGCCGTCCACCGGGGACGTCGTTGAAGGTGTTGGCGGCGTAGAAGTCCTGACCGTAGTCGAACCAGTGGGCGCGCCGGGTGGCGGACAGAGCGGGCTTGTCGGCGGCCGTGAACTGGTCGGCCAGTACGTGCCCCCAGCCGCCGGTGTTGGCGTCCACGAGCTGGATCCTGGCCTGCTTGCCCTGGTAGGCGGTGGTGTTGAAGGAGGCCCAGTCCAGGTTCTCGGAGTCGGCGCCGGTGGCACTCTGCACGACCTTGCCGTCCACCAGCAGGTTGACGCCGGTCTCCTGGGAGCGGGGCTGGGCCTGGGTGTCGGACAGGACGACCTGATCGAGGTTGATGTGTCCCCAGCCGCCGGTGTTGGCGTCCACCACCTTGATCCGGGCCTGCTTGCCCCGCAGATCCGACAGGTCCCAGGAGGCCCAGTTCAGGGCCTCGGCGTTGGCGCCGGTGGCGGAGCGCACCACCTTGCCGTCGACGACGAGTTCCACGGCCGTGGGAGCGTCGGAGCCGGCGGCGTGGTAGCCGCCGCCGATGAGGAAGTCCAGATACCTCTTGTCGATGGTGAAGCTCGGTGAGATCAGGGTGCCGGTGGAGGCGTCGCCGTTGAGATAGCTGTTGACGAGGCCGTGGCCGAGGAAACCGGAGACCTGCTGCTGATCGGGCAGGGTGCCCTGGGCGGGACCGGTCCCGAAGGCGTCACCGGTGGCGGTCCAGTCGCCGATGGGGCTGGCGTAGGTACCGCCTTCGAAGTCGGCGAGGGTCTCGCCGGCCGGCGTGGGCTCGTCGCCCACCACGGAGCCGGGCTGGTGGGGGTGGTTGCCGCCGCCGACCTTGAAGTTGATGTAGTCGCTGGTCACCGTGAACGCGGGCGACGTCAGAGTGCCGGTGGAGGCGTCGCCGCCGTGGAAGCTGTTGGCGAAGTCCTTGCCCTCGAAGCCGGTGACCGGGCTCTGGCCGTCGAGGGCTCCGGTTGCCGGCGCGTCGGCGAAGGCACTTCCGGCGGCGGTCCAGTCGCCGAACGTGCCGGACTCGAAGTCCTGCACCACCGGGCCGCCGGGCGGGGTGTAGGTGCCGTCGTCGTCCGCGGTGAAGTGCGTGCCGTCGAAGTCGCCGACGAAGTACTGGGCGCCGGAACCTCCGGCGACGGCACCGGGGTTGAGGTTGACGGCCAGCACCCACTTGGTCCTGTCCGGGTTGCCGTCCACGGGCAGCGGGAACAGGTCCGGGCACTCCCACACCCCGCCGGTGGCGCCGGCCGGGCCGAAGTCGCTCAGGTGACTCCAGTGCTTGAGGTCGGCAGAGCCGTAGAAGGAGATCTTGTGCTGGTCGGAGAGCGCGACGGCCATCAGCCAGCTCCTCGTGGGGGCGTACCAGAAGACCTTCGGGTCACGGAAGTTGACCGAGTCGAGGTCGAGGACCGGATTGCCGGAGTACCTGGTCCAGGTGGTGCCGCCGTCGGTGCTGTAGGCCAGCGACTGCCGCTGGATCCCGGTGGACTTCACCAGGCTCGTGTAGACAGCGACCAGCGGCGGGTTCTTCCTGCTGCCCAGGCCGGAGGTGTTGTCCTTGTCCAGCACCACACTGCCGGAGAAGACCATCTCGTCGTCGTCCTGCGGAATGGCAACCGGCAGTTGTTTCCAGTGGACCAGGTCGGTGCTGACCGCGTGCCCCCAGGACATGTTGCCCCAGGTGTCACCGGACGGGTTGTACTGGAAGAACAGGTGGTATCGGCCCTTGTACCAGATCAGGCCGTTGGGGTCGTTCATCCAGTTCCGGGCCGGGCTGAAGTGGACCTGAGGGCGGTACTGCTCGTGGTACAGCGAGTCGGCCGAAGCCGGCGCGGCGGCGACCAGACCGAGCCCGGACAGAACGGCGAGGGCGGCGACAAGTCTGCGGCGGGGACGAGACGTTGAGGACATGACGCTCCTTCACAGGCGTGCGAGCTTCGGCGCAGCCGTGGGGCCGGGAGACCCGCGTGGGAGGCGGGCGCGGGCGGGGCTGTGCCCCGGCCTCGTCCAAGGCCGTGAGCAACCCCTGCCCGGCGGGAAAGGTGCGGCGCCGAGCGTCTCCAGTCAGCGTTTGGAAACGTTTCGCCGCAACGTACGGCGGCCGTCTCGGCCGTGTCCAGACGCTGTACGGCAAAACGGTTGCGTGCAAGGATCGTTGGAGTCGACGACAGGCCACAGCAGGAGGTGGAAACGTTGCCCAGCCCGGAGCGCGACACCGGTCGGCGGTCGGCCACCATGCGTGACGTCGCCACGGTGGCCGGCGTGGGCATCGCCACCGTCTCCCGGGTCGTCAACGGCAAGCCCGGCGTCACCACGGACCTGGCCGAGCGGGTGACGCGCGCGGCCGAACTGCTCGGCTACCGCCACGATCTGACGGCCAGCAGCCTGCGGCGGGCCGACCGCCGCACCAACACCATCGGGCTGATCCTGGAGGACGCGGCCAACCCCTTCTCCGCCGCGTTGCACCGCGCCGTGGAGGACACCGCCGCCGACCGCGGCCTCCTGGTCCTGGCCGGCTCCACCGACGAGGACCCCGTCCGCGAACGCGGCCTGGTGAAGACCTTCACCGCACGCCGAGTCGACGGCCTCGTCGTCGTACCCACCGGACGCACCGACACCGAACTCGACGCGGCCCGCCGCGCCGGCACCCCCGTCGTCTGCGTGGACCGCCCCACCACCGCGCCGGGAGTGGACACCGTCACGGTGGACAACCGCACCGGGATACGGGCCGCGGTGACGGCGCTGCACGCGGCAGGCCATCGGCGCATCGCCTTCCTCGGCGATCTCCCCACCATCTGGACCGCGGAAGAACGCTACGCCGGATTCGTCGAAGGACTGGCCACCACCGGGTGCGTCCTGCACGCCCCCCTCGTACGCCGAGGTCTGCACGGCACACACGCCGCCGAGCAGGCCGCCCTCGACCTCCTCACCCTCCCCCAGCCGCCCACCGCACTCGTCTCCGGACAGAACCTCCTGACCGTCGGCGCTCGCCGGGCCCTGCAGGAACTCCGGCTGCAGCACCGCGTCGCACTGATCGGCTTCGACGACCTGCCGCTGGCCGAGCTCCTCGAACCCGGCGTCTCCGTGATCGCCCAGGACCACGCCGCCATCGGCCGGGAAGCCGCGACCCTGCTCTGCGACCGCCTCGACGGGGAGCAGGGCCCCGCCCGCCACCGCGTCCTCGCCACCCGCTACCTCGCCCGCGGCTCCGGCGAACTCCCCGCCGTCGACGACGGCTGAGCCGGGCGTTCGTCATGGACGCGCAGGGTGTTCCCCGACCGGCCCGGCGCAGGGAGACAGCTCCTCACACCTCCAGCCAGAAGCCGGTGCGCGTCCGCCAGAGGTCGAGCAGCGCCTGGTCGCCGTGGGTCTGGACGGCGGGCGCGGGGCGGCGGTACAGGAACAGGAGCAGGTCCGTCACCGGGCCGCGGGCCGACGCGGAGGCCGCTCCGCTGCCGGTGCGCCAGACGGGGCGGTCGCCGCGCAGATCGACGAACCACTCCCCGACGCCGGGCGCTTCGAACCGCAGCGCACGATCGGGCCCGAGCAGACCCGGCGCGTCCGGCCGCTCCTCGTACGCCTCGGGAACCGTGGCGAACTCCAGCCACTCCAGCACCGCGCCGACCGCGAGATCCTCGTCGAGGGTGAACTCGGCGCCGGTCGCCAGCGCCGCGTCGGCGCGGTGGACGACCGTCTCGTACGTCATCCTCCGCGCCCAGAACATCGCCGACTGCTCGATGGACTCCTCGTCGCTCGGGGTCCATACGGCGGTGTCGGGCCCGGCGCCGCGCAGGGTCGCGGCGAGTGCCCGGGCGCCCTCGCCGAGCCAGGCGCCCAGCGCGTCGCCGTCCAAGTGGGCATACACGGCCGGGTCGTTGACCGAGTCGTCCGGCACGGGTGCGATCGCCCGGGTCCGTACGACCTCCTCCGCCCACCGGTGGTCCCCGCCCACGTGCCGCAGCAGCCGGGCCAGGTCCCAGCCGGGGCAGGTGGGCACCGGGGTGGTCGTGTCCGCCCCGGCGACCCGGGCTCTGAGCAGGTCCGTCTTACGGACGATCTCGTGACAGAAGCGTTCGAAGGTCGGCGAGGTCACCCGATCAATCATGCACCAGCCGCTCCCGCCACCGCCCTTGGTCGCCGCGGTCCGCGACCGCCATGAGTCACGGGGCGACCCGCACGGGCGTTCCCTACGATGAACCGGTGACGAGTGACACCCCCACACGGACCGCCACCGACGACGACGCCGGCCGGAGCGCCGAGGCCACCGCCTGGTCGCAACGCCTGCGCCGGTTCGGGTACCCGGGAGGTCCTCGGACCGGTCCGCGCGAGCGCCTGGTTCCGCCCTTCCCCCAACCGGGCGTCCGCGTCTGGCAGTTCGTCGGCATCGGCCCCGATCTCTCGTCCCGCCTCGCCCGGTCGACGGGGTGGGCCGCTCCCCTGCTCGTCGCCGTGTTCGCCGGTGTCCTGCGGTTCTGGCGGCTGGGGCAGCCCCGCGCGGTGATCTTCGACGAGACGTACTACGCCAAGGACGCCTGGTCGTTGCTGCGGCTCGGCTACGAGGGCACCTGGCCCGACCGCAAGATCGCCGATCCCGAGATCCTCGCCCATCCGCAGGTCGTCCCGCTCTCCGATCCCGGCAGCTTTGTCGCGCATCCGCCCATGGGCAAGTGGGTGATCTCCGTCGGTGAGGGGCTGTTCGGTCTCGATCCGTTCGGCTGGCGGTTCATGACGGCGCTGCTCGGTACGGTCTCGGTGCTCATGCTGTGCCGGATAGGCCGCAGGCTGTTCCGCTCGACGGCGCTGGGCTGTCTGGCCGGGGTCCTGCTCGCCGTGGACGGCCTGCACCTGGTGATGAGCCGTACCGCGCTGCTGGACCTGGTCGTGATGTTCTTCGCCCTGGCGGCGTTCGGCTGCCTCCTCGTCGACCGGGACCGGACACGGGCCCGCCTCGCGGCCGCCCTGCCCCTCGCCGCGGACGGCTTCGCGCGCCCCGACCACGACGCCGGTTCCCGCACGAGCACCGGCCCGCGTCCCTGGCGCCTGGCGGCGGGCGTCTTCCTGGGACTGGCGGCCGCCAGCAAGTGGAACGGCCTGTACTTCCTGGTCTTCTTCACGGCCCTGACCGTCCTGTGGGACGTCGGCTCCCGCCGTGTGGCCGGGGCGCACCGCCCGTACCGCGCGGTGCTCCGCAGGGACCTGGGCTGGTCCGTGCTCTCCCTCGTGCCGGTCGCCGTGGTGACGTATCTGCTCACCTGGACCGGATGGTTCCTGTCCGACCAGGGCTACGGCCGGCACTGGGCGGACGGCCGCGGTGGCACCTGGGCGTGGATCCCGGCGCCGCTGCGCAGCCTGTGGCACTACGAGTACCTGGTCTACCAGTTCAACGTCGGCCTGCACACCCCGCACAAGTACCAGTCCAACCCCTGGAGTTGGCTGGTCATGGGACGGCCCGTGGCCTTCTCCTACGAGTCGCCGAGGTTCGGGCAGGAGGGCTGCCGTGCCACCGCCGGCTGCTCCCAGGAGATCCTCGCCCTGGGCACACCGCTGCTGTGGTGGACGGCGTGCGCGGCGCTCGTCTATCTGCTGTTCCGGTGGGCGCTGCGCCGGGACTGGCGGGCGGGCGCGGTGCTGTGCGCGGTGGGAGCCGGCTATCTGCCGTGGTTCCACTACCAGGACCGTACGGTCTTCTCCTTCTACGCCGTCGCGTTCGTGCCGTACCTCTGTCTGGCCGTGGCCATGCTCATCGGCGCCCTGCTCGGGCCACGGTCGGCGCCGGAGAGGCGCAGGGTCGCGGGCGCGGTGGGCGCCGGGGCGCTGGTGCTGCTGATCGTCTGGAACTTCATCTACTTCTTCCCGATCTACACCGGCCTGACGATCCCCTACACCGGCTGGCAGTCCCGGATGTGGCTGGACACCTGGATCTGACGCCGGCCGTCACGCGTCGGCCCAGTCGCCCGTCGACCGCCCGAGATAGGTGACCGGTCCCGGGTCGGGCACGTCGATCTCGTGGAAGCCGAGGCGGTCGTAGAAGGCCCTGGCCCCGGTGTTGGCGGTGACCATGCACAGGTGCACGGCCTTCGTGCCCCGCTCGTGCAGCGCCCGCAGGAAGGTGCGCATCAGGGCGCGGCCGTGGCCCTGTCCCTGCCGGTCGGGGAGCAGATCGATGTGCAGATGGGCGGGGTAGGCGGCGACTTCGGGGACGAGCATGCGCTCGGGGTCGTGCAGCAGCGCGATCATGGCCGCGTCCGGGGTGGTCGCCGGGCCGGCGGGCTCGGGGTAGCGGTCGGCGACCAGGGGCAGCCACGCGGCGCGGAACTCCTGGACGAAACGCGGGGTGTCGGCGGTGCCCAGGACGTAGCCGACGGCCTGCCCCCGGCCGTCGTCGAGGACGAAGGCCAGCTCCGGCTCCAGGTGGACGTAGGGAGCGGCGAAGTTGACCGGGAAGATCGTGGGATCGGCGTACACGGGCCGGCTGTCTCCGCCGTTGTGTGCGGTGCGTACGCAGATGTCGTCGAGGGCCTCTCGGTCCTCGGGGCGGTAGGAACGTACGAAGGCAGCCTCGGTCACCGCAGCATCCTGACCCCTTGGGAGCGCTCCCACAAGTCCTTGTCCCCGAAGAGCGCACTTCGGCCATGATCATTGCCATGCCTTGGCGTGCCCGCACATCCCCCACATGCGGAACAGGGATTGTTCGTGATGGTCTGGTCCGCCCAGGTGCGCCACAGGCCCCTTGTGGCGCATTCTTGCTGTGTCACCCCGCTGGGCGGGCACGGACGAGGTAGGGCCGATGACTGGGAGCGCGGAGGACGCACGGCACACGCCCGGACAGCTGGCCGCGCTGCTGCTGGACACCTCGACGGAGGCGATCGGGGCAGCGGGAGGCTACGCGGGAGGGGTCTATCTGCGGTCCGGCACGCCCGGACTGCTGCGGCTCGCCGCGCTCGCCGGACTCCCCGGCCCGCTGTTCCGGCCCTGGTGGCGGATGCACGTGGACCGGCCGTTCCCGGTGGCCGACGCCTACCGGCTCGGTGTCCAGGTCGTCCTGCCGAACGCCACCGAGACGATGCGCCGCTACCCGCAGTTCGCGGCCGGGCTGCCCTTCCAGTTCGGCTCCCTGTACGTGCCGGTGGTGGCCGGGTCCACCACGTACGGGGTACTGACCGTGTTGCGTCCCTCCTCCGCCGACGCCGCCGAGCTTCAGCACCACCGTGATCGCATGGTGCGCCTGGCGGAGGAACTCGGCGCGGCCCTGCTGCGGCTCGAGGACGGTGGTGCGCGCACCCCGGTGGCCTGGGACGGTGAACCGGTGTGCGTACGGCCGCCGGGCGCGCGTCCGTCGGCAGGGCGGACCGGGGGCTTCGCCTGGGACCCGGTGACGGACATCGTGACCGCCGACGAACGTCTGCCCGCCATGCTGGGCGCGCCGGCGGAGGAGTTCGCTGCCTGTGTCGAGACGCTGGCCCGGGCCGTGGCGCCGTCCGATCCGCAGCGGCTGCTGGCCGCCCTGCGGGAGACGGCCACGGGCAGACCTCCGGCCCTGCCGCTGTACGTGGCAGCACAGGACGGCGCGCCCCGGCTGGTGGAGCTGTGGAGCCCCTACGCCGCCCCCGCCCCGCCCGGCGCCCCCTCGGGCGCGCACCCGGTCCGCGGCTTCGTCGTCGACCCCGGACCCGGCGGGCTCGCCGACGCCGCGGCCGACCTGCTGCCCGACGGCGTGCTGTGCCTGGACCGGCTCGGCATGATCCTCTACGCCAATCCGCGCGCCGCCCAGCTGCTGCGCTGCCCACGGTCGCGGCTGCTGGGCCGGTCGCTGTGGGAGGGCGTGCCGTGGCTGAGCCAGCCGGCCTTCGAAGACCATCTGCGCGGCGCGCTGCTCTCCCCGGACCCGGTGCGCTTCCACGTCGGCAGGCCGGCCCCGGAGACCGACGACGATGACACGGCGCCGTACGACGGTGCGTGGCTCGACGTGTCCGTCTACCCCGGTCCGTCCATCCTGACGTGCACGTTCCGGCCGGCGACCCGGGTGGCGGACTCGGCCGCCGACCTCGCGCCCGAACCCGAGGTGCGGCCCGGGACATCCTCGGCCCGGATGCCGTCAATGGCGCCGCTGTACCGGCCCATCGTCCTCGCGATCGCGCTGACCGAGGCGGTCACGGCGCGGCAGGTCTCGGCGGTGGTGATGCGGGAGCTGCTGCCCGCCTTCGGCGGCCGGCGACTCGCCATCTACCTGCTGCAGGACCGGCATCTCTACCTGGCCTGGGAGAGCGGTTTCCCCACCGGGTTCCTCACCCCGTTCGAGGGCGTGGGGCTGGACGCCCATCTGCCCGGTGTGGAGACGCTCACCAGCGGCCGGCCGCTCTTCTTCGACTCCATGGACCAGCTCGCCGCGGCCTATCCCGGCATCGCCCTGGACGCCAAGGAAGGCGCCCGTGCCTTTCTGCCGCTGATCGCGTCGGGGCGGCCGGTCGGCTCCTGCATCCTGGGCTTCGACGGGCCCCGGAGCTTCAGCACCGAGGAGCGCACGGTGCTCACGGCGCTGGCCGGGCTGATCGCCCACGCCATGGAGAAGGCGCAGCGCTACGAGAGCGAGGCCGCGCTCGCGCGGGGGCTGCAGCAGGCCCTGCTGCCGCGCCGGCTGTCCGCACATCCGCTGGTGGAGACCACGGGGCGCTATCTGCCCGGCACCCAGGGCATGGAGGTGGGCGGGGACTGGTACGACGTGGTGGAGGCCGGGGACGGGCTGGCACTGGTGATCGGGGACGTGCAGGGGCACGGTGTGCAGGCCGCCGCCACGATGGGGCAACTGCGCAGCGCCGTACGGGCGTTCGCGCTCGGCGACCGTCCGCCCGACGAGGTGCTCAGCGGGACGAACCATCTGCTGATCGACCTCGACCCGGGTCAGTTCGCGAGCTGCTGCTACATCCGGCTGGATCCCGAGACGGGGCTGGCCCGGGCGGCCCGCGCGGGACATCCGCCGCCTCTGCTGCGCCGTCCCGACGGTCACACGGAGGTCGTGGACCTGCCCGGCGGGGTCGTGCTCGGCGTGGACCCGCAGGCGCAGTACCCGGTCGCGGAACTGCGCATCGAGCCCGGTGCCGTGCTGGCCCTGTACACGGACGGACTGGTGGAGCGCCCCGGACTGGACATCGACGAGGGCATCTCCGCCCTGCGGGTCGCCCTGGCCCGAGCCGGCGCCCCGGCCGCCCGCCCGGGCCGCCGCCCCCTCGCCGGCGTCGCCGACCGCCTCACCGCGACGGCTCGCCACACGGCCGACCGCCCCGACGACATCGCCCTCCTGCTCGCCACACGACGGATGGTGCGGCGAAACGGGCGGTGAGCCGGGGCGGGGTCGTCCGCACAGCCCGAGACGCCGCCGAGCCTCTGACCCGCACCCACCCGAGATCGGCGGGCGCCAGGCGGCGCGGTCAGGTCGAGCAGACGCGGGCCCACGGCACACGGGAGGACCGGTGGTGCCCGGACCTCACCGGCCCGGGATCGGCCCCAGCCGTCCGCGCCCCACACCATCGGTAGGTGCCGCGCGGCCCGGCGAGCCGAACCGACGAGGGGCCCCCAGCAGCAGTCGGACCCGCGCCGCCCCCAGCCCCCGGCCCGACCCCGACCCGCCGGGCCGACCGCACACAACCCGCGCGACACGCGCCGGGCAGACCGCCGCCCTGCCTCCCGGGCCGCCGCGCCCCGTCCGGGGGCTGACGGGGTGTGACATCGCGGTGCTCGTGCGGCGGGCCCGTCCTGTGGCGGGGTGGAGTCGGCGGCGGGCGCGGTGGCCGCGTCCGCGGCCGGACGTGGGCTGTCACCCTCTGTGACGCCTCTCGCCTCCTGGGGCGCGGCAGTGTAGACATGGGCACATGGTCCGACTTCTGGGCCGTCACGGGGCGCGCTCTGCCGGTCGTCCCGGCGGTGCCCCTGCCCGACGCGCGGCCGAGCGCGCCCGCGCGGCGCACGAACGGCGCAGGGCGGCCCGGCCGGGCGGGCAGCCGGAGGCTCGGGAGCCGGGGCGGCTGCGGTCCGCGCTGACCGGTCGCAGCGTCGCCGGGCAGGTGTTCCTGCTGCAGGTCGTGATCGTGCTGCTGCTGGTGGTCGCCGCGGTGGTCTCGCTGTATCTGCAGGTACGGCACGACAGCACGCAGGAGGCCCGCAAGCGCTCGGTCGCGGTCGCCGAGGCGTTCGCCAACGCGCCCGGCACCCGTGAGGCGCTGAGCGCCCCGAACCCCACGGCGGTGCTCCAGCCGAGGGCGGAGGCGGCTCGCAAGGCGACCGGCGTGGACTTCATCGTCGTCATGAACACCGACGGCATCCGCTACACCCACCCCAAGCCGAACCGTATCGGCAAGAAGTTCGTCGGCACGATCGCCCCCGCGCTGGCCGGGAAGACCGTGGTCGAGGAGGTCAACGGCACGATCGGGCGGCTGGTGCAGGCGGTCGTACCGGTCACGGCACCGGACGGCAAGGTCGTGGGCCTGGTGTCGGCCGGAGTCACCCTGAACAACATCGACGTCGCCGCGAACCGGCAGCTGCCGCTCGTCCTGATGGCGGCGGCGGTCGGCCTGGGCCTCGCCACCGCGGGTACGGCGCTCGTCAGCCGCCGTCTGCTGAGGCAGACGCACGGTCTGGGCCCGCACGAGATGACCCGGATGTACGAGCACCACGACGCGGTGCTGCACTCCGTCCGCGAGGGCGTCCTGATCACCGACGACGACGGCCGGCTGCTGCTCGCCAACGACGAGGCGCACCGTCTGCTGGACCTGCCCGAGGACGCGGAGGGCCGGCACGTCCTCGACCTCGGGCTGCCCGACGACACCGCCGACCTGCTGGCGTCCGGGCGCATGGCCACGGACGAGGTGCACCTGGTCAAGGACCGGCTGCTGGCGGTCAACCAGCGCCCCACCAACGTCGAGGGCGGCCCCGCGGGCAGCGTCGCCACCCTGCGCGACTCCACGGAGCTGCGGGCCCTGTCCGGCCGGGCGGAGGCGGCCCGGGAGCGGCTGAACATGCTCTACGACGCCGGGGTGGGCATCGGCACCAGCCTGGACGTGGCCCGTACCGCGCAGGAGCTGGCGGAGCTCGCTGTGCCCCGGTTCGCCGACTTCGCGACGGTCGACCTGTTCGACTCGGTGCTGGGCGGGGGGCAGCCGGAGGCGGTGACGCCGTTGCGCCGCACCGCCTTGAGCGGCATCCGCGAGGACGCCCCGCTGTATCCGGTGGGCCGGCAGATCCGGTTCGTCGACTCCTCGCCGCAGGCCCGCAGCCTGCGCTCGGGGCAGGCGGTGCTGGAGCCGGACCTGGACGTGGCGCCGGGCTGGCACGCCCAGGACCTGGAGCGGACCGCGCAGGTCGTCGACTACGGCATCCACTCGCTGATCACGGTGCCGCTGCGGGCGGGGTCGCTGGTCCTGGGCGTGGTCAGCTTCTGGCGCTCGCAGAAGCCGCAGCCCTTCGACGTGGAGGAGCTGGCCCTCGCCGAGGAGCTGGTGGCCCGGGCCGCGGTCTCCATCGACAACGCGCGCCGCTACACGCGCGAGCACAGCATGGCCGTGACACTCCAGCGCAGTCTGCTGCCGCGCAGGCTGCCCGAGCAGTCGGCGCTGGACATCGCCTACCGGTATCTGCCGGCGCAGGCGGGGGTCGGCGGGGACTGGTTCGACGTGCTGCCGCTGTCGGGAGCGCGGGTCGCGCTGGTGGTGGGCGACGTGGTCGGGCACGGGCTGCACGCGGCGGCCACCATGGGACGCCTGCGGACGGCGGTGCACAACTTCTCGTCGCTCGACCTGCCGCCCGACGAACTGGTCGCGCTGCTGGACGAGTTGGTCGGCAGGATCGACCAGGACGAGGCGGCGGAGGACGGCAGCGCCCCGGTCACCGGCGCGACCTGTCTGTACGCCATCTACGACCCGGTGTCCCGCAGGTGCACCGTCGCGCGGGCCGGTCATCCCCCGCCGGCGCTGGTGCGGCCCGACGGCAGTGTGACGTTCCCGGACGTGCCCGCCGGGCCCCCGCTGGGCCTGGGCGGTCTGCCGTTCGAGACGGCCGAGCTGGAGCTGGCGGAGGGCAGCCGGCTCGTGCTGTACACCGACGGGCTGGTGGAGGACCGGGAGCGGGACATCGACGAGGGTCTGGAGCTGCTGCGCGGGGCGCTGGAGGGGGCCGGTGAGTCACCGGAGGAGACCTGCCGGGCGGTGCTCGAGTCGCAGTTGCCGGCGAAGCCCAGCGACGACGTGGCCCTGATCGTGGCCCGCACGCGGGCGCTGTCGGCCGACCGGGTCGCGGAGTGGGAGGTGCCGTCCGATCCGGCGGCGGTCGGCAAGACCCGCGCCGCGGTCACCCGGCAGCTCACCGGCTGGGGCCTGGAGGAGCTGACCTTCGCCACGGAGCTCATCCTGAGCGAGCTGGTCACCAACGCCATGCGGTACGGCGCCGATCCCATCCAGGTACGGGTGCTGTTCGACCGCACGCTGATCTGCGAGGTCTTCGACAGCAGCAGCACCTCCCCGCATCTGCGGTACGCGGCGATGACGGACGAGGGCGGGCGCGGTCTGTTCCTGGTGGCGCAGCTCGCCGAGCGCTGGGGCACGCGCTACACGCCGGAGGGCAAGGTCATCTGGGCCGAGCAGTCGCTGCCCTGAGTCGCCCCCTTTTGGTCCGGACCTTCTTCGTGCGACCGTACGAACTTTTTCCGCAACGGGTGTTCGACGCCGTCCAGTTCTGATAGGAAACCTTCCTATCAGAGTGACGCACGGCCCAACTCCCCACCCCCCACCCCTCTTTGGAGCACCCGTGAGGCACCCCTCCAGCGATTCCGCACCCACCGTCACCTCGCGCCGCACCCTCCTGACCCTGATCGGCGCCTCCCTGGTCGCCGCCCCGCTCCTGCGGCCCTCGCACGCCTCGGCGACCGTGAGCGCCGCGGGCTGTGTCGGGCTCGACGACCCGGCGAAGAAGGAGATCGCCATGCAGCTGGTGTCGAGCGCGGAGAACTCCTCGCTCGACTGGAAGGCGCAGTACAAGTACATCGAGGACATCGGTGACGGCCGCGGCTACACGGCCGGCATCATCGGATTCTGTTCCGGCACCGGCGACATGCTCGACCTCGTCCAGCTCTACACCGACCGCAAGCCCGGCAACGTCCTCGCCAAGTACCTGCCGGCCCTGAAGCGGGTCAACGGCAGCGACTCGCACGACGGCCTCGACCCGAACTTCCCCAAGGACTGGCGCAAGGCGGCCCAGGACAGTGCGTTCCAGCAGGCGCAGAACGACGAGCGCGACCGGGTGTACTTCAACCCGGCGGTCAAGCAGGGCAAGGCGGACGGCCTCGGGACGCTGGGCCAGTTCACCTACTACGACGCCATCGTGATGCACGGCGACGGCGACGACCCGACCAGCTTCCGCAACATCCGCAAGCGGGCCCTGAACAAGGCGAAGCCGCCGTCCCAGGGCGGCAACGAGACGACGTACCTCAACGCCTTCCTCGACGCCCGGGTGTGGGCGATGAAGCAGGAGGAGGCCCACAGCGACACCACGCGGGTCGACACGGAGCAGCGGGTCTTCCTGCGCAACGGCAACCTGTGCCTGAACACACCCCTCAACTGGAAGGTGTACGGGGACAGTTACCACATCGGGTGACGCGTCCGGTGAGCACCTGTGGGCTCATAAAGCTGATTTATGAGCCCATAGACCGGACCCGTGTACCGACTTAGGCTTGCCTTAGCTTAGGCTTCCCGTTCGAGTCGATCTGTCGCCGCTCGAAGGGAACCTGATCATGCCCCGCCCCCTGCGGGTAGCCATCGTCGGAGCCGGCCCCGCCGGGATCTACGCCGCCGACGCGTTGCTCAAGTCCGACGTGGCCACCGAGCCCGGTGTGTCCATCGACCTCTTCGAGCGCATGCCCGCGCCGTTCGGACTGATCCGCTACGGCGTCGCCCCCGACCACCCCCGCATCAAGGGCATCATCACGGCCCTGCACCAGGTGCTCGACAAGCCGCAGATCCGGCTGTTCGGCAACGTGGACTACCCGAACGACATCAGCCTGGACGACCTGCGCGCGTTCTACGACGCGGTCATCTTCTCCACCGGAGCGACGGCCGACCGCGAGCTGCGCATACCCGGCATCGACCTGGACGGCTCCTACGGCGCCGCCGACTTCGTCTCCTGGTACGACGGCCACCCGGACGTGCCGCGCACCTGGCCGCTGGAGGCCGAGAAGGTCGCCGTGCTCGGCGTCGGCAACGTCGCCCTCGACGTGGCCCGCATCCTCGCCAAGACGGCGGACGAACTGCTGCCGACGGAGATCCCGCCGAACGTCCACGAGGGCCTGAAGGCCAACAAGGCGCTGGAGGTCCACGTCTTCGGCCGCCGCGGCCCGGCGCAGGCGAAGTTCTCACCGATGGAGCTGCGCGAGCTGGACCACTCCCCCAACATCGAGGTCATCGTCGACCCGGAGGACATCGACTACGACGAGGGCTCGATCGAGACCCGACGCGGCAACAAGCAGGCCGACATGGTCGCCAAGACCCTGGAGAACTGGGCGATCCGCGACGTCGGCGACCGCCCGCACAAGCTGTTCCTGCACTTCTTCGAGTCCCCGGCGGAGATCCTCGGCGAGGACGGCCGCGTCGTCGGCCTGCGCACCGAGCGCACCGCCCTGGACGGCACCGGCAACGTCAAGGGCACCGGCGAGTTCAAGGACTGGGACGTCACCGCCGTCTACCGCGCGGTCGGCTACCTCTCCGACAAGCTCCCCAAGCTCCCCTGGGACATCGACTCGGGCACCGTCCCGGACGAGGGTGGCCGGGTCATCCAGGAGAGCGGCGAGCACCTGCAGTCGACGTACGTCACCGGCTGGATCCGGCGCGGCCCGGTGGGCCTGATCGGCCACACCAAGGGCGACGCCAACGAGACGGTCGCCAACCTGCTGGACGACCACGCGAACGGACGTCTGCGCACCCCGGCCTCGCCCGAGCCCGAGGCCGTGGACGCCTTCCTCGCCGAGCACCAGGTCCGTTTCACCACCTGGGACGGCTGGTACCGGCTCGATGCCGCCGAGAAGGCACTGGGCGAGCCGCAGGGCCGGGAGCGCGTGAAGATCGTCGAGCGTGAGGACATGCTCCGCGCCAGCGGCGCCTGACCGCCCCTCAGGCGGGCTTCCAGGACGACAGGCCCGAGACGGTACGCCGTACCGTCTGCGCGTGGCCGAACAGTCCCGGAAGCCCGCCCGTGTGCAGGAACACCGTGCGCCGCCCCGGCCGGATGTCACCGTCCTCCACCGCCGCCAGCAGCCCGGCCATGGCCCGCCCCGTGTACACGGGGTCCAGCACGATGCCCTCGGTGCTCGCGGCACGCCGCATCGCCGCCAGGACCGGTGCGTGCAGGATGCCGTATCCCGCGCCGACCTGATCGCTACGCACCCGCAGCCCGCGCGGCTCAATGCCGGAGCCGAGGAGTGCGGCCACGGTGGCGGCCGGATCCGGCACCGCCCCGCAGTGCACGCCGAGCACCCGCCGCTCCCCCAGCGCGCCGACCAGTCCGGCCATGGTGCCGCCGGAGCCCAGCGCCACCACCACGTGCTCCACGTCGGGCAGTTGGGCCAGGATCTCCTCGCCTCCTTCGACATACCCCCGCGCGCCGAGCGGGCTGGAGCCGCCGAACGGGATGAGGAAGGGACGCGCCCCCTCCCCGCGCAGCCGGTCGCAGACCTCCTCGGCGATGTCACCCAGGGCGTTCGGATCCGCGTCTCCGGCCCAGTGGACACGGGCTCCGAAGAGGCTGTCGAGGACGAGATTGCCGGAGGCGTCGGCCGCGCCGTCGGGCGCACCCGGAAAGACGAGGACGACGTCCAACCCCAGGCGGGCGCCGGCGGCGGCGGTGAGGCGGGCGTGGTTGCTCTGCGCGGCGCCGGTCGTGACCAGGGTGTCGGCACCCTCGGCGAGGGCGGCACCGGTGAACCACTCCAGTTTGCGGACCTTGTTGCCGCCGCCCCCGAGACCGATCAGATCGTCCCGCTTGACCCACAGGTCGTCCTCGCCCAGGCCCAGCGCGGCGGCCAGCCGGGGCATGCGCTCCAGAGGCGTGGGCCAGGCGGCCAGGGTGATCTTTCCGGTCACGGTGTCTCCTCGAACTGGAACCGTCGCTGCCGGTGAGACGTTCCCACAGACGCGGGTACGGTCACGGGGGCCGTACCGACACGGACGGGGCGAGCGTGACACGCGTACTGGTCATCGGCGGCGGGATCGCGGGCACGGCGACGGCGCTGGCCCTGCACAAGGCGGGGTTCGGCGTCGAGGTGCGCGAGGCGCATCCCGGTTCGGCCGAGGACATCGGCGCCTTCCTCACTCTCGCGAGCAACGGCATGCGCGCGCTCGCGCAGTTCGACGCCTCCGCCGCCGTCACCGCCCTGGGCTTCCCGCTGACCTCGATGCGGGTGCTGGACCACACCGGCACGGAGCTGGCGCACGTGCCGCTCGGCGAGGCGGGCGATCCGCTGCTGCGCTACCGGTGCCTGCGGCGCGGGGACCTCAACTCCGGGCTGCAGGAAGAGGCGGCGCGCCGGGGCATCGGCTTCCGGCACGGCGCCCGGCTGACCTCCGTGGAGCAGGGCGCGGACGGCGTCACCGCGCACTTCGCGGACGGCGGCACCGCCACGGCCGACCTCCTCATCGGCGCCGACGGCCTCAACTCCACCGTTCGGCAGGCGATCGCCCCCGGCGTCCGGCCCTTCCACGCCGGCGAGCGCGTCTTCTACGGCTACACCGATGCCGGGCCCCGCTCCGCCGACGACGCGTGCATCACCATGATCCGCGGCAGCCGCGCGGCCTTCGGCCATGCCGTCTCGCCGGGCGGGGAGACGTACTGGTTCGCGCGCGTGGCCGGCGATCCGCTGCCCGCCGAGGAACTCGCCGACGGCACACCGGACCGTTGGCGCGAACTGCTGCTCCCCCTGCTGCGCGAGGACGCCACGCCCGCCGCGGACATCGTCGCGGCCACCACCGACGACGCCCTGGTCACCAACGCCACCGAGATCCCGACCGGCACCGCCTGGCGCTCGGGCCGGATCCTGCTCGTCGGCGACGCCGCCCACGCGGCCTCCCCCGCGACCGGCCAGGGCGCGTCGATGGCTCTGGAGGACGCCGTGATCCTCGCCAAGTGCCTGCGCGACACCCCGGACCCGGACTCCGCGCTCTCGCTCTACGAGGAACTGCGCCGCCCGCGCGTGGAGCACAACGTCACCGTGAGCGGCAACATCTCCCGGGGCGTTCGGTCCACGTCCCCGGCGCGCGGGGGCCGGGCTCCTTCGCGGCCCGGAGAGGAAGAGCTGATCCGGCTCCTGGACTGGGAGTCGGACATCCGGTCGACAGGGCAGGAGCCTCGCGAATCCGTGGGCCAGGAGCCGCGAAAAGGCCTCTGACCGCAATCCGTCGGGGCTCCCGGTTCGGCGTTGGACAGACCGCGGGCCAGCAGCCGCAGGGCCTCCACCTCGCGGGCGGTCAGGATCTCCAGGTGCTGCGGGGTGGCCGAGGCGGCGGACTCCTCCCGGCGGCGCGGGACGACGTCCGCGACCAGGCGCCGGGTCACCGTGGGCGCGAGCAGGCAGTCGCCGGCCGCGACCACGCGCACGGCGCCTCGTACCCGTGCTCGTCGATTACGGTCCCTCGGCATTCTCCCGCGCCGGCGGCGCTGACCGGGCATCTCGGCGGTGTGGACGCCCTGTTGCTGGTGGACACCACATTTGAGCGAAGACGGCCCTCGAAAGCCCCGAGTTGTATACGCTCCAGACTCTTCACCGAAAATCCACATCGGGGGGTCATTGCTCCATGCGTATACGTTTCTTCGCCGCCGCCACCACCGCCGGCGCACTCGCCGTGCTGGCCGCCGTCCCGGCCCACGCCACCGAGTACTCGTCCGCGCTGAAGATCAAGGGCGTTCAGTACGACGCGCCCGGCCGGGACTCCAACAACTGCGCGACCGGGAACACCAAGGACGAGTATCTGACGATCAAGAACTACTCGTCCCACACGACGGTGAACCTCAAGGGGTACGTGGTCAAGGACAAGGCCGGCAACCGGTTCACCTTCTCCAAGAACCACTATCTGCAGCCCGGTGACTACGTGAAGCTGCGCGGCGGCCACGGCACCGACTCCGACGCAAAGAACGTCGTCTACCGCCAGAACTGCAACTTCATCTGGAACAACGACAAGGACACGATCTACGTGTACAAGCCGTCCGGCGCGGGCGCCGACTCGCACGCGTACACCAAGAGCGGCAACGACCCGGACGGCAACGGGTACATCACGTTCCACGGGTGAGCCCGGGTGCGAACAGGACCCGCCCCTAAGCGGATGGTGGGCGGGCCCCGTTCGCGGGCGCCATTGTGGCGGGCGCGCCGAACGCGGGACACGTGTGAAGCGGTGTGTCCTGGAGCGTGTCGCGCGCACCCCGAGTGCGCCGCGCGCATCCCGTGCGCCCACCCCGCGTGATCTCCGCAGCCGCCCGCGGACGATACTGGTACATACACGTGCCCCGTCTGCAGATGGACCCCATGCGCATCCCACCGACCGCCCGCCCCACCCCGTCCCCCACCCTGTGGCTGGCCCGCGGCCGCTACACCGGCACCGACGCGCCGGACGTCGTGCGCCGGACCCTGAAACGCCTGCGGGTCGGCGAGGTCCTCGACGACGAGCACGAGCTGCCCGGTGCCGAGGGCGTCCTGGAGCAGGTCTTCGAGGTGCGCTGGACCGTCGCCGCGACGGTGACGGTGCGGGCGCGGCTGACCCTCCGTCCCCTTGCCGACGACGCGCAGGAGTGGGTGCTGGCGGCGGAGGCGGAGCGCGCCTGGGACCAGGAGTGGCCGTCTCCGGCAACCATGTTCTGGCCCGACGACGCCGATGCCGCCTGGGACCACGAGCCCGGAACGGGACTGCGCCTGCGCGGGGTGAACCGGCTGCCCACGGAGGACAAGGACATCCGGCGGCTGCTGCGCGCGTCGGTGCGCGGCGGCTGGTGCGTCAACCTCGTGGTGCACGAGGCGATGACGCCGGACGAGCGCGGCAGCGGGCCGCTCGGTCCGCTGCTGCCGCCCGCTCTGCGCGACCGCGTCCTGGAGCACCGCGCGGCCCCGGACCAGCTGCGCATCGTCAACAGGGCGCTGCGCGAGTTCGACGTACAGGTTCCGCGCGGCGGCGCCGTGCTGCTGCCCACCCATCCGGCGCCGGACGGCTTCGACGGGGACGACTTCGCGGTACGGACCGTCTTCCTCGACGGTTCACGGCCGGCCGAGCTGGTCGACGCCCTCACGCGTTTCGTGGCGCTGCCCCTGCCGCTGCCGGACGGCGCCGAGGAGGCCGTGGCGGCGCTGCGGGACGACTGGCAGCTGATGACCCTCGAGGAGGAGCTGGCCCGGGAGCGCAGGCTGGTGGCGATGTACGCCGAGGCCCTGGAGGCGATGACGAAGTCCCGGGACCTGTACCGGGAGGCCGCCGAGCGCGCGCACGAGGCGCTGACCGCCTACCGCGAGGCCGACACCGGTGCGCCCGCCCCGCCGCAGCAGCAGCCCGCCGCGCCTGCCGCCTCCCCGTTCCAGCAGCTGACCCGGACTCTGGAGCGCCTCAAGGGCTCGGCCCGCACCCGGCGCCCCGAAACCGACGGCAAGCAGGACGGGGACACGCCCGAGGACTGAGACGCCCGTCGCCGCGCGTGGCGGACGTGTCAGCTGGCGCAGGCTGGATACGCGGTGGGGACGGCACATCAGCCCGTCCGGAAGGGCCCCGCCATGGACAGCAGTCAGCACCCGCACAGCGACCGTCACCGCTCCGACACGACCCTGCGGGTCAACGGCAAGCCGCACACGCTCACCGTCGACCACCGACGGGTCCTGCTGGACCTGCTGCGCGAGGACCTGGGCCTGTTCGGCGCCAAGAAGGGCTGCGACCACGGGCAGTGCGGTGCGTGCACGGTGCTGGTGGACGGGCGGCGCGTCAACAGCTGTCTGCTGCTCGCGGTGTCCCTGGACGGCCGCGAGGTCACGACCGTCGAGGGGCTGACCGGCGACGCGGAGCGCCTTCACCCGCTGCAGCAGGCCTTCCTGGACCGGGACGCCTTCCAGTGCGGGTACTGCACACCCGGCCAGATCTGCTCCGCCCTGGGAGCGATCGCCGAGGCCGCCGCAGGCCATCCCTCCCACGTCACCGGCCCGGACACGCCCTCGGGGCGGCCGGTGCCCCTGGACCGGGCCGAGATCCGGGAGCGACTCAGCGGGAACCTGTGCCGCTGCGGGGCCTACCCGCGCATCGTCGAGGCGGTCGAGGACGTGATCCCGTGAGGCCCTTCGCCTACGTCCGCGCCACCGGCGTCGAGGACGCCTGTGCCGCCCTCGCCTCCCTGCCCGGCGCCCGCCCTCTGGGCGGTGGCACCAACCTCGTCGACCTGATGAAGCTCGGCGTCGAGGAGGCCACCACCCTGGTCGACGTCAGCCGGCTGCCCCTGGACACGGTGGAGGAGCTGCCCGACGGCTCGCTGCGCGTCGGAGCCACGGTCCGCAACAGCGACCTCGCGGGGCATCCCGCCGTGCGCGACCGGTACCCCGCCCTCTCCCAGGCACTGCTCGCGGGTGCCTCGGGCCAGCTGCGGAACGTGGCCACCACCGGCGGCAACCTGCTGCAGCGCACCCGCTGCCCCTACTTCCAGGACGTCTCGAAACCGTGCAACAAGCGTGCGCCGGGCAGCGGTTGCGGCGCGCGCGAGGGCGTTCACCGCGACCACGCGGTGCTCGGACACTCCGAGCAGTGCATCGCCACCCACCCCTCGGACATGGCGGTGGCCCTGGCGGCCCTCGACGCGCGGATCGAGCTGTACGGCCCCGCGGGCGCCCGTGACGTCGCTGCCGACGAGTTCCACCGGCTGCCGGGCGACCATCCGGAGCGGGACACGGTGATCCGGCCCGACGAGCTGGTCACGGCCGTGGTGCTGCCGCCGGTCACGGCGGGGCTGCCGTCGCTGTACCGCAAGGCGCGCGACCGGGCCTCGTACGCCTTCGCCCTGGCCTCCGTAGCCGGGGTGCTGCGGATCGCGGACGGTGTCGTCGCCCACGCCGGTCTCGCCTTCGGGGCGCTGGCCCACCGGCCCTGGCGGGCGCAGGCGGCCGAGGAGGCGCTGCTCGGTGCCGCGCCCACCCCGGCCGCGTTCGAACACGCCGTCGACCTGGAACTGTCCGCCGCCCGGCCGCTGCGGGACAACGCCTACAAGGTGCCGCTTGCCCGCGGCCTCGCCGTGGACGTCCTGACCCGGCTCGCCGGGATGTGAACCGTCAGCCGAGGAGGACCACATGGCCGCCGCCCTGGGCGCCCCCGCCGAGCGCCGGGAAGGTCTGCAGAAGATCACCGGCAGTGCCCGCTACGCCGCCGAACACGTGCCGGACGGCCGGGCGTACGCCTGGCCGGTGCCGGCCACGGTCCCACGCGGCACGGTGACCGCCGTCGACGCCTCGGCCGCGCTGCGGCAGCCCGGGGTCCTGGCCGTGCTCACGCCCGAGAACGCGCCCCGCCTGGCCGAGCCCGACGACCCCACGCTCGCCGTGCTGCAGAACCCCCGCGTTCCGCACCGGGGTTGGTTCGTGGCCCTGGTCGTCGCCGAGACACTGGAGGACGCACGGGCGGGTGCCTCGGCGGTGCGGGTCTCCTACGACGTCGAGGAGCACGACGTCTCCCTCGCCGAGGACCACCCGGCGGCGTACGCCCCCGAGAAGGCCAACGCCGGATATCCCGGCAGCACTCGACGCGGGGATCCCGACGGTGCCTTCGGCACGGCGGCCGTGCGCGTGGACACCCGTTACCGCGTTCCGCCGCTGCACAACCACCCCATGGAACCGCACACGAGCACCGCGCACTGGGACGGCGAACGGCTCCTCGCGCACACCTCCAGCCAGGGCTCGACAGCGGTACGGGCCACGCTCGCCGAGCTCTTCGGCCTGCCCGAGGAGCGGATCGTCGTCGTCGCCGAGCACGTCGGCGGCGGCTTCGGCTCCAAGGGCACCCCTCGTGCCGACGTGGTGCTGGCCGCGATGGCGGCCCGGCACACCGGCCGGCCCGTCACCCTCGCCCTGCCCCGCCGTCAGCTGCCGGCGGTGGTCGGGCACCGGGCGCCGACCCTGCACCGGATCCGGCTCGGCGCCGGAGCCGACGGCCGTCTGACGTGCCTGGTCCACGAGGTCACCACCCACACCTCCCGCGTCAAGGAGTTCGTGGAGCAGGCCGCCGTACCCGCCCGGGTCATGTACGCCGCGCCCCACAGCCGTACCGTCCACCGGGTGGCGGCCCTGGACGTGCCCACGCCGTCGTGGATGCGGGCGCCCGGCGAGGCGCCCGGCATGTACGCGCTGGAGTCCGCCATGGACGAGCTGGCCTGCGAACTCGACATGGATCCCGTCGAGTTGCGGATCCTCAACGAGCCGGAGACGGAGCCCGACAGCGGCAAGCCGTTCAGCAGCCGGCATCTCGTGGAGTGCCTGCGCGAGGGCGCGCGCCGCTTCGACTGGTCCCGGCGCGATCCACGGCCGCGGACCCGGCGCGACGGCGCTGTGCTGATCGGGACGGGGGTGGCTGCGGCCATGTATCCCGTCAACGTCTGGCCGTCGACCGCGGCGGCGCGAGCGCTGCCCGACGGGACGTTCCTGGTCCGGGTCAACGCCACGGACATCGGCACGGGCGCGCGTACGGTCCTCGCGCAGGTCGCTGCCGACGCCCTCGGGGTGCCGCTGGAACGGGTGCGTACGGAGGTGGGCCGCAGCGATCTGCCGTCGGCCTCGCTGGCGGGCGGTTCGTCCGGCACGGCCTCCTGGGGCTGGGCGGTCCACGAGGCTTGCGTCCGGCTGACGGCGCGTCTGGCCGAGCGCACGGGTCCGCTGCCCGCCGAGGGGGTCGAGACCCGCGCCGACACGGCGGGAGAGGCCGACTCCGACAGCCCGTGGGCGCGCCACGCCTTCGGCGCCCACTTCGCCGAGGTGGCCGTCGACACGGTGACCGGTGAGACGCGGGTACGGCGGCTGCTGGGCGTCTACGCCGCCGGGCACATCCTCAACGCCCGTACCGCGCGCTCCCAGTTCATCGGCGGCATGACCATGGGCCTGGGCATGGCGCTGACCGAGGGAAGCACCATGGACGCCGCGTTCGGCGACTTCACCGAGTCCGACCTGGCCTCCTACCACGTGCCGGCGCACGCCGACGTGCCGGAGGTCGAGGCGCACTGGATCGACGAGGACGATCCGCATCTCAACCCCATGGGCAGCAAGGGCATCGGCGAGATCGGCATCGTCGGCACGGCGGCCGCGATCGGCAACGCCGTCCACCACGCCACCGGCGTCCGTCTGCGCGAGCTGCCGCTCACCCCGGACCGGGTGCTGACCGCCCTGACCTCGGTCTGACGCCCCGGGATCAGTCCGGGATGCGGCGGGCGGCGGCCGGCGGGCGCGGCGGCGCCGCGGCCTTCGGCTGCTGTGCCGCCAGCCCTACGAGCACGCCCGTCAGCGCGGCGAGTGCCGCGCACACGGCGGCGACGCCGGCGATCCAGCTCGGTGCGAGCGTCAGGTCGAGCGCCCTTGACAGCGGTTCCGAGTGGAACCGCCCCTCGTACAGCTGGCCCGCCGCGAGCACCGACGGCACCACGGCGGCGACCGCGAAGGCGGGGAGCGTGGGCCGCAGGGTCAGCAGTACGGCCAGGAGGGTGCACAGTGCCGACGCGCCGAGCGTGAGGCCGTACGGCTGCGGGGGCGCGCCGTCGCGGTGGAGCGGGAACCAGAGCATCCCGCACAGGAGGAGGACGGCGGCGGCGAGGACGCCGAGCCACGAGTGCTGTACGGGGCGGTGGTTCGGCGTACGCGGGAGTATGCGGGGTGTGAGGTCGACTTGGGCGGCGGCCTGGGCGTCGGATTCGGGCTCGGGCTCGGGCTCCTCAGGCATGGCCGGGACGCCGTGCGGCTGTTGCTGAGCCTCCGCCGTCAACCGGTCGGCGTGTGCGTCCCGTTCCTCGCTGAGGCGGCCGATGAGCTCCACGAGTTCCTCCACGGGCCGCGCGGCGGCGGCCCGGGCGGCCTCCTGACCGCAGTGGGCCTCCAGCGGGGCCTGGTGCAGCAGGGCCATCAGCCGGGTCACGTCCTCCACGGGGCGGCTCTCGGCGGCGGCGCGGATCGCCTCGTCCGCGCAGTCGGCGTCGCGCGGCGGCCGGGTCAGCAGCGACACGAGTCGGGTCACGTCCTCCACGGACCGGTCCGTGCCGACCGCGCGCAGCGCGTCGACCGTGGCCCGCGCGTACTGCGGAGACTGCTCCAAAAGCGTGATCAGGCCGGCCACCTCCTCCAGCGGACGGTCGGCGAGCGCCGCGTGCACCAGGGCGCTGACCGGCGCGGCTATGGAGGTGTCGTCGGGTTGGGGTGATGAAGAGCGGATGCTCACTTTCTGCTCCAGGGGAGAGGTGGGAGTGCGGCAGCTCTCGCCGCCCCGCGACGCGATGCACGTGACGTTACCTTGCCATTACTAAGCGCTATGGGCACGCGGAGCCACTCGGCGTGCGCCACCGGTATGAGCCCCCTGTCGCAAGCCTGTGGACGTACCGGCGGCGGATGGGGGAATCCGTGAAGAAGGGCGCGCCGTTCGGCACGCCGGACGGAGGAAGGTCCGTGGATACGACCACAACGGTGATCGTCGTCGCCGCAGTCCTGGCGGCACTCCTGCTCGCTGCGGCCGTAGTCGTTCTGGTGCGGCTGGTACGCACCCGGCGCGATCTGCGCCGGGCCGGTCTGCCGACCGGGCCGCGCTGGGTCTTCTGGGGCGCCGTCCTGTACTTCGTACTGCCGACGGACCTGCTGCCCGATCCGGTCTACCTGGACGACATCGGCGTTCTTCTTCTCGCACTGCACAGCCTTCGGGGACCTCTGCGTGGGGCGTATGGGCACAAAATCCCCACGATTACGCAGAGTAAGGAAACCAATCACTCGTTCGATTCGTATAAGTGACTGGAAGGGCAAGGCAGTCGGCGGACCAAACGGCGCCCGAGGGGGGCGCAGCGCTTGGTCGGCGCAGACCGACGAGGGAGACACGATGCAACCGTTCGCGCTCAACTACGCACGTCCGGCGGTGGAGTTGGAGGCCACGACTCCGTATGTCTACGACACCGGACTGCAGTTGAACGTAACCATGGACGGCCGGATCGCCGCCGGTGACTCGGCACTGCTCAGAGAACTGGCGACCACGACGTCGACCGCGGGCTCCAAGACTCACTTCGACGACTGAACGCGGAACCGCCCACAATGACCGTACTGATCCTGACCTGTGAAGAGGATGTGACGGCCGACATGGTGGTCGTCCACCTCAACGCCTCCGGGGTCCCTGTGGTCCGTCTCGACCCGGCCGACCTGCCGGGTGCCGTCGCACTGTCCGGCGAGTACGTCCACGGCGCCTTCCGCGGGCATCTGCAGTCCGCGGGGCGCCTGGTGAGCATCTCCGGCCTGCGCTCCATCTGGGTCCGCAGGCCGGGCACCCCCGCCACCCGGGCGCCCGAACCCTCGGACTGGCTCACCGAGGAGTCCTCGCAGGCCCTGTACGGCATGCTGCGCGGCAGCGACGCCCGCTGGATGAACCACCCCGACGCGGCCCGGCGCGCCCGCCACAAGCCCTGGCAGCTGCGGCTCGCCCAGCGCTGCGGGCTGCCGGTCCCCGCGACATTGATCACATCGTTCCCGCAGGCGGCGCGGGAGTTCGCCGAGCGGTATCCGGACCTGGTGGTCAAACCGGTCTCCGGGGCGCATCCGCAGGACCCCCCTCGGGCGGTGCCGACCAGCCGGGTCGCACCGGACACGGACTTCTCCGCCGTCGCCTTCGGCCCCACCCTGCTGCAGCGACGCGTGGCCAAACGCGCCGACATCCGGCTGACCGTGGTCGGTGAGCGGATGCTGGCGGCCCGCAAGACGGCCGACGAAGCCGACGAGGTCGACGTGCGGTTCGCCGCTCCGGACGTCCCGTGGCAGGCCACCGAGGTGCCGCCGCGCATCGCCACCGCCGTCAGCGCCTATCTGCGCGCCGCCGAACTGGCCTACGGAGCCTTCGACTTCGCCGAGGACGCGGACGGGACGTGGTGGTTCCTGGAGTGCAACCAGTCCGGACAGTTCGGCTTCATCGAGATCGAGACCGGCCAGCCCATCGCGCGGGCTGTCGCGGACTGGCTGGCGAGCCCCGGCACCGAGCCGTCGTCCCAGGTCAACGGGGCGAGCAGCACGGTGCGTTGAGTACGGTCAGTGGGGCAGCGTGCCGGGCAGCAGCGCGGTCCGCTGCCACCCGGTACCCGGGGAGGCCTGGCGGTCGGGGGTCGGGCCGGCACCGAAGGACTGCAGCGGTCGCATGACGTACTCCAGTTCCCGGCTGACGCGCTCGGCCTCTCGGCGGGTCTGAGTGGGGACGTCGCCGCGTTCGGCGACGAGTCGGTCGTAGATGGGGGAATCCTGGAACACCCGTCAACGCGCCTTTCGTGTGGTGGCCCATCACTTGGGCACAGCTGACGAGTGTATGCGCCCCCGCATACCAGGGTGTGAATTCACCAAGAGCGCTTGACGCTCGGAAGGGCGGTGTGAGCGACCGGTCAGGCCCCTGTGGTGGATCCGGGACGCACGATCATCAGAACGGTGACGGTCGCCCACAACAGGTTGAACAGGCCGGTGAACATGGCGAGTCGGACGGTGCCCGACCGCTCCACCGTCTGCCCGCCGTCCAGTTGGCCGAGGATCTCGTCCTGACGGGGCAGGACGAAGGCGATCAGGAGGCCGGCGGCCACGGCCGTCAGCGTGATGGACGCGATCAGCCAACCGCTGCCCAGCACCCCCATCGCCGCCGCGGTCGCGAAACCGAAGGCCGGAACCACCGCGCCGACAGCCGAATAGAGCCGGCAGATCCGGTGCAGCAGCCGCAGGGTGCCGACCGCGGACTCCTCCTCACCGGCCCGGCGGGCCGCGGCCGGGAACATGCTCGCCGCGACGGTGACGGGGCCCACGGCCACGATGGCCGCCAGGACATGGAGGGTGAGCAGGAGCTTGGTCATGGGGAGCCTTCCGCAACGCGATCGATCAGTCGAGCGCGGCTCACGCTAGGGATCTTCGAGACGACCGGAACAGGGGCTGAAACGACAGCTTCCAACGGATTCCCGCCAATGACCTCACCTGTGGCTTTGCACGGAGACCCAGCTGACGGCACTGGCAGGAATCCGCCTATCGTGGCGCCATGCACACAGTGGCGATCCTGGTTCTGGACCATGTGGTGCCGTTCGACATGGCGGCACCCCTGGAGGTGTTCGGCCGCACCCGGCTGCCCGACGGACGCCGGCCCTACCGGCTGCGGGTGTGCGCGGAATCACCCGAGGTCAGGACGGACGGCTTCACCATCCGGGTCGACCAGGGCCTCGAAGCGGTGGCCGACGCCGACACCGTGATCGTGCCGGGATGCTCGGAGGCGGCCGGAGCGCCCTCGCCCCAGGCCCTCGACGCCCTGCGCCGGGCGGCCCGGGCCGGCGCCCGGATCGCCTCCGTCTGCTCCGGCGCCTTCGTCCTCGCGGAGGCGGGACTGCTGGACGGCCTGCGCGCCACCACGCACTGGGTGGCCGCCGCCCAACTGGCCCGGCGATACCCACGGATCACGGTGGACCCGGACGTGCTCTACGTCGACAACGGCCGCATCCTCACCTCGGCCGGCGCCGCCGCCTCCCTGGACATGTGCCTGCACATGATCCGTACCGACCTTGGCTCGGCCGTCGCCGCCGACGCCGCCCGCATGTCCGTCATGCCCCTCGAACGCGAAGGCGGCCAGGCCCAGTTCATCGTGCACGAGCAGCCACCCGTACCGCGCGGCTCGACCCTGGAGCCGGTGCTGGAGTGGATCGAGGACAACCTGGGCGGCGAGATCACCCTCGGCGCGATGGCGGCCCGTTCCGGCATGAGCGAACGGACCTTCAGCCGCCGCTTCCGTGAGCAGACCGGCACGACCCCACTGCAGTGGCTGCTGCGCGCCCGGGTGCGCCGGGCACAGTACCTGCTGGAGAACAGCGACCATCCCGTCGAACGGATCGCGCGCCAGGCGGGGTTCGGGTCCCCGACGGCGTTCCGGGAGCGGTTCCGCCGCGTGGTCGGCACCACCCCGCAGGCCTATCGCGGCTCCTTCCAGGGTGGCGCGGCCATGGCCGCCGTACGGGCCTGAAACCGACGGCCGGTCAGGCGGCGGACTTCACGCCGTCCTCGCCGCGCCACTGCCCACGGGTCATCCCCCGCGCGGCACGCAACAGGGCGTCGGCCCGGGCGATCGCCTCGTGCAGGTCCGTGGTTCCCATCGTGTCGCACAGTTCGCGGCTGACCTCCGCCAACGCGCGCGCCGTGTGCGGCCGGTCCCGCTCCGCCTGCGCGATGCGCAGCGATGCGTACGTGGTGAGCAACGTTCTGACGACCTTCGGGTCCGGAACGAGCACGAAGCGCCCCTCTCTCGATTTTCGCCTCGTATTCCCGGACAGGGCCGGACCATTCCCGTCTTCCTCCACGGCGCCCGGAATTGACGCAATACCGTCGCTCGACCCGATTCCCTCACGCCCTCCCACGCGTTGAACAGAGTGCAACCATCCCTGCACGAACGGTGACCATCATGAACCGATCCGGCCGCCTCCTCTGCGCCCTCTATCTCGTCACCACCGGCGGGCTCGCCGCGACGGCGGTGCTCGACCTCGCTCATGGCCCGCTCTGGGTGGCGTTCCTGTTCGCGGCCGCGAGCGTGGTCCCGGTCATCGCCGTCGTGCGCGAGACACTGATCCGCGATCTGCTGGCAGCGGGCAGCGGGCCGCGTCGGCCGGTGCGCTCGGCGGCCGACCAGTTCGTCCGGGAGGAGCTGTACGCGGCCTGCTGCGAGCGGTGGTGGACGAGCCTCGGGACCGACCACGACGACGGCTGCCCGCACCGGATCCCGCGCAGCAGCGCCGCCTGACCGGTAGCGGACCGGGGTCAGACGGCGTCGAGCTGGGCGAGTTCCTCGGTGCTGAGTTCGAGGTCGGTGGCGGCGAGGGAGTCGCGGATCGTCTCCGGGCGGCTGGAGCCGGGGATGGGCACGACCACCGGGGACTTGGCGAGCATCCAGGCCAGGCACACCTGCTGCGGGCTCACCCCGTGGGCCTCGGCGATGCGGGCGAACGGCGCGTAGGTGGAGCCCAGTTCACTCGCCCGGGAGATGCCGCCGAGCGGGCTCCAGGGCAGGAAGGCGATGCCGAGTTCGTCGCAGAGGTCGAGTTCGGGCTCGCTGGAGCGGAAGGCCGGGGAGAACTGGTTCTGCACGGAGACCAGGCGCCCGCCGAGGATGTCGTTCGCCTGCCGGATCTGGTCGGGGTTGGCGTTGGAGATGCCGGCCATCCGGATCTTGCCCTCGTCGAGCAGGTCCCGCACGGCGCCGACGGACTCGGCGTAGGGCACCTTCGGGTCGGGGCGGTGGAACTGGTAGAGCCCGATCGCCTCGACGCCGAGACGGCGCAGGGACGCCTCGCAGGCCTCCTTCAGGTGACGGGGGCTGCCGTCGAGGGTCCAGCTGCCGTCGCCGGGGCGCAGATGGCCGCCCTTGGTGGCGACCAGGACGTCCTTGCCGCGGTCGTGGGAGGCGAGGGCCTTGGCGATGAGGGTCTCGTTGTGGCCGACCTCGTGGGCGTCACGGTGGTAGGCGTCGGCGGTGTCGATGAGGGTGACGCCGGCGTCGAGGGCGGCGTGGATGGTGGCCAGGGAGCGCGCCTCGTCCGGTCGCCCCTCGATGGACATGGGCATCCCGCCCAGTCCGATCGCGCTGACGTCGACGTCCCCGATGCGGCGGGTGTGCATGGGCTGGTGACCTCTCTCGGCTGTCGCGGGACCGGATGACGTCCGGCCCGTCGGACATGGACCACGACGGTGTCGGACCGTCCTCCAGCCTGACCCGGCCGGGGCCGAAGGTCCAATAGAGGAAAGCGAACGCATTCAGCAGCGGGTCCGCTGAATCGCGCGGCACCGGCGACCGCCTCGTGCGACGGTCCGGTCGGTGTGCGAGGCTCGCTGCCGTACAGCGGTGTTGTGGAGAGGTGGCGGCATGCGGATCGGACTGCTCGGTACCGGCCCCTGGGCGGAGATGGCTCACGCCCCCGCCCTGAGCGAGCACTCGGGGCTGGACTTCGTCGGCGTGTGGGGCCGGCGCCCTGAGGCGGCCAAGGCACTGGCCGATCGGTACGGCACGCGGGCGTACGACGACGTGGACGCGTTGCTGGTGGACGTGGAGGCGGTCGCCGTGGCGCTGCCGCCGGCGGTGCAGGCGGAGCTCGCGGTGCGGGCCGCGCGGGCGGGGCGGCATCTGCTGCTGGACAAGCCGCTGGCGACGACGGTGGAGCAGGGGCGGGCCGTGGTCGACGCCGTGCGGGAGGCCGGGGTGGCGTCGGTGGTCTTCTTCACCAGCCGCTTCGTCACGGACACGGAGGCGTGGATCACCGAACAGGCCGCTGCCGGGGGCTGGTTCACCGGTCGGGCGGCGTGGCTGGGGTCGCTGTTCGGCAGCGACAGCAGCAGTCCGTTCGCCGACTCGCCATGGCGGCAGGAGAAGGGCGCGCTGTGGGACGTGGGGCCGCACGCGCTGTCCGTGCTGTTGCCGGTCCTGGGCGACGCCCGTCGGGTGGCCGCGGCCGCGCCCGGTCCCGGCGACACGGTCCACCTCGTCCTCGATCACGCGGGCGGGGCGTCCAGCACGCTCACCCTCAGCCTGTCGGCGCCGTCCGCGGCGGCGGGCGCGACGGTCGAGCTGCGCGGCGAGACGGGGGTGGCCGTGCTGCCGGACAGCACCGAGGGAGCCGTCACCGCCCTCCTCCACGCCGCGGACGCCCTGATCGACGCCGCCGCGACCGGACGCCCGCATCCCTGCGACGCGGCCTTCGCCCTGCGCGTCACGGAGATCCTGACGGAGGCGGAGGCGTCGCTGGACCGCACAGCGGACTGACACCCCGTCACGTCCGGTGGACGTCCTCGAAGGGCTCGTCGCTCCAGCGGAACCAGGCCCGGTCGTTCTCGATGTGCAGCAGGAACTCGGGGACCGGGCCGTCCGGTGAGGACAGGGACACGCGGCGTCGGATCTCGTCGTACGCCGCTTCCCACTCCTCCCAGTCGTCGTCCTGTTCGGCGAGGGCGAGTTCGCGGAGGAACAGGTCTCTGACGGCGTCGTACGCCTCGCCTGCTGTGAAGCGGCCGGACAGCCAGGGGAAGTCCGCGTCGTCGATCAGGATCTCCCCCACCGGGCCCGCCTCGCTGCCCACCCGCCAGACTCCTCCCGCCCAGCCCATCGCGCCTCCCCACCACGTTGATCAGGTCTGCGGCCAGCATGCCAGTCGGCACTGACAGGGCGTGGTCGGCATGCGGGGCGCGCCCCGGCGTAGGAGCGTGGTGGTGTGGGAAGAACGATCGTGCTGTGGCCGCACCGGGACCAGGCCCGGCGGAGCTGGCTGCGGGGTGCGCCGCCGCCGTGGTGGGTGAAGGCGCTGCCGGTCGCGCTGATCGCGGGCGTGTGCGTGGCGACGCTGGTGAGCCCGAACCGGCTCGACATCGGTTTCCTGCTGGGCGCGATCCCGCCGCTGGCCGTCCTGTCGTACGGTCCCTGGGCGACCGCGCTCCTGGGCGCCGGCGTGGTCGTCGTGCTCAACGTCCCCGCCTTCCAGCTCAACCGGCCCGGCAACACCGACCTGTTGACCATCGCCTTCGTGGCGGTGCTGAGCGTGTTCGTGTCGTATGTGCGCAGTCACCGCGACGCCCAGCTGGACCTGGAACGGACCGTGGCCGAGGCCGCGCAGCGGGCGGTCGTGCCGCCGCTGCCCGAGCGGGTCGGCCACGTCCACTGCGTGGGCCTGTACCGGGCCGCCCAGCGCGGGACGCTGGTGGGCGGCGACTTCTTCGACGTGCGGGAGGGGCCGTACGGCGTCCGGGCCGTGCTGGGCGACGTCCAGGGGCACGGGCTGTCGGCGGTCGCCACGGTCGCCTCACTGCTGGGCGCCTTCCGGGAGGCGGTGCTGGACCAGCCGGACCTGGAGTCGGTCGCCGCCCGGCTGGACCGCAGGCTGGCGGTCGACTCGGCGTCCTCCCGCTATGCGGAGCTGTTCGCGACGGCCGTCCTGGTGGAGTTCTCGCCCGACGCCCGGTCCGTGCGCCTGGTGTCCTGCGGGCATCCGGCGCCGCTGCTGCTGCGCGGCGGTCACGTCAGCGAGGTCGAGCTGACCGCGTGGACGCCGCTCGGGCTCGGTCTGGCCGACACCGGTCCGTCCGCCGGGCCGGCGCTGCGGCTGGAGCCGGGCCACACCCTGTTCCTCGCCTCGGACGGGGTGAGCGAGGCCCGTGACACCTCGGGCACCTTCTACCCGCTGCCCGACCGCCTCGCCGCCCTCGCCGACGGCGACCCGGCCCTGCTGGCCGACCGGGTCTGGGGCGACCTCGTACGGTACTGCCCCGACGTCGTCGACGACGTGACGATGCTCGTGCTCACCTCCGCGTCACCGGACGCTCGCTGACGTCCTCCTGGACGCTCTCCTCGTGGTCTCCCTCGGCGTCGATGTGCGGCAGCACCCGGTCCAGCCAGCGCGGTGTCCACCAGGCGCGCGGGCCCAGCAGCGTCATCACGGCGGGCACCATCAGCAGCCGTACCACCGTCGCGTCGATCAGCACGCTCACCGCGAGGCCGAGTCCGAGCATCTTGACCACGATGTTGTCGCTGACGATGAAGGCCGCGAACACGCTCACCATGATCAGTGCGGCGCAGGTGATGACCCGGGCGGTGATCTCCAGGGCGTGCGCGACCGAGGCCTTGGCGTCCCCGGTGCGCAGCCAGGCCTCGTGGACGCGGGAGAGCAGGAAGATCTCGTAGTCCATGCTCAGGCCGAAGATGATGGCGAACATCATCATCGGCACATAGCTCTCGATGGGCACCTTCCCGTTCACCCCCAGCGCGGGCCCGCCCCAGCCCCACTGGAAGACGGCGACCACGACACCGTACGAGGCCCCGATGGACAGGACGTTGAGGACGGCCGCCTTGACGGCGACGAGCAGCCCGCGGAAGACGGCGAGGATGATCAGGAAGGCGAGGCCGACCACGACACCGATGATCAGGGGCAGCCGGCTCGCGACGATGTCACGGAAGTCCACCTGGGCCGCGGTGGTGCCGGTGACGTATCCCTGGGCGCTCGTACCGGAGACCGCGTCCGGGAGGGTGTGGTGGACCAGCCGGTTGCTCAGGTCCGTGGTGGTGGCGTTCTGCGGGGAGTCCTTCGAGTAGACCGTGCCGATCAGGACATCCCCGTCCTGGGTGGGTTTCAGCGGGGTGACGGTGGAGGCGCCCGCGACCCCGTTGAGGGCCTTCTGTGCCTGGTCGGACAGGGAGGAGCGCTGGGAGGAGGGAACGGTGGTCTGGTCGATGACGACGGTCAGGGGGCCGTTGGAGCCGGGCCCGAAGGCGTCGGTCATCAGGTCGAAGGCGCGCCGGTCGGTGAAGGAGGTGGGGTCGGCGCCGTCGCCGATGTGGCCGAGCTGGATGGAGAACACCGGGATGGCGAGGACGACGACGGTCACGACTCCGGCCGCGAGGAACTGCCAGGGCCGGTGCTCCACGCGCTGGGCGTAGCGGTGCCAGGTGCCCTGCGGCTCGGCCCCCGGCTCGGCGTTCGTCTCTGCGACGGGACGGCGGACGTGGTAGCGGTCGATGCGTCTGCCGACGAGCCCCAGCAGTGCCGGTACGAGGGTCAGCGCGCCGATGACCGCCGAGACGACCGTCATCGCGGCGGCGAGACCGAGCTTGCCGATGAAGCTCACGCCGGAGGCGTAGAGACCGGTCAGCGCGATGATCACGGTACAGCCGGAGACAAGGACGGCCCGGCCGCTGGTGGCGGTGGCGTGACCGGCGGAGTGCACCGGATCGGCGCCGTTCATGAGGTTCTGGCGGTGCCGGGTGATCTGGAACAGGGCGTAGTCGATGCCGACGCCGAGACCGATCATCGTGGCCAGGGTCGGGGAGACGGTGGCGAAGGTGAACGCGGCGGCGAACAGTCCGAGGATCGCCAGTCCGCCGACCACGCTGACCAGGGCCGTCAGCAGCGGCATACCGGCGGCGATGATGCTGCCGAAGCCGATCAGCAGGACGACGATGGCGACGCCGAAGCCGATCAGCTCGCTGACCCGGTCGTCGGCGGCGGGCCGGGCGAGTTCGCCCAGCGGTCCGCCGTACTCGACCTGGGCGCCGGCCGACCGCAGCGGCTGGACCGCCGTGTCGACGCCGTGCAGATAGCCGTCGCCCAGGGTGGAGGGCTGGACGTTGAAGCGGACCGTGATGTAGGCCGTCTTCCCGTCGGAGGACAGGGGTCCGACCTTGGAGGCCTGTACGGACAGCGGGTTCTGGGCGGACAGCACGTGCGGGAGCTTCTGCAGGTCCCCGACGGTGGTGGACATCTGGGAGCTGAGCGAGGTCAGCGACTTCTGGCCGTCGTGCATGACGATCTGGCTGCTGTAACCGCCGGCCGCCGGGTCGTGCTTCTTCAGTACCTCCAGGCCCTTCTGGGACTGCGTTCCGGGCAGGGAGAAGTTGTCGGAGTAGTCGCCGCCGAAGGAGCGGTTGAGGACCTGCAGCGCCACGATGGCGACCAGCCAGGCGACGATGACGATCACGAAGTGGTGGGCGCACCACTCTCCCAGGCGTCGCAGGAGACCACCGCGGCTGGTGCTCTTCCCCCCTGTGCTGGTGCCGGTGGTATGTGACATAGCACTGGCCCTCTCCCGCGGCAGGGTCGCTCGTCCTCCCCATTAGACGCCCGTTGGATCACGTCGGCATCTCCGCCGGGACGGCCGATGCCCGCCCCTCCGGGTGCGGCGCAGGCTCGGGCATTGAATGGTATTTACAGAAGCGTTCCGGACCCGAGGAGCACTGATGGAGATGTCACAGCCCGATGCGTCCGGGCCGTCCGAGGACCGCTGCACCCCGGACGCCCTGCTCCACACCAGCACCGGCACCGAGGTGTCCCCGGAGGATCTCGTCCTTGCCACGGGCAGGGACATCACCCCGCACAGCCTGGAATGGGCCAGGCGCAAGCTGGAGACGGAGGGCCCCGTCGCCCTGGAGAAGCTGCTGCCCTAATCGCCACTGTCCGCTTCGAGGCACAGCACCGGTACCCGCTGGACCAGGTTGACGGCGAAGCCGCCGCGGTTCCAGGGCTGCGTCAGCGGCTGGGTGCGGCCCTCGGCGTCGGCGGCCCGGGCCGTCAGTTCGTGCTCGCCGGGTGTGGCCGTCCAGTCGAGGTGCCAGCGGCGCCATGCCCAGCGGCGGCCGCCGTCGGGCTCCAGTTCGGCCTCGCGCCAGGTGTGCCCGGCGTCGGTGCTGACCTCGACGCGCGTGACGGGCGCCCGTCCCGACCAGGCTCGCCCTTCCAACGTCACCGGTCCGGGCCGTACCACCCGGGCCCGTGACATGAAGTCCGGGAAGCCGGGCGGCAGGAGCAGGGCGCGTGGTTCGATCCGGGTGACGGGCTCGCCCTCCTCACCGGACTCCTGCCGCAGCCGGTAGGCGACGCTCTGCTGGAAGCCGGTGAACGGCTCGTCCAGGACGTCGACTTGGCGCAGCCACTTCACATGCGCCATGCCGTACCAGCCCGGCACGACCAGCCGCAGCGGATGTCCGTGCTGCGGCGGCAGCGGGGCCCCGTTCATCGCGTACGCCAGCAGCACCTCGGGCTCGGTGCCCGTGGCCACGTCCATGGGGAGGGAGCGCTGGTAGTCCTGTTCGACTCCGCGTTCCACGCCGTGGTCGGCGCCGGTGAACAGCACGTCGACGGCGTCCGCCTCGACACCGGCCTCGGCGAGGACCAGGCGCAGCGGCACGCCCGTCCACTCGGCGGTGCCGACGGCCTCGACGAGCCAGGGCTGGCTGACCGGGCGGGGTGTGAGCAGGGCCCGTCCGTTGCCCGCGCACTCCAGCGTCACCCGGGTGGTGACCTGGGGGAACGCGCGCAGATCGGCCAGGCTCAGCTGCAGTTCACGGCGGACGCGGCCTGCGACGGTCAGCTGCCAGGGCGTGCCGTCGGGGACGTACGGGATGTCGTAGTGCGTCAGTACGTAGTGCAGGCCGGGCGGGGTGACGTCGTAGCGCAGGGCCTCCAGCGGGAGGCCGTGGTTGCGGGTGGCCAGCGCGAGTTCGTCGCGGCCGATGCCCTCGTCGGGGGCGGCCAGCCGGGCGGGAGTGCTCGTGTCGGCGAGTCGATGACCCATGGGCGCATTATCACGCCGGGTGGCCGCTCGGGCACCTGGTTCACGACGGCGGGCAACCGGCCGCCGGTCGAGGGGAGTTCGATTCGATCAGCGGGCGCCCTGTTGCCCGTTCACCCTTTCGAAGAGGGCCTTCGTGCTGACAGACTTCCGAGGGTGCCCGACTTCGACATGCTCGTCATCGGATCCGGCCCGGGCGGCCAGAAGGCCGCCATCGCCGCGGCCAAGCTCGGCCGCCGGGTCGCCGTCGTCGACCGCCCCGACATGGTCGGCGGGGTCTCCATCCACACCGGGACCATTCCCTCCAAGACCCTGCGCGAGGCGGTGCTGTACCTGACCGGCCTCACCCAGCGGGATCTGTACGGCCAGAGCTACCGGCTGAAGGAGGACATCACCGTCGCCGACCTGACCGCGCGCACCCAGCACGTGGTCAACCGCGAGGTCGACGTCATCCGCAGCCAGCTCTCCCGCAACCAGGTGGCCCTGTACGCCGGCACCGGCCGCTTCGTCGACCCGCACACCGTCGCGCTGCGCGAGGTCACCGGCAACGAACGGCTGCTGAGCGCGGAGAACATCGTCATCGCCACCGGCACCCGGCCGGCCCGGCCGGACAGCGTCGAGTTCGACGGCCGTACGATCATGGACTCCGACAACGTCCTCGCACTGGAACGCGTCCCGCGCTCCATGGTCATCGTCGGCGCCGGCGTCATCGGCATGGAGTACGCCTCCATGTTCGCCGCGCTCGGCAGCAAGGTGACGGTGGTGGAGAAGCGGCCCGGGATGCTCGACTTCTGCGACGTCGAGATCATCGAGTCGCTCAAGTACCACCTGCGGGACCTCGCGGTGACCTTCCGCTTCGGGGAGACGGTCGCCGCCGTCGAACGCCATGCGCGCGGCACGCTGACCATCCTGGAGAGCGGCAAGAAGATCCCCGCGGACGCCGTGATGTACTCGGCGGGCCGGCAGGGCCTGACCGATGAACTCGACCTCGCCAAGGCCGGGTTGACGGCCGACCGGCGTGGCCGGATCACCGTCGACGAGCACTACCGCACCGAGGTGCCGCACATCTACGCCGTCGGCGACGTCATCGGCTTCCCGGCGCTGGCGGCGACCTCGATGGAGCAGGGCCGCTCGGCGACCTACCACGCCTTCGGCGAGCCGGTCAGGCAGATGTCCCACCTGCAGCCCATCGGCATCTACACGATCCCCGAGATCAGCTTCGTCGGCGCCACCGAGGACCAGCTCACCGAGGACAGCGTGCCGTTCGAGGTCGGCATCTCCCGCTACCGCGAACTGGCCCGCGGCCAGATCATCGGCGACTCCCACGGCATGCTGAAGCTGCTGGTCTCACCCCAGGACCGCACGCTGCTGGGCGTGCACTGCTTCGGCAGCGGTGCCACCGAGCTGATCCACATCGGGCAGACCGTGATGGGCTGCGGCGGCACCGTCGACTACCTGGTCGACGCGGTGTTCAACTACCCGACCCTGGCGGAGTCCTACAAGGTCGCCGCCCTCGACGCCACCAACAAGCTGCGGCAGATCGACCACATCGGCGACTGACGTCACAGGTCGGGCAGTTCCCTGTCCTCCACGACATGGACGGCGGCCTCCTCGGCGCCGGCCGCACCGCCGTCGATGCCCACGTCCGAGGCGACCTCCTCCTTCGTGGTGTCGCCGTGGGCACCCTCGTCCGGGGCGACCAGGCGTCCGGCGCGGTCCGCGCCGGCCTCGGGGTCGACGGGTTCGCCCTCGCCACCGGGAAGGTCGCCGACCTCGTCGCCCGGGGGCACGGTCACGTCGGGGACCTCCTCGGCGAGCCGCTCGTCGAGGCTCTCGCCGTCGTGCTGTTCGGCGGCCGTGGTGCCGTGCCGGGTGACGCCGAGCGGCTTCTCCGGCGGCGAGTAGCCCTCGTCGAGGGTGTCGTCGTAGTCGCGCTCGTCGACGGCGTCCTGCAGGTCCAGCGGCGCCGCGTCCTCCTGCTCCTCGTTGCTCCCGGTGGGCTGGTAGACGTCGTCGGCCATCGGGTCGGTGCCCATGGATACCTCCTGGCGCCCTTGCGGCGGTTCGTCGTCCGTACGGTGTCCCGATCCGCGTTTCCCGTTGCGCGCCGTCCAACCTCCTCGGTCCCGGGCGGCCCAGGAGGTTACCCCCTGGTCAATCTTGAAACGTCAATGAGTGCGGCTATCATCACTCGCACACACGCTGTGACCGCCCGGCAACGCATCCGCCGAGCGGATTCCTCCACGCCTTCCCCCACTTCCTGCCCGAGGCCAACCCTCTTCGGCCGGAGGTGAGTTCGCCACACCCCCACCCCCCAGCGTCGTCGGGGCCAGGTCGTCCTCGCGTCGTGCACGACGGAAAGCAGCGCACCATGAGCAACATCAGGGGCAGAGGGCTCCAGGCCAATGCCCTCGGTACCTTCGACACGGTGGTGATGGCCGTCGCGGGCAGCGCCCCGGCCTACTCGATCGCCGCCACCACCGCGGTCCTCGTCGGCGCCGTGGGACTGGCCAGCCCCGCGGCGCTGCTGTACTGCGCGATACCCATGCTGGGCATCGCCCTGGCCTTCAGCTATCTCAGCCGCATCGACGTCAACGCGGGCGCCAGCTACTCCTGGGTGGGCCGCACCCTCCACCCCTTTCTCGGCTTCATCAGCGGCTGGGCGCTGGTGATCTCGGCGACCATCTTCATGGTGGCGGGCTCGCTGCCGGCCGGCTCCATGACCCTGTCCCTGTTCGACGCGAAGCTGGCCGGCAACACGGCGCTGTCGACGGTGGTCGGGGCGGCCTGGTTCATCGTGATGCTGCTCGTGGTGCTGGGCGGCGCCCGGCTCACCGTCCGCGCCCAACTGGTGATGTCCGGCATCGAGATCGCGATCCTGGCGCTGTTCGCCGTGCTCGCGCTGTTCCACACCGGCAACGTCCGCACCTTCGAGTGGTCCTGGCTGGGCTTCTCCCACTTCGACGGCGTCTCGGGCTTCGCCTCGGGCGCCCTGGTCGCCGCCTTCTACTACTGGGGCTGGGACGTCACCAGCAACCTCAGCGAGGAGACCCGCAACAGCCGTCGTACGACCGGACTCGCCGGTCTGATCGGGGTGGGCATCGTCTTCCTGCTGTTCGAGGTGTTCACCATCGCGGTCAACGTCATGCTCACCTCGAAGCAGATCGACGCCAACGACGCCAACGTGCTGGGCGTGCTCGGTGAGGAGATCTGGCCGGGCCTGGGCGGAAAGCTGCTGATCGTGGCGGTGATGCTGTCGACCATCGCCACCCTGGAGACCACCCTCATCCAGGTCACGCGCTCCCTGTTCGCCATGGGCCGCGACCGTACGATGCCCCCCGCGCTCGGCCGGGTGCACCGCACCTGGAACACGCCCCATGTGGCGATCGTCGTGGTCGGCGGGGTGGCGCTGGCGATGTTCATCGCCTCCAACGCCCTGGGCTCGGTGGGCGACATCCTCGCCGACGCGATCTCGGCGATCGGTCTGCAGATCGCCGTCTACTACGGCCTGGCAGGCCTCGCGGTCGTCGTCGCCTACCGCAAGATGCTGACGAAGTCCCTGGGCAACTTCCTCCTGGGCGGGCTGTGGCCGCTGTTCGGCGCGCTGTTCATGTTCTGGATCTTCGTCGAGTCGCTGGGCGAACTGGACACCGCGGCCATCTCGATCGGCATCGGCGGGCTCGCCGTCGGCCTCGTCCCGATGCTCTGGTACTGGAGACAGGGCAGCGACTACTATCGCCCCGCCCGGCTGGACGCCACCCGCACCGTGGAGGCGGAGTACGTCCTCGACCCGTACGCCGCCGCGAACTCCCGTGCCCACGAAGGTCTCTCCACCGACTTCTGAGGACTGCTGAGGGAGACCCCCGATGGCGCGCGACCGTTTCGCCCCCGACTTCGACCCCGACTGCGGGGACGGCGTCCTGACCAATGCCACCCACGACATCGTCATCGGCCGCTGGCAGGGCCTGCGGGACCTGCTGCGGGTCACCGGCGCGGACTGGCTCGCCCGCGGCCACCGCATCCGGCTGCTCGCCCAGGCCTGTGCGAGCACCTCGACGGCGGAGTCGTGGCTGGCCGCCGAGCCGTACAGCGCCGACGCGCTGGTGCTGCGGGCGGCGACGGAGACGGCCAGGGCGTTCAACCTGGCGATCGCCGCGGGCCGGGGCGCGCCGATCGACCAGCACCGCATCGACACCGCGGTGACGGCGTGTCTGCAGGCGGCGGAGGCGTATCTGGACGATCCGACGCCGTGGATCTCGCTGATCTCGGTGGCCCGGCTGTACCCGGCGGGGGTGCGGCGGCAGGAACTGGCGCGCTGGTGGGACGAGTTGCACCGGCGCGACCCGTACAGCGTGGAGGGCCATCTGCAGGTCCTGCACTACTACTCGGCGCGCTGGCACGGCTCGCACGGCCTGATGTACGACTTCGCGCGCGACGCGGCCGGTGTGGCACCCCAGGGCTCCGCGCTGCCGGTGCTGGTGCAGTACGCGCGCGTGGAGGAGTACCGCTACGCCCTCGACGCGGGCCACGCCGGCCAGAGCGCCGTGGGCCTGGGGCAGCACTGGAGCCACGACGGCGCCGTCAACGACGTGCGCCGGACCTGGCAGCGCTGGATCATCGGCCGCACGGACAACGAGGTCGCCCCCGGCGAACTGCGCGACCTCAACTACCTGGCGCACGCGGCCTGTCACGCGGGCGACAAGGAGGTCGCCGGTGCCGTGCTGCGAATGCTGGGGTCCCGGGCCACCCGGACCCCCTGGTCCTACACCGGTGATCCGGAGCTGCAGTTCGTCAAGTGGCGCAAGGAGATGCGGGTGCGCGGCTGAGGGCGGGCGGGGCTACTCGGCGGGCTGTTCGGCCGGCCGGGCCAGGCCCGCCGTCCACTTCTCCTCGATCCGGCCGAACTTCCACACCAGCAGGGCCACCACCCAGGTGGCGAAGAACAGGCCGACGATCACGAACCCGACGACGTTGAGGTCGAGTCCGGCCACCCAGTCCCAGAAGAAGCCGTGCAGGTCCAGCTTCTCGGCGAGCAGGCCGAGGAGTTCGACGGTGCCGATGAGCAGGGCGACGGCGACCGACAGGCCGGTGATGGTGAGGTTGTAGTAGACCTTGCGGACCGGCTTGGAGAAGGCCCAGCCGTAGGCGAAGTTCATGAACGAGCCGTCGATGGTGTCCAGCAGCGACATGCCCGCGGCGAACAGCACGGGCAGGCACAGGATCGCGTACCAGGGCAGGCCCGAGGCGGCCCCGGAGCCTGCCAGCACCAGCAGGGCGATCTCGGTGGCGGTGTCGAAGCCCAGCCCGAAGAGCAGGCCCAGCGGGTACATCTGCCAGGACTTGGTGATCGACTTCATGACGCGGCCCAGCAGCCGGTTCATGAAGCCACGGTTGTTGAGCTGCTCCTCCAGGGCGGCCTCGTCGAAGTGACCGTGGCGCATCTGCCGGAAGACCTTCCAGATGCCGGCCAGGATGACGAGGTTGATGGCGGCGATGACGTACAGGAAGGTCCCGGAGACGGTCGTGCCGATCAGGCCGGTGACGTCGTGCAGCTCGGAGTTGTCGTCACGGACCGGTCCCGCCACCGCCCGCACCCCGAGGGAGAGCAGCAGCGCCAGCACGAAGACGACGCTGGAGTGGCCGAGCGAGAACCAGAAGCCGACCGACAGCGGCCGCTTGCCCTCCCCCATCAGCTTGCGGGTGGTGTTGTCGATCGCGGCGATGTGGTCGGCGTCGAAGGCGTGCCGCATGCCGAGCGTGTAGGCGGTGACGCCGATGCCGATGCCGAAGGACTTCTCGCCGATGCTGTAGTGCTGGGGCGCCACGATGCCGACGAGCGTGAACCAGCCGATGACGTGCAGGGCGATGACGAAGGCGGCCATCCCGCCGACCCTGGTCCACTCGTCCCGCGTCATGGAGGTGCGGAGGCGGTGCCAGGTCATACGGGACGTTCCTTCTCTCGATCCAAGGCAGCTGCCATCAACCACCTTGTGCCATCCTCCCGTACTTGCAAATCATGTGCAGTAAAGCGCGCGACAGCTCTTCATCATGGAAAGGCAAAGGGCGGTGCGCCGGTCAGGGCGTGGCGTTCGGTCCGTCCGGGCGGCTGCGGCGCTGCTCGACCATCTCGCGGCTGAGCTGCTCGGTCTCCTGTTCCGGCAAGCGCTCGAAGCCCTCCTCGGTGATCACCGATACGATCGGGAAGATCCGCCGGCTGATGTCCGGACCGCCGGTCGCGGAGTCGTCGTCGGCCGCGTCGTACAGCGCCTGGAGCGCGGCCAGGGCGGACTCGCGCCGGTCCATGCCCGGCCGGAACAGCTTCTTCAGCGCGCCCCGGGCGTAGGGGGAGCCGGAGCCGTCGGCGTGGAAGTCCTGCTTCTCGTACAGACCGCCGGCCACGTCGAAGCTGAAGATGCGTCCCCTGCGGCCCTCGGGCGCCGCCGGGTCGTAGCCCGCCAGCAGCGGTACGACGGCCAGGCCCTGCATGGCCTGTCCCAGGTTCTGGCGGATCATCCCGGCCAGCCGGTTCGCCTTGGCCCCGAGGGTCATGGGGATGCCCTCGACCTTCTCGAAGTGGACGAGTTCGACCTGGTACAGCTTCACCATGTCGAGGGCGAGACCGACCGAGCCCGCGAAGGCGACCGCGGTGTGGTGGTCCGCCGGGTGCACCTTCTCCAGGTCGCGCTGCGCGATCAGGTTGCCCATGGTCGCCCGGCGGTCACCGGCGATCATCACTCCGTCGCGGTAGGCCAGCGCGAGCACGGTGGTGCCGTGCGGGAACCGGTCGGGCGCGGCGCGGACGCCGTCCGGGAAGGGGCGGCGGGTGGGCAGCAGCTCGGGGCGGTGGGCGGCCAGGAACTCGGTGAAGGACGAGCCGCCGGGGGTGAAGAACTCCTCCCCCAGCCGGCCTTCGCTGTCACTCGCCGTCATGCCCGTCCCCCTCCGGTCGTCCCGCGCCGACACTCCACTCCTACCTGAAGCCGTCCGCCGGGAAACGCCACAAGCCGCCGAAAGCTAGCGGTGGGCGTTCGGCCTGCGGTGCGGCGGCTGTTCCGGGGCCGGGCGCGAGGGCGCGGGCGGGACGACGAGCACGGCCGGGGCGTCGGCCCGTACCGTCACCGGGGTGCCGTGGTGCTTGATGGTCAGCGGCGGGCCCGACAGGAGCGTGTACGTGGCCTTGTCCGGACCGATCTCCACCCGCAGCCGGCTCTCCAGCAGCTGGAGGCTGAAGGCGAGGCGGCTGAACCGCTCGGGCAGCCGGGGCGCGAAACACAGTCCCGTGCCGTTGCGGCGCAGTCCGCCGAAGCCGGCGACCAGGGCCGTCCAGGTACCGGCGAGCGAGGCGATGTGCAGTCCGTCGCGGGTGTTGTGCTCCAGGTCCGCCAGGTCCATCAGCGCGGCCTCGGCGGTGTAGTCGTAGGCGAGCCGCAGATGACCGGCCTGCGCCGCGATGACGGCCTGGCAGCAGGCGGACAGCGAGGAGTCGCGCACCGTCAGCGGCTCGTAGTAGGCGAAGTTGCGGGCGATGTGCTCCTCGTCGAACCAACTGCCGCAGGTGTACATCGCCAGCACCAGGTCGGCCTGCTTGATCACCTGCTTGCGGTAGAGGTCGAAGTAGGGGAAGTGCAGCATCAGCGGGTACTGGTCCGGGCCGGTGGCGGCGAAGTCCCAGCGCTGGTAGCGGGTGAAGCCCTCGTGCTGCTCGTGCACCCCGAGTTCGTGGTTGTAGGGGATGTACATGGCCTCGGCGGCGTCCCGCCAGGCGGCGCTCTCCTCGTCGTCCACGCCCAGCTGCGCGGCCCGGTCCGCATGGCGTTCGCAGGCGTCGGCGGCGGCGAGGAGGTTCGCCCGGGCCATCAGGTTGGTGTACGTGTTGTCGTCGGCGATCGCGCTGTACTCGTCGGGGCCGGTGACGCCGTCGATGTGGAAGGCGCCCCGGTGGTCGTGGTGGCCCAGCGAACGCCACAGCCGGGCCGTCTCCACCAGTAGTTCCGTGCCGGCCTCCCGCTCGAACTGCGTGTCCCCGCTCGCCGCCGTGTAGCGCACGACGGCGTCGGCGATCGCGGCGTTCACATGGAAGGCCGCCGTGCCGGCCGGCCAGTACGCCGAGCCCTCCGAGCCCTCGATGGTGCGCCAGGGGAACGCGGCCCCCTTCAGGCCGAGTTGGGCCGCGCGCTCCCGGGCGGCGGGCAGGGTGCTGTGCCGCCAGCGCAGCGCCTCGGCCACGGCGCCGGGCGAGGTGTAGGTGAGCAGCGGCAGGACGAAGGCCTCGGTGTCCCAGAAGGCGTGGCCGTCGTAGCCGGAGCCGGTCAGGCCCTTGGCGGGGATCGCCCGCTGTTCGGCGCGGGCGCCGGCCTGCAGGACGTGGAAGAGGGCGAACCGGACAGCCTGCTGGATCTCCTCGTCGCCGTCGACCTGGACGTCGGCGCGGGCCCAGAAGTCGTCGAGATAGCCGCGCTGCTCCTCCAGGAGCCCGTCCCAGCCGCTGTGCCCGGCGGCCGCCAGGGCAGCCTCCACCTGGTCGCTCATCGCGGGCCGCGAGCGCACGGCGGACCAGCCGTGGGCGACCAGCTTCTCCACCCGCAGCTTCTCCCCCGGCTCCAGCACCGAGGTGACCGTCAGCCGGGCCACATCCACATTGCTCTCGCTGGCGGACGTGGTCCGTTCCGGACCGGACACGCTGTGGTCGGCGGCCACCGCCACCCGCAGTCCGCTCCGCCTGGTCCGGTGCACCAGCCGCAGCCGGTGCCCGACGGCGACGTCCTCCTCCGCCTCCAGCGGGGACCCCAGCGCCTTGGCGCCGCGCGGATCGCCGTTGGATCCGGGCAGGCTCTCGTTGGCGACGAGCTCCGACTGGATCACGACACGGGAGCGGCTGTCGACGGCCTCCACCTCGTAGGCGACGGCCGCGATCGCCCGCTGGGTCAGCGAGACCAGGCGGGTGGAACGCACCCGGACGGTGGACCCGGCCGGCGACGTCCATTCGCACGTCCGCTCCAGCACCCCCCGTCGCAGGTCCAGCAGCCTCTCGTGCGAGGTCAGCCGCCCGTAGCGCAGGTCGAAGGGCTCGTCGTCGACGAGCAGACGCAGCACCTTGCCGTTGGTGACGTTGATGACGGTCTGCCCCGACTCCGGATAGCCGTAGCCGGCCTCCGCGTAGGGCAGCGGGTGCAGTTCGTACACGCCTCCCAGGTAGCTGCCGGGCAGGCCGTGCGGCTCACCCTCGTCGAGGTTGCCGCGCCAGCCGACGTGGCCGTTGGAGAGCGCGAAGACCGACTCGCTCTGCGCGAGGACGTCCAGGTCCAGACGGGTCTCGCGCACGGCCCAGGGCTCGACGGTGTAGGAGCGGTGAGTGATCACGCCCGGCCTCCCAGTTCGGACAGGTCCTTCACGACGACGTCCGCACCGTGCGCGGACAGCGCCTCGGCCTGTCCGACCCGGTCGACGCCGACGACGTAGCCGAAATGGCCGGAGCGGCCCGCGTCCATCCCCGCCAGGGCGTCCTCGAAGACGGCCGCCTGCGACGGCTCGACCCCGAGGTCGCGTGCGGCCGCGAGGAAGGTGTCCGGGTGCGGCTTGCCCGGCAGTTTCCGCTCGGCGGCCACGACACCGTCGATGCGGACGTCGAAGAGGCCCTCGGCCTTGATCGAGCGCAGCACGTCCCGGGTGTTGGCGCTGGAGGAGACGATCGCCGTGCGCAGGCCCTGGGCCCGCACGTCCTCGATGTAGCGCAGGGTGCCGTCGTACGCCTCGACGCCTTCGGTGCGGATCTTCTCCAGCACCAGGAGGTTCTTGCGATTGCCGACCCCGTTGACGGTCGCCGCCTCCGGCAGGTCGTCCGGCCGCCCCTCGGGCAGTTCGATGCCGCGGGAGGCGAGGAAGGTGCGCACGCCGTCGGCGCGCGGGCGGCCGTCGACGTACTCGTCGTAGTCGGCGCCGGCGTCGAAGGGCCGGAAGTCCGCGCCCTCACGCTCGCGCAGGAACGCGTCGAACGTCTCCTTCCAGGCGGCCGCGTGCACCACGGCCGTCTTGGTGACGACCCCGTCGAGGTCGAAGAGACAGGCCTGGATGTTTTCGGGCAGACCGAGTTGCGTCATAGAGCTACGGTTCCCCGCACACGCGACACACACCTTGTGGCGCACGCCACACGGGTCAATCGTGCGGGAACAGCGGGTGACACACTCTGCGGTGTGCCACTGACACCGACCTTCGACGACCTGCTCCTGCGTGCCCGCGACCTCACCCGTTCAGGACGGCGCGCCATCCTCGGGATCGCCGGCAGCCCCGGCGCGGGCAAGACGACGCTGGCCGAGCGGCTGGTGCGGGAGCTGAACGGCGCCGGGCGGCCGTGGGTGGCGCAGGTGCCGATGGACGGTTTCCATCTCGCGGACGTCGAGCTGGACCGGCTGGGACTGCGTCGGCGCAAGGGCGCGCCGGAGACGTTCGACGCGGCGGGGTACGCGGCGCTGCTGCGGCGGCTGCGTGACGAGACGGAGAGCGAGGACATCGTCTACGCGCCCGGGTTCGAGCGGGTGCTGGAGCAGCCGATCGCGGGTGCGGTCCCGGTGCCGCCGACGGCCCGGCTGATCGTCACGGAGGGCAACTACCTGCTGCTGGACATGGGGGCGTGGAAGCGGGTGCGCGAGCAGCTGGACGAGGTCTGGTACTGCGAGCTCGACGAGGAGGAGCGGATCCGCCGGCTGGTGGCCCGGCACGAGGAGTTCGGCAAGGGCCACCAGGAGGCGGTGGACTGGGTCCTGGGCAGCGACCAGCGCAACGCAGAACTGGTGGCGGCGACTCGCGAGCGGGCCGACCTGGTGGTGCCCGGCGGGTGAGGCGGCCGGCTCAGGGCCGCAGTGTCAGTGCCGGTTCCCCCCGGTCGTCGTCGGCCCCGAGCACGGCGGTGAAGGCGTCCGTCCGTACGGTCAGCCCTTCCCCGGTGCGTTCGACCGCCACGGTCAGCGGCTCCGCGGAGCCGTACCGTACGGCGAACACGTGCAGGTCTTCCGGCGCGTCCGGCACCGGGCCCGCTTCGAAGGCGGTGGAGCTGACGAGGTGGCGCCAGCCCTCGTCGGGGTTGCCGTAGCCGCGGGGGTCGGCGGCGAGGGCGAACGCCGCCTGTTCCTGGGTGAGTTCGGCGCGGGCGTCGAAGTGTTCCGGGCCCTTTGCCCGCGGGTGGGTCAGTCGCAGGGTCCCGGCCGACGCCACCGCGCCGGTCGCCGTCCGGCGGACCCGGTCGCCGTCGTCGGCGGCGTAGGGCAGTCCGGCGAGCAGGTACGGCTCCCCGGGGAGGCGTTCGAGGGCGACCGTCGTCCACAGCCGCGTGCCGTCGGTGACGTACAGGGAGCGCACGTGCCGCAGCACGTGGTCGCGGCCGACGACCGGTTTGCTGACGAGTTTCGCCGTCAACGTGTCGGTGCGCACGTCCCGGACGCGGACCTCGCCCATGGGGCGGCAGAAGACGAAGCCGTCGAGCACCGGGCCGAAGCCGTGCTGGCGGTTGACGGCAGCGGGCAGGTAGTAGGTGCCGTCGGCCTCGACGACGGACGGGGTCATCCGGTCGTCGAAGGCCACCGAGACCGTGCCGGCGCGCAGTTGATGGCGGGTGGATGCCGTGGACGGTTCGCGGTGCCAGCCGGTGGTGTCCTGGATCTGCCAGACGAGCATCCAGGCGAAGTGGCCGTCGACGCCGCCGTCCGGTTTGGCGGCGTACCGCGCCCAGCGGCTGTCGCCGCGGTAACGGCCGAGGTCGGAGCCGACGCGGGCGCTGAAGTAGCGCAGCCCGAGCACCGACTCGAAGGCGGAGTGCTGTTCGCTGTAGCGCGGTCCGCCGTTGTCGAAGCCGCCGCCCGTCAGACGGGCGTCGATATAGCGGGCGAGCGCGTCGCCGTCCTCGGCGAAGACCGGATCGCCGCTGATGCGGTGGGCCTGGGCGAGGAAGGACAGGGAGATCGGACCGTAGTTGTTGTCGTAGGCGCCGCGGTGCTCGGGCGGCAGCAGCGCGCCCCGGTCCGGGACCCGGTGGGCGCGGATCTCGTCGAGGTACAGCCGCAGGGCGCGCTCGCGCATCGCGTCCGCCGGGGCGTCCGGCAGATGGCGGGCGAGCATCAGTCCGCCGACCACGCACCCGATGGCCTGGTTGCCGGCCTCCTGCGGGTTGAAGAAGGTCGCCTCGGTGAGCCAGCGCCAGTAGCCCCGCGCCACCTCCAGCAGCTCGGTCCGCTGCTCCTCCTCGACGAGTCCCTCGGCCAGGTCGAGGAGGTTGACCGCCTGCAGCAGCGCCCACACCGTGCTCGGCCAGTCGCCGATGGGGTGCGCGCCGGCCTCGAGGACGTAGCGGGCGTACGGCAGACCGGAGTTGCGGACCCTGAGGTTCGGGTAGCCGGGGTTGTCCTCGCGGTAGACCCGCTCGCGCAGATGGAAGGCGAGGCTGCGGTGCACCGCCTCGGGCAGGCGCGGATCCTTGGAGCGCTGCCAGGCGAGGGCCAGCAGGGAGGTGACGCCCAGCGAGGTGTCGCCGATGTCGTCGTCGGCGTCCGGGTGCTCGAGGTTGCCCTCCGGGGTGATCCGGGCGAGGGCCTGCTCGACGACGTCGGCGAGGACGGCGTCGTACGCCTCGGGGGTGTCGGGCAGGTCGTGGAGCGGGCCGCGCTGGTGGAGGAGGTGCACGGAGATCAGCCCTTCATGCCTGAGATGTGGCGCGAAGTGTGAGGGTCAGTGTCTGCGGTCCGTGCCCACCGAGGTAGACGCGGTTCCCTGTCGTCGCGTCGGTGCCGCCGGCCACGGTGTAGTCCTCCCCCGGGTCGTACCGCAGTACGTCGCCCCGGTCCGGTCCGGCCAGCGGCTCGCCCGCCTCGACGGCGGCCTCGACCCGGATCTCGTCGTCGCCGACGCGGTAGGTCAACGGCCCGTTCGTCAGGCACCAGCGTCCGTCGCCGAGCGGTACGGCGCCCTGCGGCTCGCCGCCCGGCCGGAAGGTCAGTTCGAGGGCCCAGGGCACCGGTGGGCCGCTGATGTCGATCCTCAGGTCGGCTCCGTCCGACCGCAGGTCGACCTCGACTCGGACCCTGTGGGAGACCTCGTCCTGAGGACGATCGGGGAAGGCCATCGCCGCGGAGAAGCGGCCCTCGTCCACCAGACGATAGGCGCCGTCGTCGCGCCTCCGGTCCTTCGGGAGCGGCTGGTAGTAGGCGGCCGTGAGGGTTTCGGTGAGCCGGTACCGGTTGGCGGCGAGCTGTTCCATGTCGGCGGCGCGGAACGGGCCCAGGTCGAAGAACCCTCGTGAGAGGCGCACCGCGTCGAGGACGGCGGCACCGGCGAACAGGCGCAGGAACGTGGGATTGCAGGCGAGACCGGAGCGGATGCGCCGGTGCTCGGGGACGTCGGAGCCGCCGTACACCACGGTGTGCGCGGTGGCCGAGGCGTGTGCGGCGAGGCGTGCGGTGGGGAGGTACCGGTCGCGCGGGAGCTTCTCCGCGTCCGGGGCCGGCAGGGCGCGGCACAGATCCGGGGTGAGGAGGGTCTGGGCGAGCAGGTCGGGGTCGTGGATGCCGTCGGCGGCCGCCAGGCGGGCCGCGCGGGCGAAGTCGCCCCGGCCGGTGCGGATCGCGAGCAGCCGGTAGTGCGGCAGGTACGGCCAGAGCGCGAACGACATCCTCTGGTCCTGGCGGCGCGAGTGGACGGTCTCCACCGTGCCGTCCGGCCTGATCAGGTCCAGGGTCGCATCGAGGTTGCGTTCGACGGCGTCCAGCAGGTCGGTACGCCCGAGCACCTCGGCCAGCAACAGCAGCGACGGGTTGGTCACGAGGGACGCGTAGACGGCACTGCGTTCCGAGTACAGGCCGTCCGCGTCGATGTCGACGCCCTCGGCGAGCCACTCCTCGGCGCGGGCGAGCAGCCGGTCGTCCGGGAACGAGCGGTGCAGCCGGGCCAGCGCCGCGGACAGCTCCCAGCGGTGGTTCGGGGTGTGCACCCCGCCGGTCAGAAGAGGGTTGGTGGTGGCGGCCGCGATGTCGGCGAGCGCCGCCGTGACGTCAGCCAGTTCCGGCCCCGCGCCCGCGGCGAGGACGTGGGCGTCGCACACGTCGTTGACGGTGAACGCGGAGTCCGGCGGCGACTGCACGTTGTCTCCGCCCGCGAAGAGGCCGGAGGCCGTCTGCAGGGACCGCAGGGCACGGAGGTGGGTCAGCGCGGCGGCGACGACCCGCTCGCTGCCGTGCTGGGCCGACTCCGGCGAGCGGTACGCCGCGACCAAGGTCTTCACCCGCCGGGCCAGGGCGCGGTGCGGCCCGATGAATTCCGCCGACGGGTCGGCCGACCCGTCGGCGGCGAGCGCCGCTGCGCGGACGAACTCGCGGTCGAACGAAGCGGGCAAGGGTCAGTCCTTCAGTCCGGCGTTGATGTCGGCGCTCATGACATAGCGCTGGAAGACCAGGAAGATCACGATCAGCGGGATCATGGAGATGACCGACGCGCCGAGCAGGACCGACCAGTTGATGTTCTGTGCGCCGACGATGCTCTGGATGCCGATCTGCACGGTGAACTTGTTGGGGTCGTTGAGCATCAGCAGGGGCCAGATGTAGTCGTTCCACCGCCACTGGAAGGACAGGATGGCGAGGGTCAGCATGATGGGCCGGGAGAGCGGCACCATGATCCGCAGGAAGATGGACAGTTCGCGGGCGCCGTCGATGCGCGCGGCTTCCACGAGTTCGTCGGGCACCGTCAGGAAGAACTGGCGGAACATGAAGCATCCGGTCGCGGTGAGCACGGCCGGGAGGATGATGCCGGCGAAGGAGTTGTAGAGGCCGAGGTTGCGGACCACCAGGAACTCGGGGGCGAGCATGACCTCGCCGGGCAGCATCGTGGTGGCCAGGATGCAGATGAAGAAGGCCTTGAGCCACCTGTTGTCGTACTTGGCCAGCGCGTATCCGGTGCAGCAGCTGACTCCCACGGTGAGGATCGTCGTGATCACGCACACGAGGGTCGTGTTGATGAAGTACTGGGAGAAGTTGGCGCTGCGCCACGCCGTCAGGTAGCCCGACAGGGTGGGGTGGTGCGGGACCAGCGTCAGCGGATAGGAGAACAGGTCGCTGGCCGGCTTGAGGGAGCTGAGGATGAACCACAGCACCGGCAGCCCGTAAAGGCAGGCGAGGATCCACAGCAGTGTCGTCGCGGACACCGCCTGCCGCAGCCCACCGGTGGCGGTGCCGCCGGACCGCTTCTTGGAGGCGGCCGGTCCGGAGCCCTTCTCGACCGGGCGTGGGATGTCTGTGGTTGTCATCGGTTCTCCACCCGCCGGTTGACGATCAGCTGGATGATCGCGACGGCCATCAGGATGAGCATGAGCACGAACGACGCGGCGCTCGCGTAGCCGATCTGGCCCCGTTTGAAGCCGGTCTCATAGATGTACTGGACGAGCAGGTTGTTCGAGGTTCCGGGTCCGCCGTTGTTGAGGGCGACGAACACCGGGTACTCCTTCATCGCGTTGATCGTGTTGAGCAGGATGACGATGAACGAGGTGGGCGCAATGCTCGGCAGCGTGATGCTGATGAACTGGCGCCACGGCCCGGCGCCGTCGAGCGAGGCCGCCTCGTAGTACGACACCGGCACGTTCTTGATCGCCGCGATGAACAGCAGCATCGTGAAACCCGTCCACATCCAGGATGCCGCCATCACCACCACCACCAGCGACAGGTCCGCGTTCGACTGCCATGGAACGGCGCTTCCGCCGAGCTTCTCGATGACGTAGTTGACCAGGCCGAAGTTCTCACCGAACAGCCACCGCCACAGGACACCCACGACGATGGGCGACAGCAGCCACGGGATGAAGAAGATGACGCGGGCGACCGACGCGCCCTTGGCGCGCTTGTTCACCACGAGGTTGGCGGCGAGCAGGGAGAGCGCGAAGTTCAGCGGGACGAAGAGGACGGCGTACAACACCGTCCGGGTCAGGGCGTCGTAGAAGGTGGAGTCCCCGAACAGGTGGTGGTAGTTGTCCAGGCCGATGTACTGGAACGCCCCCACACCGGTGTAGTTCGTGAAGGAGTAGACGAGCCCGATCACCGCCGGCCACACGAAGAACAGCCCGAAGAGCACGACATTGGCCGCGATGAGGACGAGCGGCGCAAGGGTGTACTTACTGCGTCTCCTGGGCGGACTCACGGACACGTCCGAGGCGCTTTTGGTCATCTTCCTGACTCCGTGCTGGTGGAATGGATTCCTGTGGGCTCACGCCGATGAGCCCGACATCACGTGGGCACGCGCGGGGGCCGGGCGGCGGAGTCTCGGTCCGCCGCCCGGCCGACTGTCCTACGATGCGCCGCCGACCTGCTGGTTGTAGCCGGCCACGATGTTCTCCAGGGCCTTGTCGGACGACTGCTGACCGTTGATCGCCTTGCCGAGCTCCGTCTTGGTCGGATCCTCGGTGATGCTCTTGCCCTTCAGCGCCCACGCGGTCTGCGCGCTGTTGAAGTAGCCCGAGATCGGGGCGTAGAGCGGGATCTCCTGGTTGTACAGCTTGAACGCCGCCTGCGCCGCCGGGGAGGTGAAGGGGTACTTCGGGTTCAGACCGCTCTCGACCGGGAGGAACCCGGAGGACTCCACCAGTTCGGTGTACTGCTTCGGGTCGTAGATCCAGTTCATGAACTTCTTCGCGGCGGTGGCCGCGGCGCCGTTGTTGTTGAAGCCGACCATCATGCCGCCGCTGTTGACGTCACTGGCCTGCACCGGCTGGGCGGGAGTCGGGACGCTCGCCCAGTCGAACTTCTTGATGCTCTCCGCGAAGGACGCGACCTGCCAGACACCGGACCAGTAGGCGACCACGTCACCGCTCTGGAACATGGCGGACGGGTCGGCGCCGCTCGTCCACACCGACTTCGGCATGGTCTTGTCGTCGTTCCAGCCGACGAAGGTCTTCACGGCCTTCTTCGTCGCGTCGTCCACCGAGAACTTGCCGGAGGAGTCCGCGTGGACGTACTTGCCGCCCATCTCGTACACCATGGCGCGCAGCCGGGAGGGCGACTGGTCGAACGCCAGGGAGTACTTGGCGCCGGTCTTCTCGCGGACCTTGTTGGCCGCCGCGATGAAGTCGGTCCACGTCCAGGTCTTGTCGGGCGAGGCCGGGAAGGAGACGTTCGCCTTCTTGAACAGCGACTCGTTGATGAACAGGCCGGAGGCGGTGACGTCCGAGGGGATCGACAGCACCTTGCCGGAGGAGTCCTTGGCGAGGAAGTTGGCGTTGATGTTGTAGCTCTTGTTGTCGGCGATGGACCTGAGGTCGATCAGCTTGTTCGACCAGATGGGGTCCAGCGCCGGCACGGCCGCCACATCGGGCAGGGAGTTCGCCTGCGCGGCGTTGTGCAGCTTCGTCGTGTAGCCGTCGTAGGGGATGTTGACGAGCTTGACGGTGACGCCGGCTTCCTTCTTGTACTGGGAGACCAGCTTCTTCCAGCCCGCGTCCTGGCCCGGAACCGTGGAGATCCAGAACGTCAGCGACTTGGAGTTGCCGCCCGAGCCGGAACCCGACCCGCAGGCGGAGAGCAGCAGGGCACCTGCCGTGGCCACGGCAGCGAGGGGAACCAGGCGGCGTATACCGCCGCGGCCGAGTCGGCGGGAGCGCCGCACACCCACACGGGTCATTTCGATCCCTTTTCGTCGTAGCGGACGGAGCCCGGCGCCGGCCGCTGGTTGTTGCAGGTCCCCGTTTCCTATCACTGCGATTGAATACCCACAAGGGTTATCGCACCCCGTTGCGGATCCGAAATCCTCGGCCACCCTTGGCAACGGGCCGAAGACTGGTAACCTCCGGACAGCCAGGGAAGACGTATACGGACGGGACTTATCCTCAGTCCGATGGATTATGGGGGAGGGTTGTGAAGCGACCGGCGCCACGTACGGCGACAACTCGGCACGTCACCCAGATCAACCGGACCGCGATACTAGACGTCCTGCGGGAGCACGGCCCACTGTCCCGGCGTGACATCCAGCAGCGCACCGGCCTCGGCTCGGCCACCATCGAGCGGCTGTGCTCCGCCCTCCTGGAGGAGGGCGCGGTCGAGGCCGCGGGCCAGGTGCGCCAGTCGGTCGGCCGGCCCTCGACCCTGCTGCGCTTCGCGTCGTCGGCCCGGGCCATCATGGCCGTCGACGTCACCGAGTACACGGCCCGCGGGCGCCTTGTCGACCTGGGCGGAAGCACCCTCTACGAGGAGAGCCACACCTTCGCCCTGGAGGGCCAGGACGCGGGCGCCGCGCGCATCGACGGACTGCTCGCGCTCGTCGACCGGCTGACCTCGCCCGAGACGGGGGTGACGGCACCGATCGTCGCCGTCGGCATCACCGTTCCCGGCATCGTGCACGAAGGCGTGGTGACCAAGGCGGTCGAGCTCGACTGGCAGGAGGTGCCGCTCGCCGACATCGTCTCGGCCCGCAGCGGACTGCCGATCCTCGTCGAGAACGACGCCAACGCGACGGCCTACGGCGAGTGGCACAGCGGCGCCCTCGCGAACGCGCACAGCGCCGTCGCGCTGGTGCTCGGCGCCAGACTCGGCGCGGGCATCATCAACGAGGCGCGCCTGCACCGCGGGCACCGCTCGGCGGCGGGCGAGATCGGTTTCCTGCTGACCTCCAGCGCGTCCTTCTCCCGCTACTTCACGGAACAGGGCGACGTCGACTCCACCCTGGCGGCGCAGGTGCTTCCGTTCGCCGCGCGGGAGGGCCTGCACGGCAAGCGCATCGGTCCCGCGTTCCGCGCGATGATGGCCTGCTGCCGGGCCGGTGACAGCGAGGCCGAGCAGGCCCGCGACGAGTTCTTCGACTCCATCGCCCTCGCCCTCGTCGCCACCTCGGTCGTGCTCTCGCCCCAGGTCATCGTGCTCGCCGGCGCCTTCGCCCAGTACAGCGAGGAGTCGGCGGAGCAGCTGACCCGGCGCCTCGTCGGCCGGATCCCCTGGGTGCCGCGCATCGCGGTGAGCGACCTGGGCTTCGACGCGGCGATCACCGGCGTGAGCGCGCTGACGATCGAGCACGCCCGCTCCGCGACCTACCTCGCATGAGCCGCCCTCCAGCCCCCCACAAGCCCGATCAAGACGGAGCACGCGTGAAGGACGAAGAGATACGGATAGCGGTCGTGGGCACCGGCGACGTCGCCATGGACCACGCGGCCGCCCTCACCGCCCCGGGCCCGGTCCCCGCGAGGATCGTGGCGGCGGCGGACACCGACCGGACCCGGCTGGAGGCCTTCCAGGCCAAGCACGGGGCCCCGGCCGGCTACGACGACCTGGACGTGCTGCTGGAGCGGTCCCGCCCCGACCTGGTGTACCTGTGCACACCTCCCGGTCTCCACCGCGACCAGGCCCTCGCCTGTCTGCGCGCCGGTGCCAGCGTGCTGGTGGAGAAGCCTCCCGCGCTGTCCCTGCGGGAGTTCGACGAGATCGCCGGTGCCGCGAGCGGACCGCCGTGGTTCGCGACCGTGTTCCAGCACCGTTTCGGCCGCGGCCAGGCCGCGCTCAAGTCCCTGGCCGCCTCGGGAGTGCTGGGCCGCCCACTGCTCGCGGTCTGCCACACCACGTGGTTCCGCGACCAGTCGTACTACGACGTGCCCTGGCGCGGCCGCTGGGACACCGAGGGCGGCGGGCCCACCATGGGGCTCGGCATCCACCAGATGGACATGATGCTGGACCTGCTCGGCGACTGGACCGGGATACAGGCCCTCACCAGGACGCAGGCACGCCGTACCGAGACCGAGGACGTCTCGATGGCGCACGTGACGTTCGCGAACGGCGCCGTCGCCTCGGTGGTGAACAGCTCCCTCTCCCCGCGCCAGGAGTCCTATCTGCGCTACGACTTCGAGTACGCCACCGTCGAGGTCACCCACCTGTACGGCTACCGGGACGAGGACTGGCGGGTGACCCCGGCACCGGGACACGACCACGTCCTCACCGAGTGGAAGGCCGCCATGGCCGGCGCCGGGCACGGGGCCGGCGCCCAGAACTCCCGCAGCGGTCACTGGGCGCAGTTCGCCAAGGTGCTGACCAGTCTGCGCGAGGGTACCCCGCCGCCCGTGCCGCTGGCCGAGTCCCGCCGCACCCTCTCCCTGGTGGCCGCCCTCTACGCCTCCGGCGCCGTCGGCCGTCCCGTCAAGCCCTCGGACGTCGCTCCCGGTACGCCGTTCTACGACAGCATGTCCGGCCGGCGTCCCGACTGACACCGCGTTCACCCGCACGACAGGTCCCGGCCGCCCAACCCCCTCCGCCGGGACACGAACCGGCCGTAGATCTTCGCACGGACGCATCGGTCGACCCGGGCGGCTCACGCGCCGTCCACCAGTCCCCCACGAGCGCACGCCATGTCACCCCCTTCGGCCGCACGGCCGCAGAACTGAAGAGAGGCACACGCATGCCGTCATCTGCCGGGCACCGCTCCCCCTCCGTCGGCAGACGGGGCTTCCTGAAGACCTCCCTGGGCGTCTCGGCGGGTGTGCTGGCCGCGCCCACCTTCGCCTCCTGGCTGGCCGCCGCGGACGCCAAGGCCGCCACGGGCCCCGCCGCGTTCGTCGACGACTACAAGACCAACCTCCCGACGAACCTCACGCCGGAGACGAACGCGGTCGTCCGGATCCTCGGCGGCTTCGCGCAGGTGTGGAAGACGGGCGGCGCCTGGAACACCGGCATGCCGCTGCAGCCCGACCTGCTGCGCGCCAACGTCCGCTACAGCATCCGCATCACGCGTGCGCGCACGGAGGAGCAGGCCAAGGAGGCGTTCATCTACGACCGCCAGCACCAGAGCTACGCGATGATCGCGGGCCTGGGTCCGCTCGCCGCCCTGTACAGGGCCGGCGCCAAGGCGGTCACCTCGATCACCAGCGCCCCCGACGGCACTCCGCCCACCACCGTCAGCGACGCCGTTCCGGCCGACGCCCCGGCGGGCTCGGCGCAGGGCGCCGGTTCGCACGACTCCGATCTCGGCAAGGTGGCCGAGCTGGTCGACATCGTCCGCGGCACCTGGGCGTCGGGCAACCCGTCCAAGTACGCATACCAGTACCCGCGGCCCTGGCGCATGAACGAGGACAGCCAGGTCGTCGACACCGGGAAGACGGACGCGCTCGGCTACCCCGTCTACGACTCCCAGGTGATCGTCGCGCCCCAGCTGCTGCGCCAGCGCAACACCTCCCCCACGGACGACGCCGGCTTCCCCAGCGGCCACACCAACGCCTTCCACCTGGCCGGCCTCGCCTACGCGTACGCCGTGCCGGAGCGCTTCCAGGAGCTGGTGACGCGGGCCCTCGAACTCAGCCACACCCGGATCGTGGCGGGCATGCACTCCACGGTCGACGTGATCGGCGGCCGCATCATGGCCACCGCGCTGGCCGCCGCCACCCTGGCCGACCCGGCGAACGCGAGCCTGAAGGCGGCCGCCCGCGCCCAGGCCCTGGCCTACTTCACCCAGAAGACCGGCACGAATGCCGACACCCTCTTCGCCTACGCGCACTCCGACGCCTCCGACGCCTACGCCGACCGGGACGCCAACGCCTGCGCGGTGGCGCCCCGCCTGACGTACGTGCTCACCCGCCGGGGCCGGAGCCTGCCGCTGACCGTGCCCAAGGGCGCGGAGGTGCTGCTGGAGACGCGGCTGCCCTACCTGGACGCCGACCAGCGCCGGGAGGTGCTGCGGACCACCGCGCTGCCCTCCGGGTACGTGCTGCTGGACGGCTTCGAGCAGTGGGGGCGGCTGAACCTGTTCGCCGCCGCCGACGGTTACGGCGCCTTCGACTCCGACGTGACGGTGACGCTGGACGCGGCCGCGGGCGGCTTCGGCGCGGCCGACAGCTGGCGCAACGACATCGACGGCGACGGCGGGCTGACCAAGCAGGGCACCGGCACGCTCACCCTGACCGGCCACAACACGTACACGGGCGGCACCGTGGTGAAGGACGGCACGCTGGTCGCCGCCTCGTCCCACGCGCTGGGTCACGGGGACGTGCGGGTGTCCGGCGGCACGCTGCGGGTGCAGCGTCCGGTGCAGGTGCACGGCGTCTACTCCCAGGAGTCCGCCACGCTGGCGCTGACGCTGCGGTCGGGCCACGAGCCCGCCCTGGAGGTGACGCGCCGGGCACTGCTCGGCAAGGGCAGCGTGCTGTCGCTGCAGCTCGACGCCGACCGGCCGCCGGCTGCGGGCCGGACGGTGCGCGTCCTGGCGGCTCCGTCGCTGCGCGGCCAGTTCGACCGCGTGGAGCTGAACTCCGACCGGCTGCGGGCCGTACCCGTCTACACGACGGAAGGTCTGTCGGTACGACTCCTGAAGCGGTGACGCCCGAGGGCGGGAGCTGATGCGAGAGTAGGGCCCATGAGAAGCGCCCGGATCGCTCCCGCCCGCCCGCGGTCCCCGTCACCGCGGGGCGGATGATGGCGCACGAACAGCACTCGGTCCTCGATCCCCGGGCACCGGACGGCGAGGAGCGGCCGCCACCCCCGGTGACGGTCGCCCCGCCGCCCGGCCGGCCCTGGCGGCGCCTGCTGCTGCCGCTCCTGGTGGTGGTGCTGCTAGCCCAGATGGCCGCCGCCATGGTCACCGCCGCCGTACAGCAGACGCCGACGATCGACGAGCCGATCTATGTCGCCACGGCCGCCGACTATCTCCACGAGCACCGCGTCCGCCTCAACCCGGAGCACCCCCCGCTCGGCAAGCTCGTCATCGCCGCCGGGGTGGCGATCGCCGACCCGCACCTGGACACGTCCTACAAGGGCGACCAGAGCCGGTTCGCCCAGCATCTGCTCTACGCCTCCGGAAACGACCCCTGGCGGCTGATGTTCTGGGCCCGTCTGCCGGTGATCGTGCTGACGCTGCTGTTCGGGCTCGTGGTGTTCGCCTTCGCCCGTGAACTGGCGGGCGCCGCGGCCGGGTTGGCGGCCCTGGCCGTGTACGCCTTCTCCCCCGACCTGATCGCCCACGGCTCGCTGGCCACGCTGGACGTGCCGGCCGCGGGCTTCGTGCTGACCTCGGCCTGGCTGCTGTGGCGGGCCCGCGGGCGGCCCCGGCTGTACGTCCCCCTGGCCGGGCTGGCCCTCGGGGCGGGCCTGGCGACCAAGATGAGCGTGCTGCCGGTGGTTCCCGTGCTGGTGGCGCTGGCCGCGTGGGCGGTGTGGCGGCCGGGGTCCGCGGACCGGCGCCGGGCCCTGGCGCGCTCGCTCGGGGCCGCCGGCGTCGTCGCGGTGGCCGCCGTGGCGGTCGTATGGGCGTCGTATCTCGTGGTCGATCCGCGGCTGCGGTGGTCGCCGGCCGGGCAGCAGGTGCCCGCCGTGCACGGGCTGAAGGGGCTGCTGGTGCGGCTCATGCCGGTCCCCGAGTCCTACCGGGACGGGATGCGCATCCAGTTCGGGCTGGAGAAGTACCCGTGGCAGGGCTTCCTGTTCGGGCATCTGTACACCGGGTCCCGCTGGTACTACCTGCCGGCCGCGCTGCTGGTGAAGACACCGCTCGGCATGCTCGCGCTGTGGGCCGCCGGTGCCGTCGTGATGGTGACCGTACGGCGGCTGCGGCCCGCCGCGCCCTATGTGCTGGTCCCGGCCGCCGTGCTGATGGCCTCGGCGATGACCGGCTCGCGGGACTTCGGGACCCGCTACGCCCTCTTCATGCCGATGTTCCTGGCGGTGGCGGCCGGGTGTGTGCTCCTGGTGCGGTGGCGGTGGGCGCCGCTCGCGACGGGGGCGCTGGTGGTGTTCGTCGCGGTCAGTTCGCTGCGGACGTTTCCCTACTACCTGCCGTACTCCAACGAGGCGTTCGGCGGTCCGTCCAAGACGTATCTGCGGCTGCACGACTCCAACGTGGACTGGGGGCAGGACCTCGGCCGGCTCGCGGACCGGCTGCGCGAGCGGTACCGGGGCGAGCGGGTCTGGCTGGTGTACAAGGGCAGCGGTGTGCCGGCGTACTACGGCATCGACGCGTCCGATCCGCGCAAGGTGCCGGCGCGTCAGGTGCACGGACTGCTGGTCGTGTCGGACACGGCGGTCGACAAGGCGCGCGGGCAGCTCGGGACCCTGATCGACAGCAGCCGCCCGGTCGACGAGGTCGGTCATTCGATCACGATCTACCGCCGGTGACACGGCGTCCCGGCAGGCCATCCGAGGGTTCGTCTCAGGGTGCCGGATGCGCCCGCACAAGCCCTGGTCACGACGGTGTGTGAGCTATGTTGAAGCACTGTGGGAGACAAAGGAGGCGCACCGGTGCCATCGCCGCAGCAGGCACGCGCACAGGCATCCGCGATCACCTCGGGCAGGACCGCCCCGGAGGCCGAGGCCGCACCGGCGTCCCAGCTCAGAACCCTCTTCGACCGGCCCCGGCTCTCCCCGGGCCAGCGGCGCATCGCCCAGTACCTGATCGAGCACATCACCGAGGCGGCGTTCCTGTCGATCACCGATCTCGCCGAGCGCGTCGGCGTGAGCCAGCCGTCGGTGACCCGGTTCGCCGCGGCGGTCGGCTTCAGCGGTTATCCGGCGCTGCGCGAGAAGCTCCAGTCGATCGCGCTGGGCCACCTGGCGGGCGGGCCCGGAGCGCCCGAGGAGAACGGCAGCAACGAACTGCAGTCGGCGGTGGACGCCGAGATCGAGAACCTGGAGAACCTGCGGCGCGACTTCGCCGACCCGGACCAGCTGATCGACGTCGGCCGCAAGCTGTCGGCTTCCACTCCGCTGACCGTCCTCGGGCTGCGCATCTCGGTCTCGCTCGCCGAGTACTTCGCCTATGCCGCCCGCCGGATCCATCCGGACGTGCGGCTGGTGACGCGGGGCGGCAGCGTCGCCTACGACGCCCTGCTGCAGTCCCGGGAGGCGGGCGGCACCTGGGTGCTGGCGTTCTCGATGCCCCGGCACGCCCAGGAGACCCTGACGGCCGTGCAGGTGGCGCGCAGCGCCGGACTGAAGGTCGCCCTGGTGACCGATCTGGCGCTCGGTCCGGTCGCCGACGAGGCGGACGTAGCCTTCGCCACAGGTACCGGCTCCCGGCTGGTCTTCGACTCCTATGCCGCGCCCGGGGTGATCGCCGCAGCGCTGCTGCAGGCCATGACGGACGCCGACCCGGAGCGCACCCAGGCCCGGCTGGAGGAGTACGAACAGATCTCCGACCAGCACCAGTTCTTCCTGCGGGACTGACGGCGGAGCGGGGTCGGCGCCGGGCTCGCCGTAACCTTCGGTAACACCTTCCCCACGCGCTGTCTCGAATTACAAAGGGACCTTTCACAACATATCGCGCATGAATGTTTTCATACGTCTTGCAAACCGGACGGCATATATAAATACTTCTCACGCGTCACCCGGACATCCGTAGCCGCCGTCTCCTACCCGCGTCGGCGCGCGGGCTTCCGGGCGGGCCTCGTCCGTGCGAGCGCCCGTGGTGGCCCCGGTCATCCCCTAGGCCGGGGCCGCCCGCACGCACCCGTCGGACCACCCCTCACGACGCCGTACACCCGGAAGCGATCACCGATGCAACTGACGACCACGCGCCTCAGTCCGGACTGGCCGTGCCAGGTCAAGCAGCCCGGCTCCTACGACTGGGAGCGCTCGGCGGCCAAGTGGCTGCGGGAGCTGGTTCCGGCGCGCTACGCCGGCTACCCGGCCATGCTCCGCCACCCCGTGCTGCTCGCCCGCCACGCGCAGATCCAGGTCCAGCACGAGATCCGGGTCGCCCGCACCGCGCTGCAGACCGCCCGCGCCGACCTGCCCCGCCTGGGCCTGCCCGAGTCGGTCATCGAGCACACGATCAAGCTGTACGCGGCCGAGGTGCTGCAGCTCCAGCACATCGCGCGCAGCGTCCGCGCGGTCACCCAGGCCCTGGTCGAGGCCGGACGCTGAACACCGGCCCGGCCCCTGGTGCATGATCCGCGCCGCGCGTGGCACACGTGGTGACCATGAGCACCACCGAGCTGCGCAGAGGGGAACCGGTCACCACCGTCCTGACCTGGCAGGTGCGCCCCGGCCACGAGCGGGAGTTCGAGGAGTGGACCGAGGGCGTCACACGCTGCGCCAGACGGTTCCCGGGCAACGAGGGCGTCTCCTGGCTGCGGCCCGAGGACGGCCACCGCTACCACGCGGTGCTCCGCTGGTCGGATCCGCACCGGCTGACCCGCTGGCTGGAGTCCGCCGAGCGGGCGGAGTGGCACGAGCGGATCGAGGGCGTCGCCACCGAGGTCGGCAGCGAGCGGCAGTCGACCACCGGCCTGGAGACCTGGTTCAGCCTGCCGGGCACCACGGTGCAGTCCCCGCCGCGCTGGAAGATGGTCCTCACCACCTTCCTCGGCGCCTACCCGTTCACCCTCCTCGTCCAGGCCCTGGTGACGCCCCGCACCACGGCCTGGCCGCTGCCGTTGCGGGCGGCCGTCTTCCCCCTCGTGCTGCTGCCGGTGCTGACGTACGTCGTCATGCCGCTGCTGAGCCGCATGGTGCGCCAGTGGCTGTACCGGCAGCCCGTCGAGTGACCGGAGCACGAGCGTCCGGGATGTCCACCACGACACACCCGCGGTCCTCTTTCGAGTGAAGCCCGGGCAGGCAAGGGTGCGATCGGAGCGCGTCCGATGTGCGATGCTCGACGCGTGACGAGCGAGCCCGCCACGCCAGCGGAGTCCCCGACCGCGGCTGACACCGTTGCGCTGGCCAAGATCGTCGCCAGGCAGCGAGCGGAACTGGACCGGTTGCGCGACCTGGCGGCGACGTCGGCCGTCCTGGAGCGGGCCAAGGGTGCCGTCATGGCGCTGACCGGCTGCTCTCCGAACGCCGCCGAGGAGCAGTTGCAGAAGCGGGCCGAGGCGGGAAGTCACACGCTCCTGGAGGAGTGCTGGATCACGCTCGGCTCCCTGGCGCCGTCGTCCGCCCCGGCCCCGGAACCCGACACCGCCGCCTTCACCGCCTCCCTCTCCCTGCCCCTCAGGGAGCCGGCCGCGGTCGAGGAGAGCTCCGCCATCCTGGCCACCCTCGGCAGGAAACTCGTCCATGTGGCCACCCCGCAGGAGCTCGCCGGCTGTCTGCTGGAGCACCTCGGGCCCGAAGTGGGCGCCGACGCGGTGATGCTCTACGCACTGATGCCCACGGGCGGACTGGACCTGATCGGGCACGCCGGTGTCGACGAGGAACTGGCCGCCCAGTGGCAGCACGTGCCGCCGCTGAGCGGGGTCGCCGCGCTCGACTCACTGCGCGCGGGCGAACCGCGCTGGCTGGAGGACCTGGAGTCGGACGGCAAGCGTTACCTGCTCATCGGGGATCCGCCCAGCCGCTGGCCCACCCGCGCCTGGCTGCCCGTACCGGCCCACGGGTCGACGGTCACGCGCACGGCCACCGTCGCGGCACCGGGCGACGTGTGCATCGGCGTGCTGCGCGCCCGTGGCGGGCCGTTCGCCGACGAGACGCGCGAGCATCTGCGGGCGGTGGCCCGGCTGTGCGCCGGCCGGCTGCGCGCCCTCGACATCCGGCCCCCCGTCTCCCCCGACGACGCCGTGGACGTCGTACGGGCGGTGTTCGAGGCGCTGCCCGGCGCCACCATGCTGCTCACCCCGCTGCGCACCCCCTCCGGGGACGTCAGGGACTACCGCATCGACGCCGCCACGGCCCACTCCCCGGACGTGGTCGGCCACGCGGGACGCGAACTGGTCGGCCGCGGGTTCCGGGAGTGCTGCCCGACGCTGTTGGGCGAGCCGGTGTGGCAGGGCTTCCGGCGTGCGCTCACCACCGGAGAGCCGTACGAGAGCGAGCAGTTCGCGCACCAGGAGGTCGTGGACGGCGTCGCGGAGCTGTCCACCTACTCGGTGCGGGCGGCACGGCTGGACGAACGGCTCGTCGTCACCTGGGTCCGGCACGGCTCCTCGGACCGGCAGGAACAGCGGCTGGCCGACGTGCAGCGGCTGGGCAACCTGGGCTGGGCCAGCTGGAACCTGCTCACCCAGGAGGTCACCTGGTCCTCCCAGGTCTTCTCCCTGCTCGGCCGGGACCCGGCGGACGGCCCGATCGGCCTGACCCGGCTGCCCGACCTCGCGCTGCCCGAGGACGCGTCCGCTCTGACCCAGGCCATCGCCGAACTCCTGCGTGCGGGGCGGTCGTTCGACGTGCCCTTCCGCATCCGGGTGGCGGGCAGGCTGCGGCATCTGCGCGCCGTCGCGGAGGCCGTGCCGGACTCCCACGGCGCGACCGTCGAGGTGCACGGCGTCATCCAGGACCTCACGGCCCAGCGCAGCGCGGAACTCGCCCTCATCGAGAGCGAGCGGGCCATCCTCACCCAGCACGACGTGCTGCGGGTCGAGCGGACCCTGGCCGGCCGGCTCCAGCACGCGCTGCTGCCGCTGCCCACCCGTCCGGTGCCGCTGGCCGGGCTGCGGGTCGACGTCGCCTATCTGCCGGCCCAGTCGGGTATCCACGTGGGCGGGGACTGGTTCAGCGCCATCGAACTGCCCGACGGGGACGCCCTGTTCGTAGTCGGCGACGTCGCCGGGCACGGCATCGACGCGGTGGCCTCGATGGCCCTGCTCCGCTTCACCGCCAAGGGCATGGTCATCACCGGCTCCTCGCTGACCGGCGCGCTGGCCCGGCTCAACACCCTGCTGCTGCACTCCCGGGACTCGCACGGCACCGCGACCATGGTGCTGGCCCGCTACACCGCCGCCGAGCGGCGCCTGGTGTGGGCCCAGGCCGGCCATCCGCCGCCCCTGCTGCTGCGCGACGGAGTCGTGCGGTACCTCGACCGTCCCCGCGGCATGCTGCTGGGCGCGAGCCCTAAGCCCGCCTTCGAGGAGGCGGAATGCCGGCTGGAGCCCGGCGACCGCGTCGTCCTCTACACCGACGGTCTGGTCGAGCGGCCCGGGGAGGGCATCGACAAGGGCCTGACACGGCTCTCCGAGGCGGTGCTGGCCCACCACACCGAGGAACCCGGCTCCCTGGCACCCCTGTTGGCGGGGATGCTGGAGGGCGACCGGCGCGACGACGTCTGCATCCTGGACATCCGGGTCCCGGTCGACCCGGAGTAGCCCCGTCCTGGTCCCACGGTGTCAGCCGGTGGCGGCACCGGTCCGGGATTCGAGGGCCTGCCGGGTGTCGTTGCCGTAGACGCCGGTCTCGTCGCCGCGGATGCCGTACCAGAGCTGGAAGCGGGCGACCGCCGCCTCGAGGGTGGCGTCGTAGCGGCCGTCGGTGGAGCCGTTGTCGTAGACGTTCGGGATGTCGCGCAGGCGTTGCTGCAGGTCGATGACGGCGGGGCCGCTGTCGCCCTCGCGCAGGGTGCCCGCGCCGTCGGGGTCGGCCGCGCCGGACGCCGTCGGCGTCGGCGTCGGTTCGGCCGAGGCCGTCGGGCTGGATGACGGTGCGGGGGTGGCGGCCTCACCGCTGCGGCCGGGCAGCAGCAGGGCGCAGCCGAAGCCGACGAGGGCGGCCGCGCCCACGGCGACCGTGACGGCGGCGCGGCGCAGTCCCGACCCGAAGCCGAACCGGCGTCCGCCGTCCGGGGCGGGGACGCGCACCGGTGGGAGTTCCTGGGTCTCGCCCTCGTCCCAGGAGTGCGGGTCGGGCACGGCGATCGGCTCGAGGCCGGGGGCGCCCTGCTCCATCTCCTTGAACAGCTCCGCCAGGGCGTCGGTGCGGCGCGGGCGCAGGACGACGATGGGCTCCAGCGGCGGGCGGTCGTCGGGCGATCCGGATGCCGGCGGTGCGGGCACAGTGCTCTCCTTCCGTGCCGGGACGGGACTCTTCGCCGTTCCCGGGGAGTGATACGCGCCCGCGTCCCCGGCAGTTCAGCCGGAGGCCTCCCTCATCCCCCGGGCGACACCGAGTTCCCTGTCAGGAGCGCACTGAGTGTCATTCGCCTCGCTCGGATGCTACGTTCGCGGTCATGAAGACGGAGCCGGCGGCCACACGGCCACCCATGCGGGACGCCCTGGTCGCGGCGGCCTTCCAGCTGTTTCTCGAGCGGGGCTACGAACAGACGACCGTGGACGACATCGTGGCGCTCGCCGGCGTCGGACGGCGGTCGTTCTTCCGCTACTTCCCCTCCAAGGAGGACGTGGTCTTCCCCGACCACGAGCGGTGCCTCGCGGAGATGACGGCGTTCCTCGCCGAGAGCACCGACGACCAGGATCCGGTACAGCGGGTGTGCGACGCGGTCCGGATCGTCCTGCGGATGTACACCGAGAACCCCACCTTCTCCGTGCAGCGCTACCGCCTGACGAAGAAGGTGCCCGGGCTGCGCGCCTACGAGCTGTCGGTGGTGTGGCGTTACGAGCGGGCCTTCGCCGACTATCTGCGCGGCCGCCTGGCCGGCCGGCAGGACGGGACACTGCGCGCCGACGTGATCGCGGCGGCGGTGGCGGCGGCGCACAACAACGCGCTGCGCTCCTGGCTGCGTTCGGACGGAGAGGGTGACGCGAGCGCCGCGCTGGACCATGCCCTCGGATACGTGCAGTCGGCGTTCTCCGCCCCCTCGACGCCGGACGGCGAGGAGGAGACCGAGGACGTCGTGGTGGTCGTCTCCCGGCGCGGCGCACCCCTGTGGCGGGTCGTCCAGGAGATCGAGGGCGCCCTCGAAAAGGAGTGACCGAGAGCGAGTTCATATTGAGGGTACGCAGTGCCTTTACGGACGACACTGAGTGTCATACATTGATGCCGTGCACGGTGGCACGGCGAACCGCGCACGTGGGATTCCGGCCGAGCGCAGGGAGTTGACCAGCGTGTACCACCACTCAGTAGGCGTCGCCCGTCAGACCGCCGGCTCTGCGGCGGGCCTCCTCGATCCGGCCTCGCGCGACGCGGACACCATCCTCTTCCAGCGCTGCACCTGGTGCGGCACCGCCATGTACCACCGGCTGCTGTGTCCCGTCTGCCAGGGCAGCGACCTCAGGACGGAGCGCAGCGAGGGCACGGGCACCATCCGGCACGCCACGGTGGTGCACCGCAACACCCCCGCCGCGCGCAATGTCTCCCTCGTCGAGATGGCCGAGGGGTTCGTCGTCCGGGGCCGCGTCATGGGCCCGCTGATCGGCATCCACAGCGGCGACCGGGTACGCCTGTCGACGGTGAAGGACCCGGTGCGCGGTGAGCCCGTGTTCCAACTGGTCGACGAGCCGTACCGCGCCTGGACCTGACCTCCGGCACTCCGACGGCCTGATCCTGTTCGCGCCGGTGATCGAATCCGCGCACACAGGCAACCCACAGCTCCCACCCGCCGTCCTCAGGTACACGAGAGGCCCCCGCTGACCAACGGGGCGCCTGTGCTCGGTACTTGAGGAGGAAACACCTTGTTCCGTGCCCGGCGAATAGCGGTGACCGCGGTGGCGGTGCTCGCGGTGGCGGGGGGATCGCCAGGGCTGGCGCAGGCGGCCGGACCGCCCGACGCCAGACCGCTCACGACGACGGCAGACAGCGACAGCCCCCTCCCGCCCGGCTGGCGGATCGCCGGTCAGGGGGCGGCGCGGCAGCTGGTGTGGCGTTCGACCGCGCCCGTGCCGATGGGGGACGCGCGCGTCGACTTCTACGCCGGCGGCCGGCTGCTCGGCCATCCGGCCCCCGGCAAGGACGGCAGGACCTTCCGGCTCGCGCTCGGCAAGACCGCCGGTCACCTGACGGGCCTTCAGGTACGGGCCGCGGGACGGCAGTTGGACGCGGCGGGCCGCACCCGGGCGCCGGGCCGGGCTGACACGGCGGCCGCCCAGCCGCCCGCGCAGTTGCCGGCGAACTCCGTCGATCCCGGGAAGCCGGGCCCGTACCGTACGTCCACCGGCGAGTACGACCTGGACCCGGTGAAGCTGCCCGACTTCCCGCAGCCCGTCGAGATGAAGGCCGTGGTCGTCGCGCCCCAGGGCACCACCGGCAAGCGTCCGCTCGCACTGTTCCTGCACGGCCGCCACAGCACCTGCTACAACGGCGACGACATCAGCGGCGACTGGCCCTGCCCGGCCGGCACCAAGCCGATCCCGAGCTACCGCGGCTACCTGCGCGACCAGCAACTCCTGGCCTCCCAGGGCTATGTGACCGTCTCCATCGCCGCCAACGGCATCAACGGCCAGGACTGGGCGGCCGAGGACGGCGGCGCCCAGGCCCGCTCCTCGCTGGTGCGGCAGCACCTGGCCCGCTGGGCCGAGTGGGCCGCCCACCCCGCCTCGGCCCCCGCGATCGTCCGCGACGCCCCGCCGGCGGATCTCTCGCACGTCCTGCTGGTCGGCCACTCCCGCGGCGGTGAGGGCGTCAACCGGGCGGCGATGGACAGCCTCTACCCGCCGCCGTCCGCGCAGGACGGCTACCACGGGCCGGTGCGCTGGCACATCAGCGGCACCGTGCTCATCGGACCGACGATCTTCGGCCAGAATCCGGTCGCGGACGTCCCCTCGACGACGATCCTGCCGGGCTGCGACGGAGACGTCTCCGACCTGCAGGGCGAGGTGTACGTCGACGGCACCCGCTCGGTCAGCCGCGGCAGCGCGCTGCACAGCGCCGTCTACGTGGTGGGCGCCGACCACAACTTCTTCAACACCGAGTGGACTCCGGGCCAGTCCCAGGCGCCCTCGGAGGACGACTTCTTCGACGACGACGAGCACCGGGACCCGGTGTGCTCGCCGGGCACCGCGACCCGGCTGACCGCCGACCAGCAGCACCGGGCGGGCAGCACGTACATCGCGGCGGCGGCGCGGCTGTTCGTCGCCGGGGACGACCGGGTACGGCCGCTGCTGGACGGTTCCGGCCGGCGGGCGCCCTCGGCGGACCCGGCGCGCGTGCTCACCCACGCCGTCGGGGCGAACCGCGTCGGGGGCCTCCTGCCGGACGGCAAGCTGTCGGTGACCGGGGGGCGGCTGTGCTCGGCCGTCGACCCGGACCAGCACGTGGCCTGCCTCCCCTCCGGTGCGAAGGGCGTCTCCCCGCACTTCGCGACGTGGGAGCCCACCCGTGAGGTCGGCCGTCGCGCCGTCGCGCTGAAGTGGTCGGCGGCCGGTTCCCCGGCGCGGATCCGTCCTGGCGCCCCGGTCGCTCTCACCGGCTCCAAGGATCTGGCGCTGCGGCTGATCGTTCCGCCGAACTCGACCGGCACCCGCATCGACGTGTCCCTGACCGACACCCACGGCAGGCGGGCCGCCCTCGGCGCGGTCAAGGTCGACGGGCTGCCCGGCACCGAACGCACCGCCTCCTACTGGGCCCGTGAGGTCCGCGTCCCGCTGACCGCCGCGTCCCGGGCGGGCCTGGACCTGAAGCACGTCAAGTCCCTGGAGCTGACGCCCCGGTCGGCCCGGGGCCAGGCCTGGCTGATGGACGCCTGGGGCTGGCGCCCCGGCACTCCGGCGGTGCGGGAGGCCGCGCTGCCGCGCGTCGACATCGGGCGTACGACGGTGAAGGAGGGCGACTCGGGCGTCCGCACGTACCAGGTGCCCGTACGGGTGTCCGGGCGGGGCGACGGACAGGTGCGGGTGTACGTCATCGACCCGGCCACCGGCAAGGAGAAGCAGAGCCTCGTCACGGTGCGGCCCGGCGGTCACGACATCGATGTGAAGGTGCAGGTCAAGGGCAATACGAGGTTCGCCTACGACGTCGACAACGCGGTGCTGGTCAAGGCCGTGCATGGCGCCGTCGTCGGCTCCTACCGCGGTGGGGTCACCGTGCAGAACGACGACCCGATGCCGACGGTCACCGTGACGCCGGTCGCGGACCGGGTGACCGAGGGGCAGACCCTGAAGTGGAAGGTGACGCTGTCCGCCGCGGCGGACGTGGACCTCTTCGAGTCCTTCGGCGTGGTGCCTATAACCGGGGGGCCGGAGCTGTCCACGAAGGACGTGGATCCGCAGTGGCTGGAGAACGTCTCGGGCGAGCAGCCCGATCCCGAGCGGCCGCTGTCCTCGGTGCAGTACCTGGCCGTGGCCGCGGGTCTGCCGCCCGGACAGGTCAGCGCCGAGGTGTCCGTGCCGACGGTCACGGACCAGGTGGCGGAGCCGGCGGAGTCGGTGCGGTTCCAGCTGAGCGACGAGGTCGGCAACCCGCTGCCGGGCGGGCCGGTGCTCAACGGCACGGTGCTCGACGCCTCGTAACACGGGACGTGCCGTCGTGACGGCCGCGCGGTTCCTTCACAGGACCGCGCGGCCGTCCGTGTCTCAGGGCTGCGGTGTGACGCGGATGCCGACGGTGCCCTTCAGGCCCCGGCGCAGTCGGCTGCCGAGCAGGGTGAGCCGGCCGACGATGCCGTACTTGCGGGCGATGAGTTCGCGGTAGTGAGCGACGGTCGCCTCGTCGGTGATCTCGGCTGTGGCGGGAATCTGCGCCCCCGTGGGGTTGCCGCGCAGGTCGCAGGGGCCGACGAGGACGTCGCCGCGGGCCCTGATCCGCTTGACCTTCCAGGAGTCGGCGGCCGTCCAAACACCGAGCGTGTCACCGTCGCGCACCACCCACACCGGGGTGGCGACCGGGGTGCCGTTCTTTCGGTAGCTGGTGATCAACAGGTACTTGCCCGAGCCGAGCCGTTCCAGCTGTCTGTCCTCCATGCCGGAAGTCTAGGCACGGCGTGCGGCAGCGAGGAGTCCGAGGACGCGAGGACCGAGTGCTCGGCCCCGTCGGCCGGGCGGGACCGCCGGATCGACCGACCGCGAGCCGCGCGGGTCAGCGCAGCGCCGCGGCCATCCGCCGTACGCCTTCCGTGATCACCTCGGGCGAGGTCGCCAGGTTCAGGCGTACGTGCCCCGCGCCCCCGGTGCCGAAGGGGATCCCCGAGTTCAGGGCCACCCTGCCGCGCTCCAGGAAGACGTCCGCCGGGTCCTGGTCGAGGCCCAGCGCACGGCAGTCCAGCCAGGCCAGGTAGGTGGCCTGGCCGGGGCGACAGGTGATGGCGGGGAGGTGTTCGGCGAGCAGGTCCGACAGCAGTCGCCGGTTGTCGTCGAGCCCGGCGAGCAGGGCGTCCAGCCAGGGCGTGCCCTCCGTCAGGGCGGCGGTGTGGGCGATGACACCGATGTGGCTGGGGCCGTGACCGACCTCTTCCGGCAGGCGCGCCAGATCGGCCGCGGCCTCCGGGCCCGCGATCGCGAGCGCCGCCTTGAGGCCCGCCAGGTTCCACGCCTTGGACGCGGACATGAGCGACAGGCCGTTCTCCCCGCCAGGGACGCTCAGGTACGGCACGAAGTCCACGCCAGAGGCGGTCAGCGGCGCGTGGATCTCGTCGACGACCACCCGGACGCCGTACCGGTCGGCGAGGGCGGCCACGGCGGCCAGCTCCCCGGCGGTGTGCACGACACCGGTCGGGTTGTGCGGGCTGCACAGCAGGTAGGCGGCCCGGCGCCGGCCGGCGGCCGACCGCTCGAAGGCCTCCTCCAGAGTGCCGAAGTCGATGCGTCCGTCCGCGCCGAGCGGGGCCTCGACCACCCGCCGGTCCATGTGCGCGATGAACTGGTGGAACGGCGGATACACCGGCGAGTTGACGACGACCGGGTCCCCGTGCCCGGTGACCAGCTTCAGCATCTCGACGACGCCCAGCATCACGTCGGGCACGATCGCCGTGCGCTCCACGGCGAGCCCGTCCCACCCCCACCGCTTGTCGGCGAAGGCGGCGAGCGCCTCGGCGTAGGCGGTGCCCGCCGGATAGCCGGTGTCGCCGAGCGCGAGGGCGTCGGTGACCGCCCGGACGATCGGCTCGGCCAGCGGAACGTCCATCTCCGCCACCCACAGCGGCAGTACGTCGGCCGGGTAGGTGCGCCACTTCATGCTCGTGCGGCGACGGAGCCGGTCCAGGGACAGGGCACGCAGGGGGTTCGGTTCGCCGGACGTGTCGTGCGGGATCCTGTTCATGTCGCACAAGATAAGGGGGCCGTGCTGTGACCTGGAACGACCGTGAAGTCGCCTGCGACGAGTCGGGTTCGGACGGCGAGAACCTCACCGGCGGGAACACCGACGTGTTCGCGCACGCCGGGGTCGGGCTGCCGGTGGACGCCGCGGCCGCGTGCGTGCGGGAGATCCGGGACCGCATCCGCTCGCCCGCGGAGGAGTACAAGGCCAACCATCTGCTGCGGGAGAAGCACCGGGCGGTGCTGGAATGGCTGCTCGCGCCGGGGGGTCCGATCCACGCCAGAGCCCATGTGCACCTGGTCGAGAAGGAGTTCTTCGTCGTCGACCGGACGGCCCATCTGCTGCTCGGCGACACGGCCGAGGCGCTGTTCCTGTACCGGGCCGGGCGGCGGACGTTCGGGGAGGCGGGGTGGCGGGAGTTCGTGCGGGCGGCGAACCGGCTGCTGCGGGTACGGCACGACGGGGAGCCCTCGGAGCCGGCGGACCTGTTCTCCCGCACGGTGGACGACCTGCGGCGCGCGCATGCCCGTACGGCCGTCGCAGCGGTCCTGGACAAGCTGGCGGCATCCCGTTCCCGGGCGGACGACTACCGGGCCGGACTGCTCGCCGGACCGCCGTTGATTCCGTTGCTCAATCCGCTGCTGCCGGCGATCGTGCGCACGGCCGCGTACTGGGGCGCGGGCGGCCAGGAGGTCCGGCTCGTGCACGACCGGCAGAACCTGCTGACGCCGGAGCGCATCGCCTGGATCGAGGAGTCGGCCCGGCGGGCCGGGATCCGGCTCGGCGGGCTGCGGCTGGTGGTGGCCGGCGAGGATCCGCGGGTGCAGCTGGCCGACTTCCTCGCCGGGATCGCCCGCAAGCTCGCCTCGGACGAGCTGAACCGCCGGGCGGACCCGGCACTGACCGCGCTGCTGCGGCCTTACGTCGATCCGGCGTCCGTGTGGGGCGACGAGGCCGGCCGTGCGGCACTTCTTGGGAAAATCTCTCCCGCCGTACCCTCGGCAGACATCAACTCCGCCGTCTAGATTGCCGGTTGCCCCCCGCGCCCGACCACCAGGCCCTCCAGGAGCTGAGCACGTGACGGACAACCCGGCAGCCACCGAAGATCCCGCCGAGGCGCTGCGCAGACGCATCGACACCCTGCGCCCGCACACGGCGCGGATCTGGAACTACTGGCTAGGCGGCGGCGACTACTACGAGGTCGACCGGGTGGCCGGCGACCGCATCCGTGAACTGCATCCCTCCATCGGCGAGTACGCCCGCGCCGACCGGCTCTTCCTGGGCCGCGCCGTGCGTCATCTGGTCGCGGACGCGGGCATCCGCCAGTTCCTCGACATCGGCACGGGGCTGCCGACCGCCGACAACACCCACGAGGTCGCCCAGCGGCTGGCCCCGGAGTCCCGGGTGGTGTACGTCGACAACGATCCGCTCGTCCTGGCGCACGCCCGCGCCCTGCTCACCAGCGCGCCGGAGGGCCGTACCGACCATCTGGACGAGGACCTGCGCAATGTCGAGGCGGTCCTGGAGCGCGCCGCCGCCACCCTGGACCTGTCCCGGCCGGTCGCGCTGATGCTGCTCGGGGTGGTCATCTTCGTCGGCGACGACGAGGACCCGTACGGCATCGTGCGGCGGTTCATGGAGGCCTTGCCCGCGGGCAGCCACCTGGTGCTGTCGCACACGATCACGACTCCGGCGCTGCCCGAGGTGGACGAGGCGGTGCGGTTCTGGAACCAGCACGGCACGCCGGCGCTGACGCAGCGCACGCCCGAGGCGGTGGCGCGGTTCTTCGACGGCCTGGAGCTGCTGGAACCGGGCGTGGTGTCGTGTTCGCGCTGGCGTCCGAAGGAGGGGGACGAGCCCCTGGAGGTGGCGATGTACGGCGGGGTGGGGCGCAAGCCGTAGAAGATCACCGGCGCGCTGAACGCGGTCGGCTCCCGGAACGTATGGAGAGAGGGTGCTCAACGACCGGAGGGCCCCGCGGTGTTGGCACCGCGCGTACTGGTTCGGGAGCCATGCATGAGGCACGCACGACGACGGATGGTCCGGCGAGTGACACGACTGGCGGCCGTCGGCGGACTCCTCCTGGGGGGAGCCATGGTGACGCAGGCCGCCATGGCGAGCGAGTCTCCCGGTACCTCCGCCCTTCCGTTCAGCGCCAAGGGGGACACGCCCGGCACGGGTGCCTCGCTGGTGGCGCAGCTGGGTACCGCGCGTACGGCGGGGACGTGGGTCGGCGCGGACGGGCGCACGGTGGTCGCGGTGACCGACCAGAAGGCGGCGGCCGAGGTCGAGCGGGCGGGCGCCGAGGCGAAGATGGTCGGCCACAGCATGAACGAGCTCAAGGCGGCCACGGCGACGCTGCGTTCGGCGCCCCGGGTGGCGGGCACGGCCTGGGTGATGGACTACCGGACGAACCAGGTGGTGGTGCAGGCCGACAGCACCGTCTCGGCCTCCGACTGGTCGGACATGACCAAGGTGGCGTCCGGCATCGGCCGCTTCGTGCGGATGGAGCGCACCAAGGGCACGTTCACCACCCGGCTCAACGGGGCGGCGCCCATCCTGTCGACCGGCGGGCGCTGCTCGGCGGGGTTCAACGTGACCAACGGGCAGACCGACTTCATCCTCACCGCCGGGCACTGCGGGCCGAACGGTTCCATCTGGTTCGCCAACAGCCAGGGCAATCAGCAGCTCGGCACCACCGTGCAGCAGAACTTCCCCGGCAGCGACTTCTCCCTCGTGCAGTACGCGAGCGGTACGGCGGGGCAGGGCGCGGACATCGTGGCCATCGGCAACGGAAACGGGGTGCGGATCACCGGCGTGAGCGATCCGGTGGTCGGGGAACGTGTGTTCCGCAGCGGCAGCACCAGCGGTCTGCACGACGGTGAGGTCAAGGGGCTGGACGCGACGGTGAACTACCCCGAGGGCACGGTGACCGGGCTCATCGAGACGAACGTGTGCGCCGAACCGGGCGACAGTGGCGGTCCGCTGTTCTCCGAGGGCATCGCGCTCGGCATCACCTCGGGCGGCAGCGGCGACTGCACCTCGGGCGGTACGACGTTCTTCCAGCCGGTGACGAAGGCGATGCAGGCGCTCAACGTGCAGCTGATCGTCTCCAAGCAGGCGGCCGCCCAGCAGGGCGCCTCACCGGCACCGTCCGCGTCGGCCACGCACAGCGCGATCGCGCCCAACACCACGTCCCCCGGTTCCACCACCCCGGCGACGGGCACCTCGACCGGCACGACCCTGCTGGCCCGGCTGAGCGACCCGCGGAACATCGGCCCCGGGATGCTGGTCATCGGCGGCAGCATGATCGCGCTGGTGGCCACGCGGTGGATCCGGGCGGAGCAGGACCGCAAGGACTACCGGCGCGCCTACTCCGCGAGCTGGGGCTGACGGGTCAGCCGAGGGTGAGCAGGACGGTGGCCGCCGCCGCGCCGAGCAGTCCGGCGGTCTGCCGGGCGGTGATGCGCTCGTGCAGCAGCGCGAGGCCGAGGATCACCGGGATGGCCGGATAGAGCGAGGCGAGGACGACGGCGACGGCCAGCAACTGCCGCTGGGCGGCGAGCAGATAGAGGATCAGGCCGAGCGCGGCCCCGGCCCCGACGAGGAGCGCCTGGGCGGCGATCCGGGGCGGAAGTCGCAGGGGTCCGTGCCGCAGGGTGGTCGGCAGCAGCAGGAGTACGGCGGCGACACGGCCGGCGACGACCGGCCACAGCCCGGCGGACGCACCTGCCAGGCCGAGGGCGACGTACTGCACGGCGACGCCCGCGCTGGCGAGCAGCCCGTCGCCGGCGCCGGGGGCCGCGCCGGCCCGGCCCCCGGAGACGAACCAGAGTGCGGGCACCGCCAGGGCGATGCCCACCCAGGCCGACGGGTCGGGCCGGTCGCCGAGGAGGAGGACGCCGCACAGGACGGACAGGGCGACGCCGGTCACCGCGCTCAGGGGGACGACGACGGTCATGGCCCCGCGGCTCAGGCCGCGGTTGAGGAAGTGCATGGCGGTGCCGCTGCCCAGGCCGGACAGGGCGCCCCACAGCAGGTCGGCGGGGTGGACGGCGTCGGCGGGAACGAGGTGCGCGGCGACACAGGCGAGCGCGAGACCGCCGATCTGGCCGAGGAAGGTGACGGCCGTGAAGGAGGCCCGGCGGGAGAGGATCCCGCCGCTGAAGTCGACGACGCCGTAACAGACGGCCGAGGCCAGTGCGAGGAGGGGACCCATTCGATCAGGGGTGCCCCGGACCGGCGCGCCGATGCGCGGCGGGCGTCAGATGAAGCTAGGCCGCCCGCGCGGGCTGGGGAGCCGCGGCGGCCCACTCCAGGACGAGCCGCTGGTACTCCTCGCGCTGCTCGACGCTCAGTGTCCCGCCCGACCGGCGCCACAGGGCCCGGATCTCCTCGTTGACCTCGTCCGCCGAACGCTCGGAGACGGTTTCAACAGTGGTGGACATGGTGTGAAGCATACGGCTCCGGAGGTGAAGGCGCCGTGAGTAATCAGGCTGGAAACGGGCATATCAGACCGTGTTACTGATCACGTCCATCTGTCAAGATCCACCGGCCAGTTCGGACTCCGCCGCTCCCAGCACCAGCACCTGGATCGCCAACACGGCCGCACCGCGGGCCCAGTCGTGGAAATCGGACACCTTCGTCTCCAGGGCGACCGGGGCGGCCATCGGGTGCCGGAGCGTCCTGATCGTCTCCCCCACCGTGTTCCCCGCCACATCCATCAGCCCGACCCCCTCTCCGGCGAGCAGGATCTTCTGCGGCATCACGAAGTTGGAGATCTGCGCGACCAGCGTGCCGAGGGCGCGCGCCGCCTCGTCGATGACGCGGGCGGGCATGGGCTCCCCGGCGGCGGCCCGGGCGAGGATCTCCTCGTAGGTCCAGTCCCGGCCGGTGGCGGCCCGGAGCTGGTAGCGGATGCTCGGGATGGCGAGCAGGGAGACGGCGCTGCCGCGCTCCCCCTCCGGGGTGAGCGGGCCGTGGGGGTCGACGATCCAGTGGCGGCCGAACCCGCGGTCGCCCTCGGCGTTCGGCACCCGTCTGCCGCCCAGCACCAGCCCGTAGCCGATACCGGCGCCGATGGTCAGGACGACGAAGCGGTCCAGGCCCCGCCCGGCACCGAACCAGGTCTCGGCCTCCACGAGGGCGGCGACGTCGTTCTCGACGACGACGGGCAGCCCGGTGCGTTCCTCGACGAGCCCGGCGAGCGGCACGCCCCGCCAGCCCAGGAAGGGGGACTCGGCGACCACGGCCCGGTCCGCGACCCGTCCGCCCACGCCGATGCCGATGCCCGCCGGGCACGGGTGCGCGGCGGTGAACTCGCCGGTCATCTCCGCGAGCACGTCGGCGACTTCGGTGGGGTCATGGGTGGTGAGCGGGCGGTCGTGGCGGGCGACGATGTCGCTCCGGAGGGTGGTGACGACGCCGTAGACCATGTCCTCGGTGATCTTGAAGCCGATGAAGGACCAGGACTCGGCGACGACGTCGAGCGGCTGCGAGGGCCGCCCCTGGCGCACCTCAGCCGGGGCGCCGGCCTCGGGCACCTCGACCAGCAGGCCGGACTCGATCAGCGGCTTGGTGAGCCGGGTGAGGCTGCCCGCGGAGAGGTCGAGCCGCCGGGCGAGCTCGGTGCGCGACAGGGGGCCGTTGACGAGCACCTCGATCGCCACCGAGCGCTCGCCGGGGCTCAGGGGAAGCCAGCTGGCGGCAACTGTGGTCATGGAGGTCAGGCTCCCACATGATTTTTTTCGTCACGGAATCAACGTGCTCACTCTAAGGCGCCGCAGGCTCTGGCGAAAACATGTCCACCGGGCTCTTGACGCCAGGATTCTTTCATGACGAAAGTAAGTGTCCGATCCTCTCCCAGTGAAGGGCACGCCTTTCATGACGTTCTCCCTCGGCATCGTCGGCGCCGGCCAGTTCTCCGGTCAGTTCGCGACGCTGTTCCAGGCCCACCCCGGTGTCGGCGACGTGCACGTCACCGACCTGCTGCCCGAACGAGCCGAACAGCTCGTCGCCGCGCAGGGATTGGCGGGAACCTTCCCCAGCTACGAGGAGATGCTCCAGTCGCCGGCTGTCGACGCGGTCGCGATCTTCACCCAGCGGTGGACGCACGGCCCGCTGGTCCTGCAGGGCCTGAACGCCGGCAAGCACGTGTACTCGGCGGTCCCCATGGCGATCACCACGGAGGAGATCGCCGCGATCATCGACGCGGTCAGGACGACCGGACTGACGTACATGATGGGCGAGACCAGCCAGTACAACCCGGCGACGGTGCACGCCCGCAACCAGATCGCGGAGGGCGCCTTCGGGCGGCTCTTCTACGCCGAGGGCGACTACGTCCACGACATGGACCTCGGCTTCTACGACGCCTACCAGTACAGCGGCGGCGAGAACTGGAAGGCCACCGCCAGCTATCCCCCGCTGCTGTACCCGACGCACGCGGTCGGCGGGGTGCTCGGCGCCTGGCAGACGCACGCGGTGAGCGTGTCGGCGATCGGCGTCCGCGACGACCGCGGCGACGGCGTCTTCGACCGCTCCGTCAGCCAGTTCGACAACGACGTCTCCAACGCCACCGCGCTGTTCGAGGTCGCGGGAGGCGGATCCTTCCGTACGAACGAGTTCCGTCGCGTCGGCTACCCCTCGCACATCCGCGAGTCCCGGTTCCGCTTCTTCGGCACCGAGGCGAGCATGGAGCAGCTCGCCACGGTGGCCCTGTGGCAGGACAAGAAGGGCGTGAAGGACATCAGCGAACTGCTGGAGCCCAAGCCCACCATGTCCCCCGACGACCCGTCGCTCCAGCACATCGCGCCGGAGCTGCGGGCGGCCTTCACCTCCGGTTCGGCACCCGTGCACGACCGGGCGCGGCTGCCGCGGGCGTTCGACAACCTGCACAACGGGCACGAGGGCAGCCACCACTTCCTCGTCGACGACTTCGTGACCGCCGTCAACACGCGGTCCCTGCCGTCGGTCAACGCATGGGTGGCCGCCCGCTACACCCTGCCGGGCATCATCGCGCACGAGTCGGCGCGGCAGGGCGGGGTACGGCTGGAGATCCCGGACTTCGGGGACGCCCCGCAGTAGGCGGGACGCCGGGCCGGGTGCCTGCTCAGGTGCCCGGCTTGCGCCCGTACACGAAGACGTCGTCGCCGGTCTTCAGCAGGGACCAGTACTTCTTGGCGGTGGCGGTGGTCATGTTGACGCAGCCGTGCGAGCCCGGCGGGTTCCACATGCTGAGGTTGACCGAGTGGAAGGCCTGGCCGCCGTCGAAGAACTGGCTGTAGGGCATCGGCACGTTGTAGATGTTCGAGACGTGGTTCTTGTCACGCCAGTAGATCTTCTTCAGACCGGTGCGGGTGACGTACCCCTTGCGGCCCGTGCGGACCGGAACCGGGCCGTAGACCAGCCTGCTGCCGTCCTGGATCCAGCTGAGCTGGAGCGTGAGGTTCACGCAGGCTATGCGCCCCTTGTTCGTCGGGCACTTGCCTTCCTTGTTCGGGTTGTTCCCGACGGCCTTCTGCTTGTTCATGAGGTCCATCACGCCCCAGGTGACGGAACCCGCGTACCCGATGTTCGGGGTGATGCCGTGCTTGGTCTGGAAGGCCTTGATGGCCTGGCAGTCGGCGGCGGACTGCTTTCCGTCGACCGGCCGGCCGAGGAACCTCTCCACCTGCTTCTGATAGGGCCCGGCCTGCGTGGTGCAGCTCGTGGCCGCCTGGGCGGAACCGGTGCCCAGGGCGAGGGTGAGCGGTGCCACCAGTCCGGTGATCCCGAGTGCGACGGCTCCCCGTCTGCGGATGTCCCCCATGGTCTGCCTTTGCCTTTCGCGCGGAATGGTCGTCCGATCTGCGATCTCTGCCAGCTAGACCGATGTCCGCCGCGATCGGTTGTAAGTCGCCGCACGTTACGACGAAACGGTGACATTCGCAGTGCGCCAGGTCACAGCGGTCGTCCCCTGCCTACCCCGAGGACACGCACCGCACACGCGCCCCAGGGCCTGCCTCGGTCCCCCAACTCCTGCCTTCCTCACGGGACTTCGTAGGCGCCGCCGCATCGGGGCTGCGCCGACGGTGAGGGGCAGGTGTCGCTTCGTACCCCCGTCACCGCGTTGAACCCCGTGTGGACCGCGGTCAGGCCGCCGTCGACGGTCAGTTCTGTGCCGGTGATCCAGGCCGCGTCGCGGGAGGCGAGGAAGGCGACGGCCGCCGCGATGTCCTCCGGTTCCCCGACCCTGCCGAGCGGGTACAGCGGGCGCAGCGCCTCCAAGTCGTCCTCCCGGCCTTGCCACGCGGACGTGCGCACGGTGCCCGGCACGACGAGGTTGACGCGGACTCCCCGTCCGGCCGCCTGTCCGGCCAGGGTGCGGGTGAGGGAGGCGAGGCCGGCCTTGGCGGCGCTGTAGGCCTGGTTGCCGAAGTCCATCCGGCCGTTGACGGAGCCGATGCTGACGATGGCGCCGCGCCCGGAGGCCGCCAGGTGCGGGAGCGCGGCCCGGCAGCAGCGGTAGGCGCCGGTGAGGGTGATGTCGAGGTCCCGGGCCCACGCCTCGTCCGGGCCGTCCTCGAAGAGCGGGGTGTCGGGAGTGCAGGAGGCCGCGCTGTTGACCAGGACGTCGAGGGAGCCGAAGGCGTCGACGGCGTGCGCGACAGCCGCCTCCACCGCCGCCCGGTCCCCCACGTCGCACGCCAACGCCTCGGTGGCCAGGCCCCGTTCGCGCAGTGCCCCCGCCGTCTTCTCGACCTCGGGCGGGTCCGCGTCGGTGAGCAGGACCCGCGCCCCCTCCTCGGCCAGGCGCCGGGCGACGGCGGCGCCGATGCCGCGGGCCGCGCCCGTGACGAGAACCCCGTACCCCTCGAAGCGCTTCATGTCAGCCATGGCCCGAACCTACTCCCCGCAAGATCCACGGGACAGACAGCGTGCGTCCATGTCGATTTCCGCGGGAGCGGGCCGCTCGGTGGGAGGAGCGCCGCTGTCCCTGCAGGAGGCGGAGCCGCTGCTCGCCGAGGCGCTGGCGGGCCGGAACCCTGCCTGGGAAGCACTGCTGGAACAGCAGCGCGTCACCCGGGACGCCTACTACGCGGCCGTACGCGAACGATCTGACGCTGCCACCTGGCCATCCGGCGCGTTGGTCACCCCCGATGCTCCATCCCTGACCTCACCGGTACCCGGTCACGTCCGCCGGTTTCCCCGCGTCCTGCACCTCCACGAGATAGCGCCAGGCGTCCGGCCGGCTGCCGTCGAGGTCGGTGAAGCCGTAGACCTGGGCGAGGCCGCCGCTGGACAGGGAGCGGCCGTTGAAGCGGGCCACCTCCGGGTCGGCGGCGAGGGCGGCGACGGCGCGGCCGACGTAGCGCGGGGTCTCGGAGATCGCGAAGTGCGGGACCTCGGTGAGGGCGTCGCGCCAGTTGTCCTCGCGCACGCCGAACTGGTCGAGCATGATCTCCGAGCGCAGCCACCCCGGTGTCAGCGCGACGGCCGTGGCGCCGCGCGGGCCGAGTTCGTGGCCGAGGGCGAAGGCCATGCGCAGGACGGCGGTCTTGGCGAGGTCGTAGAAGAAGGAGACCCGGTAGGTGTCGCGGTTGTACTCGGCGGTGCCGTCGGTGACCTCCACGGCCAGGCCGCCGGGCCGGCGCAGCAGCAGGGGCAGGGCGTGATGGCTGGTGACGGCGTGCGTCTCGACGGCGAGCCGCAGCAGCCTGAGGCCCTTGTCCAGGTCGTGCTCCCAGACCGGACGGTCCCACTCGAAGAGACTCTCGCCGCCCCAGATGTCGTTGACGAGGACGTCCAGGCGGCCCTGCTCGTCGGCGATGCGGTCGACCAGGGCGCGGACCTGGTCCGGTTCGAGGTGGTCGGTGGGTACGGCGATGCCCCGGCCGCCTGCTCGGGTGACGAGGTCGGCGGTGTCCTCGATGGTCTCGGGGCGGTCGTACTCGGAGCGCCGTGCGCGGGTGCTGCGTCCGGTGACGTACACGGTGGCGCCCGCCGCGCCGAGTTCCACCGCGATCCCGCGGCCCGCCCCCCGCGTCGCCCCGGCGACTAGCGCCACCTTGCCGTTCAGCGCTACGGACATGTCCGGCCTCCCGTTGGCTGGCCTCGGTTGTCGGTCACTGCCGAGGGTGCCGTGGAAGCCGGACATCTGCTGTCGCCTTTTTCCTGCCGGTTCTCAGCGTGCGGCGACCGCGCCGTCGTAGACGTGGTCCGGGGTGACGATCGCCGTGACCGCCCGCGCGAGGAGGGTGGAGGGTTCCTGGCCCTGGACGGTCGAGTCCGTGTTGATCATGATGACCAGGGTGGCCCGCTGCGCGGGCAGGTACACGGTCACGGTCTCGTAGCCGGGGATGGAGCCGTTGTGCCCGATCCACCCGTTGGCGTCGAAGAGGCCGAGGCCGTAGCTGAGGCCGGGGAGACCGGTCGGCAGCATCCTGAGCCGCTGCGCCTGGGTACGGGGGCTCAGCAGTCTCCCGGTGGCGACGACCCCGGCCCAGCGGCGCAGATCGTGCAGGTCGGAGATCATCGCCCCGGCCGCCCATGCCCAGCTGGGGTTCCAGTGGGTGGCGTCGGCGACCGCGCCGGTCAGCGTCTGGTCCGTGTAGCCGTGCGGATGCGGGTCGGGGAACTCCGTCCCCCGCGGCAGCAGCGTGTGGTGCAGCCGGGCCGGCCGCAGGATCCTCGCGTCGATGAAGTCCGCGAGCCGCTGACCGGAGACCTTCTCGATGACCAGCCCGAGCAGGACGAAGTTGGTGTTGGAGTACTGGAACCGCGTGCCCGGCGCGAAGGTGTTCTTGTGCTTGAACGCGTACGCGAGCAGTTGCCGGGGAGTGAAGGAGCGCTCCGGGTCGCTCAGCAGGTCATGCACGAAGTCCGGGTCGGAGCTGTACGGGAACAGGCCACTGCGCATCTCGGCGAGGTGGCGCAGCGTGATCCGGCCGCCGCCCGGCACGCCGTGGACGTAGCGGGAGATGGGGTCGTCCAGCCGGACACGCTGGTCGTCGACGAGTTCCAGCAGGGCGGTGGCCGTGAAGGTCTTGGTCTCGCTGCCGATCCGCTCGTAGACGTCGGGGGTCATCGGCCTGCCGGTCGCCTTGTCGGCGACGCCGCTCGCCCGGACGTAGCACCCCTTGCCCGGCATCCACAGTCCCACGACGGCACCGGGGATGCCCGCCTGCCGGCGGACGTCCTCGATCGTCCGGTCCAGCCGTGCGGTCACGCCCGGCCCGAGACCACCCGGCGGACAGTGGTGCCGACCGGACGGGTGGGCGGTCCCGGCCGGGACGGCGGTGGCGGGGGCCACGGCCGTCGGAACCAGCAGGGACGCCACGAACAGTGTCACGGCGAGCAGTCGGCGGCGGGGGGTACGTCGCATGCGGGGAGGCGCCTCTCCAGTCACGGGCCGGGACGGCAACATCACCATCGGCGGCCGATCGGGAAGGCGCCCTTCCCCGGGCATCGCGGCGAGTCCACTCGTTCGGAGCCACACACCCGCACACCTACCAGGGAGGCGAACAGGCTCAGTGGCCCCGGGCGATCCACTCCTCCAGGTGCGGTGCCTCGGCGCCGATCGTGGTCGGATCGCCGTGACCGGTGAGGACCCTGGTCTGCGGTGGCAGGGTGAGCAGGCGGTCGCGGATGGAGTCGATGATCGTCGGGAAGTGGGAGTAGGAGCGGCCGGTGGCGCCCGGTCCGCCCTGGAAGAGGGTGTCGCCGGTGAAGACCGTGGCCAGGCCGGGGTCGTGGAGGCAGACCGCGCCGGGCGCGTGCCCCGGGGTGTGGATCACCGTGAGGTCGGCGCCGGCTGCCTCGATGACCTGGCCGTCGACGAGATGGGCGTCGGGGTCCCGGTCGGGGTGGGTGAGCTTCCACAGCGGCAGGTCGTCCGGGTGCAGCCAGATGGTGGCACCGGTGCGCTCCGCGAGGGCGGGTGCGGCATTGACGTGGTCGTTGTGGGCGTGGGTGCACACGATCGCCGTCAGCCGGCGGTCGCCCACCGCCTCGGCGATCGCGTCGGCGTCGTGGGCCGCGTCGATGACGACGACCTCGTGGTCGTCGCCGACGAGCCACACGTTGTTGTCCACCTCCCAGGTGCCGCCGTCCAGGGCGAAAGTGCCCGAGGTGACCAGGCGTTCGATGCGGGCGGCCATCACAGCACCACCACCGAGCGCAGCACGTCACCGTGGTGCATCCGCTCGAACGCCTTCTCCACCTCGCCGAGTTCGATGGTCTCGGTGACGAACTTCTCCAGCGGCAGACGGCCCTGGAGGTGCAGGTCGATCAGCAGGGGGAAGTCCCGGCTGGGCAGACAGTCGCCGTACCAGGACGACTTGAGCGCACCGCCACGGCCGAACACGTCCAGCAGGGGCAGTTCGAGTTTCATCTCCGGGGTGGGAACGCCGACCAGCACCACCGTGCCGGCCAGGTCGCGTGCGTAGAAGGCCTGGTGGTACGTCTCGGGGCGGCCGACCGCCTCGATCACCACGTCGGCGCCGAAGCCGCCGGTCAGCTCGCGGATCGCCTCGACGGGATCGCCCTCGCGGGAGTTGACGGTGTGGGTGGCGCCCAGTTCCCGGGCGGTGGCCAGTTTGCGGTCGTCGATGTCCACGGCGATGATCTTCGCCGCCCCCGCGAGCCGGGACCCGGCGATCGCCGCGTCGCCCACCCCGCCGCAGCCGATGACCGCCACGCTGTCCCCGCGCCCGACGTTGCCGGTGTTGATCGCCGCACCGATTCCGGCCATCACACCACAGCCCAGCAGGCCGGCCACCTGCGGGGCCACGCCCGGGTCGACCTTGGTGCACTGTCCGGCGGCCACCAGCGTCTTGTCCGCGAAGGCGCCGATGCCCAGCGCCGGGGACAGTTCCTGACCGGTCGAGGCGAGGGTCATCCTCTGCTCGGCGTTGTGGGTGTTGAAGCAGTACCAGGGCCGCCCGCGCAGACAGGCCCGGCAGTTCCCGCACACGGCACGCCAGTTGAGGATCACGAAGTCGCCCGGTGCCACGTCGGTGACACCCTCGCCCACCGACTCCACCACACCCGCGGCCTCGTGACCGAGCAGGAAGGGGAAGTCGTCGCTGATGCCGCCCTGCTTGTAGTGCAGGTCGGTGTGGCACACCCCGCACGCCTGCACCTGGACGACCGCTTCCCCCGGGCCGGGATCGGGCACGACGATCGTCTCCACCCGCACCGGCTCGCCCTTGCCCGGTGCGATCACGCCGCGTACTTCCTGCGCCATGGTGCTGAACCCTTTCATCGGCCGCTGTCGGTCCGTTCGACCCTACGCGTGACTGATCAGTAACGACACGACATCGGTCAGTGGCGGAACCGCTGGCCGCGGCTGGGGGTGGGCGCCGACGTAGCCTGAATGCTCCACGACCGTCGAGGAGCGCCGTGAGCATCGCAGACACCGGGACCCGTCCACCCGCCTGGCGGCTCCTCCTCGGCTATGTACGCCCGCACCGCTGGGCCCTGTTGGCCGGCGCGCTGCTGTCACTGCTCACCGGTGCCGCCGGGCTGCTGCTGCCGCTGGTGGCCAGGGGATTGATCGACGACCTGTCCCACGACCGGGCGATCACCGGCGCGCTGCTCGCCATGTCGGCCCTGGTGGTCGCCAACGCGGCGCTGGGCGCGCTGGGTTCGTACGTGCTGCGGCGCACGGCGGAGTCGGTGGTGCTCGGGGCGCGGCGCGCGCTGTCGTCGTATCTGCTGCGGCTGCGCATCACGGCGGTCGACCGCAGCGAGCCCGGCGATCTGATGGCCCGGATCACCTCCGACACCACCTTGCTGCGTGAGGTCACCACCGACTCCCTGGTGGGCCTCGGCACGGGCGGGCTCACGTTGGTGGCGACCGTGGTGATGATGGGTCTGGTGGACCCGGTGCTGCTCGGGGTCACGCTGGCGGTGATGCTGGGCGCGGGCACGGTGCTCGGCGTGATCGTGCCGCGCATCAACCGGGCCAGCCGGCAGGCGCAGGACGCGGTCGGGGTGATGGGTGCCTCGCTGGAGCGCATCCTCGGCGCGCTGCGCACGGTGAAGGCGTCCGGCGCGGAGCACCGGGAGGAGCTGACGCTGCACGAGGCCGCCGAGGAGTCGTGGCGGCAGAGCGTGCGGGCCGCCAAGTGGTCGGCCGCGGCGGGCAACACGGCCGGTCTGGCGATGCAGATCGCCTTCATCACGGTGCTGGCGGTGGGCGGGGCGCGGGTGGCGACCGGCGCCATCCAGGTCGGCACGCTGGTGGCGTTCCTGCTGTACGTCTTCTACCTGATGTCCCCGATCCAGCAGGTGGTCGGCGCGATCACCCAGTACCAGACGGGCGCCGCCGCCCTGGCCCGTATCCAGGAGGCGCTGGCCCTGCCGGCCGAACCCCCGGCCGAAGAGGCGCCGTTGCCCGCGGCCGGCGCCGAGCCGGCCTCGCTCGCCTTCGACGAGGTCCGCTTCCGGTACGCCGACGACCTGCCGTACGTCCATCACGGGGTCACCTTCGAGGTGCCCGCGCGCGGTATGACGGCGTTCGTCGGTCCGTCCGGCGCGGGCAAGACCACGGTGTTCTCGCTCATCGAGCGGTTCTACGACCCGGAGTCCGGGACGATATCGCTCGACGGCCGTGATCTGGCCGAGTGGGAGCTGCCCCGGCTGCGCTCCGCGATCGGTTATGTGGAGCAGGACGCCCCGGTCCTGTCGGGTTCGCTGCGGGACAACCTGCTGCTGGGCAATCCGGAGGCCGACGAGGCGATGCTCACGCGGGTGCTGAAGACGACCCGGCTGGACGGGCTGGTCGCCCGGCTCCCCAAGGGCCTTGACACCCTGGTGGGGCATCGCGGCACCAAGCTCTCGGGCGGTGAGCGGCAGCGGGTCGCCATCGCCCGCGCGTTGCTGCGCCGCCCCCGCCTGCTGCTCCTGGACGAGGCGACCTCGCAGCTGGACGCGGTGAACGAGGCGGCCCTGCGCGACACCGTCGCGGACGTCGCCCGGACGACCACGGTCCTCGTCGTCGCCCACCGGCTGTCCACGGTGACGATGGCCGACCGGATCGTCGTCATGGACGCGGGCCGGGTACGGGCGGTGGGCACCCATCGTGAACTGGTGGCCGCCGACCCGCTCTACGCGGAGCTCGCGGCCACGCAGTTCCTGGCGACGGCGGGCTGACTGGCGTGGCTGAGACGCGACGAGGGCCGCCCGGATCCGGGCGGCCCTCGTTCCGCTGTACGCGGTCGGCTACTCGATGCCGCCGAGCAGACCGGTCACGGGCGCGGCCAAGTCGGTGAGCTGGTGCAGCTGGCCGAGGTCGTTGAGCCTGTTCAGTTGCTGCAGTTGCCCGGACGGCCGCGGAATCTCCGCCTTGTGCGCCGCGGGCAGGTCGCTCACGGTGAGTGAGTCGAGGGTGGCCATCGGGTTGACCGCGCCCGTGCCCGGTGCCGCCGCCTCGGCCGCGGAGGCCAGCGGCGCCGCCAGCCCGCTCAGGCCCGCGGCGAGACCGACGGCGGCGACGATACGTCGTGTTGAGATCATGCTGTGAACAACGGCACCGCGGCCCGCCGGACACGGGCGCTCGCCTCCACTCACCCGCGAGGCGGAGCGCGCGGTTGCGCTTGCCGAGCCCGCCGGGGCGGAGGAGTCTCGAAGGTGGGGCCTTCGCGGCCCGCTCCCGACCGGGTCGCGGCCCTCGAAGGAGGTCACCATGGGCACTGCGGCAAGCAGCAGCTTCAACGCCGACACGCTGAAGAGGGGCGTCGAGGGACATACGGCGGCAGACCTTCTGTCGCTCTACGCGGACGACGCGCAAGTGCGCATCGTGGACCGCAACACCCAGCCCAGCAAACCCCGGGTCCTGCACGGCCGCAACGAGATCGGCGCGCTGTTCGAGGACATATACAGCCGGGACATGACGCACAGGGTCGACCAGTGCATCGTCCAGGGCGACCACGCCGCCTACAGCCAGTCGTGCGAGTACGCGGACGGGACCCGGGTCCTGGCCGAGTCGATGATCACGCTGCGGGACGGGAAGATCGCCGAGGAAATCCTGATCCAGGCATGGGACGAATAGGAGCCAGAACCGCGAGGGTCCAGGTCAGCTCCCGGTTGACCTGGACCTTTTCGGCTCGAGCGGCTCTGGGCCGGACTCGGCGGAGACGACCAGCCTCCGCAGCAGGTCGGCTAGTGTCCGCTGTTCTTCTGCGGTCAGTACGGAGAGCAGCGCGACCTCGCCCGCTTCCTCCGACGCGGCATGCTGCTCGAAGGCGGCGTCTCCTGCCTCGGTGAGCCGCACCCGCACCCGCCGACGGTCGCCCTCCTCGTGGGTACGGCGGATCAGGCCCGCCTCCTCCAGCGGTCCCAGCCGGGCCGACAGCGCGCCCCGGGTCAGCCCCAGCCGGTCGGCGAGCTGTGACGGGCTCGCGGTGTAGGGCGGGCCGAGCCGGCGCAGGGTGAGCAGCACCTTGTACTGCCAGTGCCGCAGCCCGTCGGAGTCGAGCGTCTCGCGCCGGGCCTTGGACGCGTGCCGGGACAGGACGGCCAGGCGGACGAAGATCGCCTCCTTCACCGGGTCCATCCAGTCGAGTTCCTTCACCCATTCCTCGACATGCCGGTCTGCCGAGTCCTCCATCGTCTGTCTCCCGCAGTGGTTTTCTTGTGGATGGTTTTCCGCATAACTAGCTTCTCTCGTCATGACGAACGCGACGAGCGCTTTGCGCACATCCGTCACCATCGACGAACTGGTCGCCTCCGCACAGGAGTTGTCCCTCGCCGGCCGCTGGCCCAGAGCCCTGCGGCTGCTGGACTCGGCCGTCCCCGACGACCCGGCGGACCGAGCCCGGCTCGCCCGGGCGGCCGCCGAAGTCGCCCTGGAGAGCGACTGGTTCACGGGCAGCGACATCGCCGGGCCCCGCCTCGAGACCGCGGCCGAGCTGCTGCCCGAGGGCGACTGGGACCTCGGCTTCGCACAGCTGCGGCACACCTACGGCCGTCTGCTGGTCGTCGACGGCGCCCTGCGCCTCGGCCCCGAGGGAAAGGACCCGGAGGTCCTCGCAGGGCTCAGGCGCCAGGCGCGGGACCTGCGCGACGGCGCGCCCGACGAGGTGCGCGGCGGCTGGACCTCGATGTACCTGGGGCTGATCACCGACAACCTCTTCGCCGACCTCGCCGCCGCGCCGGCCCACTACACGGCGGCCCTGGCGGCCGGGGAGTCCGGCCCCGATCCGCTGCTGGCCCGGGAGGCACTGCGGCACCTCGGCATGCACGACCACGACGGCGGGAACCACGAGCGCGCCCTCGAACGCTGGCGGCGGGCCACCGCGCTCGGCGCCGGCGCGGGCCTCGTCGCGGGCACGCTGTCCCAGCAGCTGCTGCTGGCCGTGGTGGCCCGCGCCACGGGTGACGAGGCCGGGGCCAGGGCCCTCGCAACCGAGGTAGCCCGCTGGGCCGGCGCCGTCGGCGCTGGCCGCCTGCACACCCAGGCGTCCGGCTTCCTCGACGGTACAGATCCCACGGCGGCACCTCCGGTACGGGAGGAGCCGGTCGGTCAGCACGTCGGAGGTGAGGCCGGCGGGCAGCCCGGGGTGTGATCAGCTCATCCAGGCGCTGTACGACATCACGTCGCCGGTCTTGACGCCGTACTCGGGGTCGGGCCGGGAGAAGGTGGTCTCCAGGCCCAGGACGGCACCCTTGGACGGGTCCATGATCAGCATCGTGCGGGTGCCGGGCCCGTCGTACACGTAGGCCTGTCCGCGCCGACCGAGGCGGTCGGTGACCTCGCCGACCGGCCGCAGTCCCCGGGTGCCGGCCAGCAGCCGGGCGAGGGTGGCGTTCTCGCGGGCGCCCAGGGTCCAGTGGTCGAGCAGGTCGTCGACGGCGTCGAGGAGTTCCGGGGTCGTGAGGGCGGTGCGGGTGTACGCGGAATCCTGCAGATAGGCGCGCAGGCCGGCCACGTCGTGCGGTGGCGGCGACTCGGGCGGGGCGTCGCTCCAACTCGGCGGATAGGTCCGCCGTTCCACGACATGGCCGTCCTCGACCAGGCGTGGGTCGCCGCCCGCGTCGCTGAGGACGGGCCGTCCCCGGTGGCGCGGATCGGTCGCCACGACGAGCTCCGTGTGGCTGCCGTCGGCCCTCCAGCGCACGACGCGCTCCTCGGGAAGGGTGACCGGGGGCTTGTCGTCGCTCATGCCCAGGCTCCAGGACTGCACATGGGTGCCCTTGCGCAGCTCGGGCGAGCCGTCGGCGGCGGCCGTCTCGGCGCGGTCGGCCAGCTGCTCCAAGGGCAGCGGGGTGGAGTCGGCCAGCACCACCAGGGGGCGGGGCGCGGCGACGGCGGGCTGTGTGCCGGGGCCGCTGACGACCAGGGTGAGGGTGACGGCGGAGACGACGGCCGCGGCGACGAGTGCCCAGGTCAGCCGGGAACGCCGGGCGTTGAGCACGCGGGTCCGGCGCTCGGCGGTCCGCTCGCTCAACAGGCCCGCGAGGTGCCGTTCGGCGCGGTGGTCCAGTGGTCCGTCGCCGAAGTGGGCGCCGTCGACCGGAACGGGGTCGGCCCGGCGCAGCAGGTCGAGTTCGTCAGCCATGGTCGTGCTCCTTCGTGGCCGCACCGGTCTTGAGCGGGGGACGCATACGGTCTATCTCGGCTCTCAGCCGGCGCCTGGCCCGGTGCAGCCGCATCGTCGCGGCCCGTCTGCCGCAGCCGAGGGCGACGGCGACCTCGTCGATCTCCAGTTCCTCCCACGCCGTCAGGCGCAGCACCTCCTGATCGGCCTCGGACAGCCGGGCCAGTGCCTCGTGCACCCAGGCACCGGGCGACTCCGCGTCGGGACTGTCCACGACGTGCCGGCCGTGCGCGCTCTCGTCGTTGCCCAGCCGGTCCACCAGCCGGCGCCTGCGCCCGTGTCCGCGTACCGCGTTGGCCAGGCAGTTGCGGGCCACGCCGTACAGCCAGGGCAGCGGGGACCCCGGCAGGTCGGCACGGCGTCGCCAGGCGACCGTGAACACCTCCGCCACCACTTCCTCCACCTCGCTGGTCCGCCCGTCCAGTCGCCGCGCGACATAGCGGCTGACCGCCCAGTAGTGCTCGCGATAGGCAGCGGCGAAGATCTCGTCGTTGCTCATGTCCCGTTCGTGTCCGGCACCCGCCGGATCGTCACACCCGTCTCAGTGATTCTCGTCGCGTCACTGGAGTGTGACCGACGGGCCGGGCCCGGACACAGGCGGGGCATGAGGCACCTCAGACGGCTTACGACCACTGACCACAAGACGATCGGGACGCTCTACCTCGTCACGTCGTTCGCGTTCTTCCTGATCGGCGGCGTGATGGCGCTGCTGATGCGCGCCGA
>NZ_JBEXPK010000005.1:193526-276566 GCF_040612015.1 Streptomyces sp. NPDC006476 | reverse complement strand
CCGCGGACGTCGAGCTCGCCGCATAACCCCAACAAGACCGAATCACCCCAAACCCAGCAGGGGTGCCTTGACGAAGGACATAGAGGCACCCCCCCGTGGGTCCAACCCCCGTTGGTCCCCCGTGACCCCCGTTTCCCCCGTGGGTCCCCCCGGTTACCGCTCCCCCGTGACTTGCTTCCCCCCGACCCTCAGGCGACGAGCTCCCCGAAGGCGTTCTCCTCGTCACGGCCGAAGCTGAGGACCTCGTCCTCGCGCAGCCGGCGGAGCGACCGCCAGATGCTGGACTTCACCGTGCCGACACTGATGTCGAGTATCTCCGCGATCTCCGGGTCGGTGCGGCCCTCGTAGTAGCGCAGGACCAGCATCGTCCGCTGGAGTTCGGGCAGCCGGGCCAGCGCCTGCCACAGGACCGCGCGCAGTTCGGTGCCGCGCATCGCGTCCGTGTCGCCGGGCGTCTCCGGCAGTTCCTCGGTCGGGTACTCGTTCAGCTTGCGGCGGCGCCACGCGCTGATGTGCAGGTTCGTCATGGTGCGGCGGAGGTAGCCCCCGACCGCGGCCTTGTCGCTGATCCGGTCCCACGCCCGGTAGGTCGAGAACAGCGCGCTCTGCAGCAGGTCCTCGGCCTCGAAGCGGTCACCGGTGAGGTGATAGGCGGTGGCGTACAGGGAGGCGCGGCGCTCCTGGACGTAGGCGGTGAACTCCGCCTCCGACAGCGAACGACGCTCCCCCGTGTCCTCCCCGTACGCGCTTCCCCCGTGCGGTTCCCCCGTGCAACCGTCAACCACCGTCATGTACGCGGTGTGCTGACGCCCGGCGCCGCGAGCGCACCCCCGCCCGCTCACGGCGCCGGACTCCTTCGAACCCCGGCCCCCGTTCACGTCGTGCAGGCGCGTGATCACTGCGCTATTGCTGGTGCTGTGCAGCGTGTTCATCTCGCGCCCCCCGTCGTGGACTTCCGGTGTTCTGCTTGCTCAGGCGGTGTGTCTGTGCGGTGCTTGTTTGCCTGTGCCGAGAAGCTTGCCCTCGCACCTTCATGGCCGTGTCCGCCGACTGTCACAGACCTGTCACAGGGGTCGGTCGCAGCGGACGCACAGTCCGGTCACAGAGAAGAGCGGTACGGGCACGCAGCCGTACAGGTGTGTATCAGGAGTCGAAACACCACCCCGCCATGGGCCAGAATGACCCCCGTGCCTTCCCTGTTGCTGATCGAGGACGACGACGCCATCCGCACGGCCCTGGAGCTCTCACTGACGCGCCAGGGACACCGTGTGGCCACCGCTGCCACCGGTGAGGACGGCCTGAAACTGCTGCGCGAGCAGCGGCCGGACCTGATCGTGCTGGACGTGATGCTGCCCGGCATCGACGGGTTCGAGGTGTGCCGGCGCATCCGGCGCACGGACCAGTTGCCGATCATTCTGCTGACCGCGCGCAGCGACGACATCGACGTGGTCGTCGGGCTGGAGTCCGGCGCCGACGACTATGTCGTCAAACCCGTGCAGGGACGGGTGCTCGACGCCCGGATCCGGGCCGTGCTGCGGCGCGGCGAGCGGGAGGCGAACGACGCGGCGACCTTCGGCAGCCTCGTCATCGACCGCGCGGCCATGACCGTGACGAAGAACGGCGAGGACCTGCAGCTCACCCCGACCGAGCTGCGGCTGCTGCTGGAGCTCAGCAGGCGGCCCGGTCAGGCGCTCTCCCGCCAGCAGTTGCTGCGGCTGGTGTGGGAGCACGACTACCTCGGCGACTCCCGGCTGGTGGACGCGTGTGTCCAGCGGCTGCGCGCCAAGGTCGAGGACGTCCCCTCGTCCCCGACGCTGATCCGTACCGTGCGGGGCGTGGGCTACCGGCTGGACACGCCTCAGTGACACCAGCGCAAGGGGGGGTTCGCGGCTGGGCCGCGACTCGCAAGGGACATCTGTCACGACTGCGGTTCACCAGCCTGCGGCTGAGGCTGGTCGTCGTGTTCGGGCTGGTCGCGCTCACCGCCGCCGTCTCCGCGTCCGGCATCGCGTACTGGCTCAACCGCGAGGCCGTGCTCACCCGTACCCAGGACGCCGTGCTCGGCGACTTCCGGCAGGCGATGCAGACCCGGGCCGGCACCCTGCCCCCGCATCCCACGCAGGACGAACTGCAGCACACCGCCGGCCAGATGGCGAACAGCAGCCAGCGCTTCAGCGTGCTGCTCGTCGCCCAGGACTCCGACGGCCGCACGGTGTACGGCAGTTCGGGCGCCCTGGACGGCTTCTCGCTGCAGGACGTGCCCGCGTCGCTGCGCGCGGCGGTGAACAAGCGGCAGCAGGTCGACTCCGGCAACAAGTACGCGTACCACCTGTACTGGCAGCGGGTCGTCGACCACGGCACGCCCTATCTGGTGGCCGGCACGCGGATGATCGACGGCGGGCCGACCGGCTACATGCTGAAGTCGCTGGAGCCGGAGGCCAAGGACCTCAACTCGCTCGCCTGGTCGCTGGGCATCGCCACCGGTCTCGCGCTGGTCGGCTCCGCGCTGCTCGCGCAGGCCGCCGCCTCGACGGTGCTCAAGCCCGTGCAGCGGCTGGGGGTCGCCGCGCGCCGGCTCGGCGAGGGCAGGCTGGACACCCGGCTGAGGGTGTCCGGGACCGATGAACTCGCCGATCTGTCACGGACGTTCAACGACGCGGCCGAGGCGCTGGAGAAGCGGGTGGACGACATGGCCGCGCGGGACGATGCGTCCCGGCGGTTCGTCGCCGACATGAGCCACGAGCTGCGTACTCCGCTCACCGCCATCACGGCGGTGACGGAGATCCTGGAGGAGGAGCTGGAGGCGGAGTCCGGGTCGATCGATCCGATGATCGAGCCGGCCGTGCGGCTCGTCGTCAGCGAGACCCGGCGGCTCAACGACCTCGTCGAGAACCTCATGGAGGTCACCCGCTTCGACGCGGGTACGGCCCGGCTGGTGCTGGACGACGTGGACGTGGCCGACCAGATCACCGCGTGCATCGACGCGCGCGCCTGGCTGGACGCGGTCGACCTGGACGCCGAGCGCGGCATCCACGCCCGGCTGGACCCGCGCCGGCTCGACGTCATCCTCGCCAACCTGATCGGCAACGCCCTCAAGCACGGCGGCTCCCCGGTGCGGGTGTCGGTGCGGACGGCGGACGACCACGTGGTGATCGCCGTACGGGACCACGGGCCCGGCATCCCCGAGGACGTCCTGCCGCACGTCTTCGACCGGTTCTACAAGGCGAGCGCCTCCCGGCCCCGCTCCGACGGCAGCGGCCTCGGTCTGTCCATCGCGCTGGAGAACGCGCATATCCACGGCGGCGAGATCACCGCCGCCAACTCGCCCGATGGCGGCGCGGTGTTCACGCTGCGGCTGCCGCGCGACGCCTCGGCGCTGGCGCAGGAAGCCGCCGAGGGCGACGTGAAGAAGGGGGAGGCGTGAGGAACGTACGCCGGCTGACGGCGCTGTCCCTGCTGGGTGTGGTGCTCACCGGGTGCGGCATCCGCTCCACCCAGGTGCCCACCGACTTCGGCGCGGCGCCCTCGCGGGTGCTGTGCTCGCTGGCCGGGCCGGACGTCACCGCGCAGGCCTCGCGCGGGCTGCCGGTGCAGGTGTTCCTGCTGTGCGGCTCCTCGCTGGTGGCCGTCGACCGGGCGGTGCGCGTCCCGGACGGCACGGCGGACTCGCGGCGGCGGGTGCTGGTGGCGCAGGGGCTGCTCGACCAGCTCGCGGCGACGCCGTCCGCGGCCGAGAAGGAGGCCGGGTACACGACGGACGTACGGGGCGGTATGACCGTCGGCGGGCCGCGCCCCGGCGATCCCGACGACGCCCTGCGGCTGAGCACCGAGCCCCGCGACCTGACCTCCTACGCGCTGGCCCAGCTGGTGTGCACGTTCTCCGACTCGGCCGCCGCCGAGGGCGACGGCTCGGTCATCCTGGGCGGTCCCGGCAAGGAGCCGCCGCGCCGCTACGCCTGCACCGACGACCTCCGCTCCCGGCCGGGCAGCGAGACACCACCGTCCAGCGAGGTCACGGGCGGCTGAGGCCGGCGAGGCTCCCGCGCCGGGTGAACCGGGTCTGGAATGCGGGTGTGGCACAGGCCTCGTACAGGTACGTCGGCGGACCCGGAACCGATCGTGCCGGGCGCCGCGTCTTGGGTGGCGTGCAGCGTCAAGGCTCCATCGGCGGCAGCGCCGCGATCCGCATCCGTGTGACGGGAGGTGTCCTCCTCGTCGCACACCTCGCGCTCGTCGCCTGGCTCACGCTGCGTCCGCTGGATGTGCCCTGGGTGCAGCCGCCCAATCTGCGCCCCCTGGCCGGCATCCGGGCCGACCTGACGCTGGGGTGGCCGGAGGCGGCCCACCGCATCGCCGAGGGCGTCGCCCTGCTCGCCCCGCTCGGGGTCCTGCTGCCGATGACCCATGGCAGGCTCGACGCCTCCCCGCTCGCCTCCCTGGTCCGTACGGTGGCCGCGGGCGCCCTGGTCTCGCTGGGCATCCTGATCCTGCAGACGGGTGTGCCGGGCCGGGTCCCGGACATCGACTCGCTGCTGCTCAACACGGTGGGGGTGGCCCTCGCCCACCTCGCCGTCGTCCCCGCCTCCCGCGCCCGGCTCCGTCGCAGGTCCGAGCGGCGGGAGCGGGCGGCCCTCCGTCAGGAGGAAGCTGCTCAGGGTCCGACCCCGACGTTTCCCAGGGTCGGGATGGCTCCGTAGTGTGACGTTTTGCGAGCTTCGGGTACGTAGCGTTGGAGGCAGTCGGGGAGGCCGCACGGGCCCCTCGGAACGACGCTCACGAAGGAGCCGCACATGTCCGCCCTCGTCCGCCCCACCAACGGCCGCATGATCGGCGGAGTGTGCGCCGGTCTGGCCCGTCGCTTCGGTACCTCCGCGACCACGATGCGGGTGATCTTCCTGCTGTCGTGTCTGCTGCCGGGCCCGCAGTTCCTGCTCTACATAGCGCTGTGGATCCTGCTGCCCTCGGAGGGTAAGGCGGCCCGCACCGCCTGGTAGTCCCGGACCGCGTACGCCGACGGGGCGCACCCCGTGTCCAGGAGGTGCGCCCCGTCGGCGTGTCCGGGGGGCGGTTCAGCCGAGCGGGAGGCCGTTCACCGGCAGGCCGTGGGTGGGCAGGCCGGTCTGGCCCAGGGGGAGCCCGCCGAGCAGTCCGGCGACGGGCGCGGTCGGCCCGTCCGCGAGCACACGCTGCACGGCCGGCTGCACGGCGGCCAGACCCGTGGCGAGCGCGGGCTGCGCCTGGCTCACCGCCTCGCCGGCACCCGGCAGCGCCTTGGAGACGTTCTCCGCCGGGAGCGTCTTGGTGACGGTGTCCAGCGCCCCGGAGGTGTCCGGGAGCGCGGGGGCGGCGTTCGCGGCGCCGGCACCGACGGCGGCGAAGGCGGCACCGAGAGCGGCGACACCGAGGGTCTTGGCAGCAGACTGCTTCATGAAATGCGTCCTCGAAATGGGATGACGGGGAATGCGAGCGGTCCATGACCGTAAACATGCCGACCCGCCCGCCGCAAACATCGAAATGCGGACGGGTTGTGAACACCCGCCCGCATTCCCTGCACCCCGCTGTCCCCCGATCAGCCCTCGAAGTCCGCAGAACCGCTGGTGGAAGCCGTTTGCTGGAACAGCCATTCGGACTTGAGCTCGGCATATCCGGGCTTGACGACGTCATTGATCATCGCCAGTCGTTCATCGAAAGGAATGAACGCTGATTTCATCGCATTGACGGAGAACCACTGCATGTCGTCGAGCGTGTAACCGAATGCTTCGACAAGGTGCTCGAATTCCCGGCTCATGCTGGTGTTGGACATCAGCCTGTTGTCCGTGTTCACGGTCGCCCGGAAGTGCAGACGCCTCAGCAGCCCGATCGGGTGCTCGGCGTAGGAGGCGGCGGCGCCGGTCTGGAGGTTGGAGCTGGGGCACATCTCGAGGGGGATGCGCTTGTCCCGTACGTAGGACGCGAGCCGGCCGAGCTTCACCGTGCCGTCGGCGTGCACCTGGATGTCGTCGATGATGCGCACCCCGTGTCCGAGCCGGTCGGCGCCGCACCACTGCAGGGCCTGCCAGATGGACGGCAGCCCGAAGGCCTCGCCGGCGTGGATGGTGAAGTGGTTGTTCTCGCGCTTGAGGTACTCGAAGGCGTCGAGGTGCCGGGTGGGCGGGTAACCGGCCTCCGCGCCCGCGATGTCGAAGCCGACGACGCCGAGATCCCGGTAGCGGTTGGCCAGTTCGGCGATCTCCAGGGCACGGGCTGCGTGCCGCATCGCGGTGAGCAGGGCGCCGATGCGGATACGGTGACCGTTCGCCCGGGCGATCCGCTCCCCTTCCCGGAAGCCCTCGTTGACGGCCTCGACGACCTCTTCGAGGCTGAGCCCGCCTTCGAGGTGCTGTTCGGGCGCGTAGCGCACCTCCGCGTAGACGACCCCGTCCTCGGCGAGGTCCTCGGCGCACTCGCGGGCGACCCGGACCAGGGCGTCCCGGGTCTGCATCACACCGACGGTGTGGGAGAAGGTCTCCAGGTACCGCTCCAGGGACCCGGAGTCGGCGGCCTCGCGGAACCAGACGCCGAGTCGGCCGGGGTCGGTCTCGGGGAGACGTGAGTAGCCCGTGTCGCGGGCGAGTTCGACGATCGTCCCCGGGCGGAGGCCGCCGTCGAGGTGGTCGTGCAGCAGAACCTTCGGCGCCCGGCGGATCTGGTCCGGCGTCGGGGTGTTCGAGATGGTCTGGCTCGTCATTTCCGCACTGTACCTCCTACGCGCGTAGACAGCGCGGTGTACAGCTGCGTCGATACGTAACGGTGACCGCAGGGACGGGTCGCGTACACCCGTCCTTCTGACACTGTTCTGTCATGGCACACCAAGCGACGCCGGTTCCACGGGCCCGGCTGGGGAGGGCGCTCGGCCCGGAGCCGACGGCGGTGAGCGGAGTGGTGCTGCTGCTCCCCGGCGGCGACGAGGAGTCCGGCCGCAGACCGTCCCCCATGCTCGCCACGGCATCCGTACGGGCGCTGGGCCGCCGGCTGTCCCGCGCGGGACGGGAGCAGGGCCTGGCCGCGCATGTCGTCCACTACCGGTACCGGGGGTGGAACGGCAGCGAGGCGCACCTGGCCCAGGACGCCTCCTGGGCCGCCGACGAGGTGATACGGCGCTACGGCGACGTCCCCGTCTGCCTCGTCGGCCTCGACATGGGCGGCCGGGCCGCGCTCAGGGCGGGCGGGCACGAGGCCGTCAACTCCGTGGTGGCGATCGCGCCTTGGCTCCCCGAGGACGACATGGCGGCCTCCCCCGAACCGGTGAAACAGCTCGTCGGGCGGCGGGTGCTGATCGTGCACGGCACCAACGACGACGTGTGCGACCCCGAGCTGTCCTTCCGCCTGGCGGCCCGGGCGAAGAAGGCGAACCGGGACGTGTGCCGGTTCGAAGTGCACTCCGACGGACACGGGTTGCACCAGTACCGGGCGGAAGTGCAGGCGCTCGCCGAGGACTTCGTGATGGGCGCGCTGTTCGGAGGCGTGGTGTCGCGGCCCGTCCAGGACGCGCTGGCGGCTCCGCCGCCGTTGGGGCTGCGGATGCCGCTGGCCGTCGGGTTCGGAAAATCGTTGCGCCGGTGAGCTGATCATTGCGCCGGTGAGCCGACCGTCGGGCCGGTGGGCTAGGCGGGGAGCAGGCCGCCCCTCCTGGACAGCAGGAACTTCTTGAAGGCCGCCACCGGGGGTGTGTCCGGGTGGCCGTCGAGCCAGGCCACACCGATCTCGCGGGCCGCGCGCGGGGAGGTGACGGTCAGCTCCACGACGCCGGGACGGGGGAAGGCCGGTGGAGGCAGCAGCGCGACGCCCAGGCCCGCCGCGACCAGGCCCCTGAGGGTCTCCGCCTCTTCTCCCTCGAAGGCGATCCGGGGCTTGAAGCCGGCCTCCTTGCACAGGTCGTCCGTGATGCGGCGCAGGCCGTACCCCGGTTCCAGGGTCACAAAGGTCTCGTCGGCCGCTTCCGCGAGGCGGACGCGTCTGCGGGCGGCGAGGCGGTGGTCGGCGGGGACGACCAGACGGAGTTTCTGTTCGTCGAGGCGGCGGGCGACGAGGTCGGGGGCGTCCGGGACGGGCGAGGTCAGGCAGAGGTCCAGCTCGCCGGCGCGGAGTTTCTCCAGCATGGCCTCGCCGTAGTTCTGGACGAGGCTGAAGCGGACGCGGGGATGGTCGACGCGGAAGGCCTGGATGAGCCCGGGGACGGTTTCCGCGCCCATGGTGTGCAGGAACCCGAAGGCGACCTTGCCGGTGGCGGGGTCGGCGTCGGCGCGGACCTCGTCGGCGGCGCGTTCGATCTCGGCGAGGGCGCGCTCGACGGAGGTGAGGAAGGTGCGCCCGGCCGGGGTGAGGGAGAGGGTGCGGCCGTGGCGGGCGAACAGGTCGACGCCGAGGTCCTGTTCGAGGCGGACCATCGCGCGGGAGAGCGTCGACTGCGGGACCTGGAGTTCCTGGGCGGCGCGGGTGACGTGCTCGGTGCGGGCGACGCCGGCGAAGTGGGCGAGGCGCGGGGCGAGCAGCATCGCCATGTCCGTCGTGTCTTGTGTGTCACCGGTCGGGGACAGGCGGGCCTGTGAGCTCGGTTGATGCACCATGGGAACGATTATGGCGATTCCGTGCATTGGACGGATGAGCGGGGGTGTACGTAGCTTCGAGGCATGTCTCCCGCCAGTACCGGGGCGTCCACCGCCGTGGACGCCACCATGTCCGTCCCTGTCGTCGACTCCCGTATGGCCCCGGGTGGGCCCGGCTACCGCCGGATGAGTTTCGCGCTGTTCCTCGCGGGGGTCGCGACCTTCGCGCTGCTGTACTCCACGCAGGCCCTGCTGCCGCTGATCTCCGGTGAGTTCGGGGTGGCGGCGAGCGAGGCGAGCTGGACGGTGGCGGCGGCCACGGGCGGACTGGCGCTGTTCGTGCTGCCGATGAGCGCGCTGTCGGAGCGGTTCGGGCGCCGTACGGTGATGACGGCCTCGCTCGCGGTGGCGGTGACCGTGGGCCTGCTGGTGCCGTTCGCTCCGTCGCTGGGCGTGCTGGTGGTGCTGCGGGGCCTGCAGGGCGCCGCGCTGGCCGGGCTTCCGGCGTCCGCGACCGCCTACCTCGCCGAGGAGGTCCGACCGAAGGCCCTGGTCACGGCGATCGGGCTGTTCGTGGCCGGCAACAGCGTCGGCGGGATGAGCGGCCGGGTCGTCACCGGCTGGGTCGCGCAGGAGTGGGGCTGGCGGGTCGCGGTGGGCGTCATCGGGGTGATCGCCGTCGTCTGCGCAGCCGCCTTCCGGATGCTGCTGCCGGCGCCGACCCACTTCGTCGCCGGATCGCTGCGGCCGCGTGTCCTGGCCCGGACGGTCCGCGACCACCTCTCCGACCCGCTGCTGCGCCGGCTGTACGCGATCGGCGCGCTGTTCATGACGGTGTTCGGCGGGGTCTACACCGTCATCGGCTACCGCCTGACCGAGGCCCCCTTCTCGCTCCCCCAGGGCATCATCGGGTCGATCTTCCTGGTGTACCTGGTCGGCACGGTCTCGGCGTCGACGGCCGGACGGCTGGTGGACCGGCTGGGCCGCCGCGGGGCCCTGTACCTGGCGGGCGGTACGACCGCCACGGGGCTGCTGGTGTCCCTGGCGCCCTCGCTGCCACTGGTCCTGCTGGGCCTGGTGCTGATCACGGCGGGCTTCTTCGCGGGCCACGCGGTCGCCTCCTCGGCCGTGAGCAAGACGGCCACGACCGGCCGCGCGCAGGCGTCGGCGCTGTACCAGTCGGCGTACTACGTCGGCTCCAGCGCGGGCAGCACGGTGGGGGCGACGGCCTTCCACACCGGGGGCTGGGCCGGGACGGTCGGCGTCGGGCTGCTGGCGGTCCTGGGGGTCGTGACGATCACGGTGTTCGGCACGCGGGCGGCGAGGGTCGCCGCGCGCCGCCCGATCACGGCGTAGCCCCGTTCCGCCCACCCCCTGTGACCTGCACCTTTCCCCGCTCGACACGCCATTGTCAGTGCCCTGCGGTAGCTTCCGAAGTGCTGGGCGCAAAGGCGCGACACAGAACGGCCACAGGGGTGGGTGGACGATGGGCGAGAGCACGGCGGCGACCGCGACGGCGGACCTGGACCTCAAGCTGGAGAAACACCGCGTCGAGCTGACCGGGTACTGCTACCGCATGCTCGGCTCCTCGTTCGAGGCCGAGGACGCGGTGCAGGACACCATGGTCCGCGCCTGGCGGAGCTACGAGAAGTTCGAGGGCCGCTCCAGTCTGCGTTCCTGGCTCTACCGCATCGCGACCAACGTCTGTCTCGACATGCTGACCGCCGGCAACAAGCGCGCCCGCCCGATGGACCTCAGCGAGTCGACCCCGCTCGCCCAGGCCGCCCTCTCCCCCCGCCCGGACAACACCTGGCTCGAGCCGATGCCGGACAACCGCGTGCTGCCCACGACCGACGACCCCGCGGAGGCGGCCGTCGCCAAGGAGTCCGTGCGGCTGGCCTTCATGGCGGCGCTGCAGCAGCTGCCCGCCAAGCAGCGCGCCGTGCTGATCCTGCGCGAGGTGCTGGCCTGGAAGGCGAGCGAGGTCGCGGAGCTGCTCGACACCTCGGTCGCCTCGGTCAACAGCGCGCTGCAGCGGGCCCGGGCCACCCTCGCCGAGCGGGAGCAGGGCGACAAGGCGGCCTCGGCGGCCGTCTCCGACCCGCTCGACGAGGAACAGCAGAAACTCCTGGAGCGGTATGTGGCGGCCTTCGAGGGCTACGACATGACCGCTCTGACGGCCCTGCTGCACGAGGACGCCGTCATGACGATGCCGCCGTTCGACCTGTGGCTGACCGGCCACGACGACATCACGGGCTTCATGACCACGCTCGGCTCCGCCTGCGAGGGCTCGCGACTGGTGCCGGTCCGGGTCAACGGCCTGCCCGGGTTCGCCCAGTACAAGCCGGACCCGGAGGCGGGCGGTTACGCGCCCTGGGCGGTGCAGGTGCTGGAGATCTCAGACGGCCGGCTCACCGGGTTCCACTTCTTCCTCGACACCAAGCGGTGGTTCCCGCTGTTCGGGCTGCCCCTCCACCTCGATGCGGAGCCCGACCAGGTCGAGCAGGGCGTGTAGGGAGGGCGCCGGGTCCCGCAGCCGGATCCGTCCGCCGGCCCGCCGGGCGGCCAGCTGGAGCCGGGCCAGCAGGTCCACGGCGGCCAGGCCCGGCGGCCCGATGCCGGCGACGTCGACCACGACCACTCCCGCCCCGCCGGCCTCCAGCAGCGCCCGCACGTCGTCGCACAGCCCCGCCACCTCGTCACGGGTGACGGGGCCGGGCAGTACGAGTACGGCGGGTGTCATGGCGTCCACGATCGGTAGACCGGGCGGGCGGGCGGAACTCATCGGAGCGCACCGCCCACGAGGCGTGTCCGCGGGGCCTCGGCCCGCATCCCGCCGGTCGGAATCACATTGACCGTCCGCCCTCCCGCCCCGGAGGGTTGCCTGTATGCGCCACCGACCAGCACCGCCCCGGATACCCGACGTCCTCGTGCCCGACGAGGAGGCCCTGTGCAGGGCGTGCTGACGGGATTCGCGGTGATCGCGGTCGTCATCGGGGTGGGGTACGTCATCGGCAGGCAGGGGCATCTCGGCGAACACGGCCGGGAGGTGCTGACCAAGCTCGCCTTCCATGTGGCCTCCCCCGCCCTGCTCTTCACCACGCTCGCCCGGGCCGACCTGTCGGTGGTCTTCTCCAGCCGGCTGCTGGTGACGGCGATGAGCACGGCCGCGGCGGCGGGCGTCTTCGTCGCGGTGGGTGCCGCACGGGACTGGGGCGTGGGCCGCACCACCATCGGCGCGCTGTGCTCCAGTTACGTCAACTCGGGCAACCTCGGCATCCCGATCGCGGTGTACGTCCTCGGTGACGCCTCGCTGGTCGCGCCGGTCCTGCTCTTCCAGCTCATCGGGGTCACCCCGGTCGCCCTGACGATCCTCGACCTGTCCGGCAAGGGCGAGAAGGGCCCGCTGTGGCTGCGCCTGCTGACGCCCCTGCGCAACCCCATCGCGGTGGGCTCGCTGGCAGGCGTCGCGGTGTCGGCGCTCGGCGTGCAGGTCCCGGCCCCTTTCATGGACCCGATCACCCTGATCGGCAACATGTCGGTCCCGGCGGTCCTGCTGGCATTCGGCATCTCCCTGTGCGGCAGCACGATGCCGGGCCGGGGCGCCGACAGAGGCCCCGTCTTCCTGTCCGTCGCCCTGAAGTCCGTGGGCCAACCAACCGCGGCCTGGGCCCTGGCGACAGCCGTCTTCGGCCTCCGGGGCCACCAACTCCTCGACGTGGTGGTTACATCGGCACTCCCGGCCGCCCAGAACCTGTACACGTACGCGAGCCGCTACCGGGTGGCCGAGGGCCTGGCCCGCGACTCGATCCTGCTGTCGACGGTGCTGTCGGTGCCGGTGCTGGTGGTCGTGGCAGCGCTGTTGGGCTGAGATTCCTCAGTTCAGCGGGAAGATGCCGGTGTCCAGGACCAGCTTGAAAGGTGCGGGCAGCGTCAGCTCCTCGCCGTATTCCACCGAGGTGAGGACTCGGTAGGTGCCGCTCTGCGGTTCTCCGTAGAGCGTCGCCGTGGGCCGCCCCGACTGCCAGGCGTCCAGGAGGAGGTAGAGCGGTACGCCCGCGACGGCGTATCCGTGCGCCTTCTTGATGCGGTCGTGGTTCGCGTTGCTCTTGGAGGTGACCTCGACGACGAGTTCGGCCTCCCCCGCGTGCACGCGCGTGCTGCGGCGCAGAGCGGCTCTCGGCACCACGCACAGGTCGGGCATGAAGAGGCCGCCCGTCTCCGGACACGACAACCCGAGCGTCTGATAGATCCCCCAGTCGCAGCCGGGAGGCCGTGCGCCGTACAGGAGTTCGTGAAGCAGCTCAGCAGTGTCGTTGTGCTCTTCGGAAGGCGGAGACGACACGGTGAGGATCCCTTCGATGATCTCCACCTTGCTGCCCTCGGGAGCGTCCGTCTCCTCCCGGACACGGACGAGCTCGTCCCAGTCCGTCTCCCCAGGGGAGCCGGGCTCGGCGGCGAGTGCGCTCATGGCGGTCTCCAATCGGTCGTCACCGATCCCAGCATGCCGAACGGGACCGGTGGCGGTCCACCGATCCCGTTCACCCGAAAGGGAAAGTCGCTGGTCAGGCGATGCGTTCCAGCACCACCGGGGACGCCGAGAAGGCCGTCCCCGTCGCCCCGATGTCGTACGAGCCCTCCACTGCCTGGAGCGCGTACTCGAAGCGCTCGGGGGTGTCCGTGTGGAGGGTGAGGAGGGGCTGGCCCTCGGTCACCGGGTCGCCGGGCTTGGCGTGGAGTTCGACGCCCGCGCCCGCCTGCACCGGGTCCTCCTTGCGGGCGCGGCCCGCGCCGAGGCGCCAGGCGGCGACGCCGATGTCGTAGGCGTCGAGGCGGGTCAGGACACCCGAGGACGGGGCCTTGATGACGTGCTGCTCACGGGCCACCGGCAGCTCCGCGTCCGGGTCGCCGCCCTGGGCCGCGATCATGCGGCGCCAGACGTCCATCGCCGAGCCGTCGGCCAGGGCCTTCGCCGGGTCCGCGTCCTTCACCCCGGCCGCGTCCAGCATTTCGCGGGCCAGGGCGAGGGTCAGTTCCACCACGTCGGCCGGGCCGCCGCCCGCCAGGACCTCCAGCGACTCGCGGACCTCCAACGCGTTGCCCGCGGTCAGGCCCAGCGGGGTGGACATGTCGGTGAGGAGGGCGACCGTCTTCACGCCGTGGTCGGTGCCGAGGCCCACCATCGTGGAGGCCAGTTCGCGGGCGTCGTCCAGCGTCTTCATGAAGGCGCCCGTGCCCACCTTCACGTCCAGGACCAGGGAGCCCGTGCCCTCCGCGATCTTCTTGGACATGATGGAGGAGGCGATCAGCGGGATCGCCTCGACCGTGCCGGTGACGTCCCGCAGGGCGTAGAGCTTCTTGTCGGCGGGGGCCAGGCCGTCGCCCGCCGCGCAGATCACCGCGCCGGTGGTGTCGAGGACGTGCAGCATCTCCTCGTTGGACAGCAGTGCGCGCCAGCCCGGGATCGACTCCAGCTTGTCCAGGGTGCCGCCGGTGTGGCCGAGGCCGCGGCCGGAGAGCTGCGGGACGGCGGCGCCGCACGCGGCGACCAGGGGGGCCAGCGGCAGGGTGATCTTGTCGCCGACGCCGCCCGTGGAGTGCTTGTCGGCCGTCGGGCGGGACAGGGAGGCGAAGTCCATGCGCTCGCCGGAGGCGATCATCGCGGCCGTCCAGCGGGCGATCTCACGGCGGTTCATGCCGTTGAGGAGGATCGCCATGGCGAGCGCGGACATCTGCTCGTCGGCGACCTCCCCGCGGGTGTACGCGTCGATGACCCAGTCGATCTGCTCGTCGCTGAGTTCGCCGCGGTCGCGCTTGGTGCGGATGACGGAGATGGCATCCGCCAACAGGACGGTCATGGCGTGCGGTCCTTCCGTGGTTCAGGAAGTGTGCGGCCCCTCCGCTCGGCTGAGGTCGGAGGGGCCGTACGGGAGTTACTTGGTGAGATGGTCCGGGCCGAAGGCCTGGGGCAGCATCTCGGAGAGCGGGAGGATGCCCGCCGGGGTCTCCAGGAGCAGCTCGGGGCCCCCGAACTCGTACAGCAGCTGACGGCAGCGGCCGCACGGGACCAGGATCTCGCCCCGGCCGTCGACGCACGTGAAGTGCGTCAGCCGGCCGCCGCCGGTGCGCTGCAGCTCCGAGACCAGCCCGCACTCGGCGCACAGGCCGAGGCCGTAGCTGGCGTTCTCGACGTTGCAGCCGGAGACCGTGCGGCCGTCGTCGACCAGGGCGGCGACGCCGACCGGGTAGTCGGAGTAAGGGGCGTAGGCGTGCGTCATGGCCTCGCGGGCCAGCTCGCGCAACGCCTCCCAGTCGACGGCGGCCGGCCGGCTCACTTGCCCTGGCCCTTGCGGTAGCGCATGCCGTCGGCCTTCGGCATCCTCAGGCGCTGCGCGGACAGCGACAGCACCAGGAGGGTGACGACGTACGGCGTGGCGCCGACGAAGTCGCTCGGGACCTCGTCGGTGACCAGGTACCAGAGCAGGACGAGCGCGCCCACGAAGAGGCTGATGCCGCCCTGCCAGTGGGCCTTCTTGTACATCTTCCAGCCCGCCATCGCCACGAGGAGCACGACCAGCAGGAGCAGCAGCGCGTGCACGGTCTGGCCGCCGTTGCGCAGCTGCAGCGCGTCGGAGTAACCGAACAGGCCCGCACCCATGGCGAGTCCGCCGGGCCGCCAGTTGCCGAAGATCATGGCGGCGAGACCGATGTAGCCGCGGCCGCCGGTCTGGTTCTCGAGGTAGATGTGCGAGGTGACCAGCGCGAGGAAGGCGCCGCCGAGGCCGGCCAGGCCGCCGGAGACGGCGACGGCCGCGTACTTGTACTTGTAGACGTTGACGCCGAGGGACTCCGCCGCGATCGGGTTCTCGCCGCAGGAGCGCAGCCGCAGACCGAACGGCGTGCGCCACAGCAGCCACCAGCTGGCGATGAACAGCGCGAAGGCGAGGATCGTGATCACGGACAGGTTGGTCACCAGACCGCCGAGGATGCCGGCGATGTCGGAGATCAGGAACCAGTGGTGCTTCTCGAGGGACTGCAGGGCGTCGGACAGGCCCGGGATGTCGAAGTTGGGCAGCGAGTCCACCGGCGGGGACTGCTTGGGGTTGCCGCCCGCGTCGGCCGCCTTGCCGTTGGTGAAGAACAGCTTGGCGAGGTACTGGGTGGTGCCCAGCGCGAGCAGGTTGATCGCGACACCGGAGACGATGTGGTCCACGCCGAAGGTGACGGTGGCGACGGCGTGCAGCAGTCCGCCGAGGACACCGAAGCCGACACCGCACAGCAGGCCGAGCCAGGGGCTGGACTGCCAGCCGATCCAGCCGGCGCCGAAGGTGCCGAGGATCATCATGCCCTCGAGGCCGATGTTGACCACGCCGGAGCGCTCGGACCACAGGCCCGCGAGACCGGCGAGGCCGATCGGGACGGCGAGGCTCAGCGCGGCGCTGACCTGTCCGTCGGAGGTGAGCTGGTTCGCCCCGGTGATGACGCGGACCGCGGCGACGAGCAGCAGGGCGCCGGCGACGATCATGAGGATCTGGCCGAGCGGACGGCCCGAGCGGGTGCGTTCGGTGTCCGTCTTGGGGGCCGCGGGCGGCGGCGTGTCGGTCATCGTGGCAGTCATCACGCCACCTCCTGCTTCTCGGTCGGGGCGGCGGCCTGGGCGGCGAGCTCCGCGCCGACCCGCTGCTGCTGGCGCTTGAGGCCGTAACGTCGTACGACCTCGTAGGCGATCACGACGCACAGGACGATCACGCCCTGGATGACGCCGAGGATCTCCTTGTCGTAACCCTGGAACTCCAGGTGGTTGGTGGTGCGCTCCAGGAAGCCCCACAGCAGGGCGCCCAGCGCGATGCCGACCGGGTTGTTGCGGCCGAGCAGGGCGATGGCGATGCCGGTGAAGCCGATGCCGGTCGGGAAGTCGTTGCTGAACTGGTGGCTGTCGTTGAGCAGGGTCGGCATGCCGATGAGGCCGGCGATCGCGCCGGAGATGAGCATGCTGGTCGCGATCATCTTCTTCACGGACACACCGCTCGCGGCGGCGGCGCTCTCGGACTGGCCGACGGTGCGCAGGTCGAAGCCGAACCGGGTGCGGCCGAGCACGAACCAGTACGCGACGCCGACAGCCACCGCGATGAAGATGAAGCCCCACAGCTCGCCCGCCGGGCCGGTGTTGATCTGGAAGAAGTACGAGGACGAGCGCAGCGGCTTGGTGGAGACGACGGTGCCGCCGGCCTGGAGCTCGGCGAGCTTCCCGGGCTGCAGCAGGTAGGCGATGATCGCGGTGGCGATCGCGTTGAGCATGATCGTCGAGATGACCTCGCTGACGCCCCGGGTCACCTTCAGCACGCCCGCGATGCCCGCCCACACGGCGCCGGTGCCCATCGCGCACAGGATGATCAGCGGGATGGAGATCCAGCCGGGCGTGGTCAGCGCGCCGCCGAGGACGGCGGCGAAGAACGCGGCGATGCGGTACTGGCCGTCGACGCCGATGTTGAACAGGTTCATGCGGAAGCCGATGGCCACCGCGACACCGGCCAGGTAGTACGTCGTCGCCTTGTTGAGGATGTAGACCTGGCTGTCGCTGGCGGTGCCGTAGGTCACCATGTCGCTGAAGGCGTCGAACGGGTTCTTGCCGGTGGCGAGGATCACCAGGGTGGTGACGACGAGCGCGGCGACGATCGCGAGCAGCGGGGCCGCGATGGCGAGGAGCAGCCGCTCCTTGTCGATGCGTTGGGTCAGCTTGTTCATCGGGCGTCGTCCTCTGTGTGCTCCAGGTGGCCGGTGGCCGCACCCGTCATGGCGGAGCCCAGCTCCTCGGGGGTGATGGTGGCGGGGTCGGCGTCGGCGACCAGTCGGCCGCGGTACATCACCCGCAGGGTGTCGGACAGGCCGATGAGCTCGTCCAGGTCGGCGGAGATCAGCAGCACCGCCAGGCCCTCGCGGCGGGCTTCGCGGATGTGGTCCCAGATCGCCGCCTGCGCACCGACGTCCACACCCCGGGTGGGGTGGGCCGCGATGAGCAGCTTGGGCTCGTGGCTCATCTCGCGGCCGACGATCAGCTTCTGCTGGTTGCCGCCGGAGAGGGAGGCGGCGGTGACGTCGATGCCGGGGGTGCGGACGTCGTACGCCTCGATGATGCGCTCGGTGTCGCCGCGGGCGCCCCTGATGTCGAGCAGCTGGCCGCGGGAGTTGGGCTTCTCGGTGACGTGGCCGAGGATGCGGTTCTCCCACAGCGGGGCCTCGAGGAGCAGGCCGTGGCGGTGGCGGTCCTCGGGGATGTAGCCGACGCCGGCCTCGCGGCGGTGGCGGGTGGGGACGTGGGAGATGTCGGTGCCGTCGAGGGCTATCGTGCCGGAGTTCAGGGCACGGATGCCCATGATGGCCTCGACCAGCTCCGACTGGCCGTTGCCCTCGACGCCGGCGATGCCGAGGACCTCGCCCTTGTGGATGGTGAAGGAGATGTCGTCGAGGATGATCCGCTCGACGCCGTCGAGGTCGGTCTGGGCCAGGCGCAGGCCGTCCACCTTCAGCAGCGGGACGTCGGTGACCGTGGACTCCTCGGTCTCCGGCGTGGGCAGTTCGCTGCCGACCATCAGCTCGGCGAGCTGCTTGGTCGTGGTGCCGGCCGGCTTCACCGTGCCGACGGTGGTGCCGCGGCGGATGACGGTGATCTCGTCGGCCACGGACAGGACTTCGCCGAGCTTGTGGGAGATGAAGATGACGGTGAGGCCCTCGGCCTTGAGCTCGCGCAGGTTGTCGAAGAGGGCGTCGACCTCCTGCGGGACGAGGACGGCGGTGGGCTCGTCGAGGATGAGGGTCTTGGCGCCGCGGTAGAGGACCTTGAGGATCTCCACGCGCTGGCGGTCGGCGACGCCGAGCTCCTCCAGCAGGACGTCCGGGCGCACGTTGAGCCCGTACGCGTCGGAGAGCTCCTTGATCTTGGCGCGGGCCTTGGCGCCGATGCCGTACAGCTTCTCCGCGCCGAGGACGACGTTCTCCAGGACGGTGAGGTTGTCGGCGAGCATGAAGTGCTGGTGCACCATGCCGATGCCGCGGGCGATGGCGTCGGCGGGGTTGTGGAAGACGACGGTCTCGCCGTTCACGGTGATGGTGCCCTCGTCGGCCTGCTGCATGCCGTAGAGGATCTTCATCAGGGTGGACTTGCCGGCGCCGTTCTCACCGCACAGGGCGTGGACGGTTCCCGTGCGGACGGTGATGTCGATGTCCTTGTTGGCCACGACACCGGGGAAACGCTTGGTGATGCCGCGCAGTTCGACGGCAGCGGGAGGGCTGGACGCGTTGATGGCGCACTCTCCTCGGGGACAAAGGGGGCTGAGGGGGAGGGCAGGCGTCGGCGACGCTAGCGCGGCAACTCCGTGCTACACGCGTAGAGTTGACACATTGTTATGGCTCGACGAGGGGGTCTGTCGAGGCCCCCTCGTCGAGCCCGGGTTCCGGCGGGAACCGTCAGGTCAGCTGGTCTTGACCTTGACGGTGCCGTCGACGATCTTCTTCTTCGCGGCGTCCAGCTGGGCCTTGATGTCGTCGATGTAGCCACCGCTGGTGGCCAGGCCGACACCGCCCTTGGCGAGGGAGTAGATCTGGTTGCCCGTCAGCGGCTTGCCGTCGTGCACGGACTTGATGAAGTCGTACACACCGACGTCCACGTTCTTGACCATCGAGGTGAGGATCGAGGTCTTGTACGCGGCCAGACCCGGGATGTTGTACTGGTCCGAGTCCACGCCGATCGCCCAGGCGCCCTTGACTCCGTGGACGGCCTCGATCGAGCCGTTGCCGGAGGAGCCGGCGGCGGCGTAGATCACGTCGGCGCCGTTGTCGAGCATGCCGGACGCGGCCTCCTTGCCCTTGTCGGGGCTGGAGAAGCCGGACAGGTCCGAGCCGTGGGTCAGGTACTGGACGTCGACCTTGACCTTGGAGTTGGTGTCCTTGACGCCCTGGACGTAACCCGCGGCGAACTTCTTGATCAGCGGGGTGTCGACGCCGCCGATGAAGCCGACGTGGTCCTTCTTGGTCTTCAGCGCCGCCGCCACACCGGCAAGGTAGGAGCCCTGCTCCTCGGTGAAGGTGATGCTGTCGACGTTCGGGGAGGTCGCGACCGAGTCGATGAGACCGAAGCTGACCTTCGGGAACTGCTTGGCGACCTTGTCGACCGAGGTGGCGTACGAGAAGCCGACGGCCACGATCGGGTTGTAGCCGGCGCTGGCCAGGTCGGTCAGGCGCTGCTCACGGTCGGCCTCGGTGTCGGAGGTCTTCGCCGTCAGCTCCTTGATGGAGCCGCCGAACTCCTTCTCGGCCTTGTCGGCACCGCGCGCGGCGGAGTCGTTGAAGGAGCGGTCACCGCGGCCGCCGACGTCGTAGGCGAGGCCGATCTTGATGCCCTTGCCGCCGCCCCCCGAGGAGGAGGCGGAGGACGAGCTGCTGTTGCTGTCGGACGAGGTGCTGCCACAGGCTGTGGCAGTCAGTGCGAGAGCTGCGGTGGCGATACACGCAGCGGAAAGCTTGGCTACCCGGCGCACGGGAAGGCTCCTTCACCTGACCTGAGCGCCTTGTCGGCGCTTCATGTGAGCACCATGCCAGTGCTCGGGCCCGGACGCCCCTGCGGCGTCGGCTTCGCGGCATCGTAACGCGCGTAGATGTCAGAAAAAGACCTCTTCCGAAGCCGTTATCGATTCGAGGCAAACGCCGCCTGAACTCCGGGTCTTCGGCCCTCACACGCCGTGATTTCGAAGAGTGCACGATTGGCTTACAACCATGTTGCGCCGGACAGCGCAACGGCCCCCGAAGGGGCCGTCGTGTCACCTGCGGGTCACTCCGCCGCGTCCAGCAGGGCCGCCGCCGTGAACAGCTCCACACCGACGGTGATGGCCGACTCGTCGGCGTCGAAGTCGCCCTGGTGCAGATCACGTACGGTCCGCTCGCTGGGGGATCGCACCCCGAGCCTGGCCATGGCGCCCGGGACCTGCTCCAGGTACCAGGAGAAGTCCTCGCCGCCCAGGCTCTGCTCGGTGCCCTCGACCGAGAGGGCGCCGCGGCGGGCGGTCATGGCCTCGCGCAGCAGTTCGGTGACGTCCGGGTCGTTGACGACGGGCGGGACACCGCGGACGTAGTTGATCTCCGACTTGGCGCCGTGCAGGTTGGCGACCTCGTCGATGGCGGCGACCACCAGGTCCGGGGCCTGTCGCCAGGCGCCGAGCTCGAGGCAGCGGACGGTCCCGGAGAGCTCGGCGTGCTGCGGGATCACGTTCGGGGCGTGGCCGGACTCGATGCGGCCCCAGGTGATCGCGAGGCCGGCGCGGGTGTCGACCCGGCGGCCGACCAGCGCGGGCACGTCGGTGACGACGCGGGCGGCGGCGGTGACCAGGTCGGTGGTCAGGTGCGGGCGGGCGGTGTGGCCGCCGGGGCCGTCGAGCGCGACCTCGAGGCGGTCGCAGGCGGAGGTGATGGCGCCGTCGCGCAGTCCGATGCGGCCGGCGTCCAGCCGGGGGTCGCAGTGCACGGCGACGATCCGGCCCACGCCCTCCAGCGCCCCGCACTCGATCGCGTCCGCGGCGCCGCCGGGCAGCACCTCCTCGGCGGGCTGGAACAGCAGCCGGACCGGGCGCGGCAGCCTGCCCTGCCGGTGCATCTCGGCGAGCACGAGGCCGGCGCCGAGCACGACGGTGGTGTGCACGTCGTGACCGCAGGCGTGGGCGCGGTCGGGCACGGTCGAGCGGTAGGAGCACTCGGTCTTCATGTCCGGGATGGGCAGGGCGTCGATGTCGGCGCGCAGGGCCAGCATGGGGCGGCCGCCGTCCCAGTCCCCGATGTCACAGATGAGCCCGGTCCCCAACGTGAGCACCCGCGGCTTCAGGCCCGCCTTCTCCAGACGGGCCTTGATCGCGGCGGTGGTACGGAACTCCTGGTTGCCCAGTTCGGGGTGCATGTGCAGATCGCGGCGGAAGGCCACGAGCTCGGCACGCAGCGACTCGGGCAGCGTGCCGGGGAGTTCTGCATCCCCGGGAGCGACGGCTTCGGACTCCAGTGACATCAGTTGCTTCACCCTCTAAAGGCTATGACGCCGGGACGGCCGGGCGACCTCGATCAACAAAACTTCAACCCGTCAGGGGAAGAAAATCTGGTCACTCGACGCATGGGTGCGGTTCGGGATGGGTAAACCTTTTGTTTCTCTACGCATACCACGCCCCGTCGACTCAAGTCGGTTCTGTTCACCTGTCGGACGCGGGGTCCTTGTAAGGTGCGGGCCCGTGAGCTCCGAGATACCGGGTAGCCCGGATTTCCTGCATGCCACCAGGACGTCGTACGACGCGATCGCCCGTCCGTACGCCGAGCAGCTCTCCGACTGGCTCGGGGACAGACCCCTGGATCTCGCGCTGGTCACCGCCTTCGCGGAACTGGTCCGCTCCTCGGGTACGGCGCCGGTGGCCGACGTCGGCAGCGGGCCCGGGCATGTCACGGCCCGGCTGGACGGCCTCGGGGTGCCGGTGTTCGGCGTGGACCTCTCCCCCCGGATGGTGGCTCTCGCCCGTCAGGCGCATCCCGGGCTGCGGTTCCACGTCGGTTCGATGACCGCGCTGGACCTGCCGGACGAGACGCTGGGCGGGGTACTCGCCCTGTACTCGATCATCCACGTCCCGGACGACCAACTTCCCACCGTCTTCGCCGAGTTCCACCGCGTCCTGGTCCCCGGCGGCCATGTCCTGCTCGGCTTCCAGACCGGCGAGGAGGACACCCGCCTCCACCTCACGGAGCGCTTCGAGCAGCGGATCTCCCTGGACTACTACTGGCGCACCCCGCAAACGGTCACCGAACAACTGACCAAGGCAGGCCTCCGCCTGGACGCCCAGACCGTCCGCGAACCGACCCCCGACGAAACCCGCCCGCGCGCCTACGTACTGGCCCACAAAGACGCCTGACGGGAGGGCGCGGCTGGTCCTGCCGGCGCACAGGCGGGCCAGGTAACCGGCGACGCACGGCCTGACGGGTGCGGTGATGCCCAGGAGCGGCTGTCTCCGGCGCGACGAGCACAGCCTCGGCGCGTCGGACCGACCGGCACCTTTCGGGCCCGCAGGGCGGGCTACAGGGCCAAGGGGGGTCCACGACCGGGGGCGGGGGGGGCGGGGCGGGGGCAGCATCCAGCCACCGGCCTCCCCCCAGCGCACTCGACGGAGCGGCCCCCGCCCCCACCACGGCCCGACACACCACCCGCCAGCGGCAGCATCCAGCCCACCACGGCCCGACTCACCGCCCGCCTGCGGCAGCCCGGGGGCACAGGCCGAGGCCGTCCGACTCCTCGCGGAGCAGCATCCAGCCCACCACGGCCAGGCACTCCGCCCGCCTGCGGCAGCCCGGGGGCACAGGCCGAGGCCGTCCGATTCCCCGAGGAGCAGCATCCAGCCCACCACGGCCAGGCACACCGCCCGCCTGAGGGCCGGAGGCACAGGCCGACGCTGTCCGGCCACGCCTCCCGACTCCCGCGGAGCAGCATCCAGCCCACCACAGCCCGGCACGCCACGGGCCTGCGGCCGGGGACAGGCCGAAGCCGTCAGCCACTTCCCCCGCCTGCCCGCGGAGCAGCATCCGACCCCACCACAACCCGGCACACCGCCCGCCAGCGGCAGCCCGGGGGCACAGGCCGAGGCCGTCCGACTCCCCGAGGAGCAGCATCCAGCCCACCACGGCCAGGCACACCGCCCGCCTGAGGGCCGGAGGCACAGGCCGACGCTGTCCGGCCACGCCTCCCGACTCCCGCGGAGCAGCATCCCGGCACACCGCCAGTTTCCGGCCCGGGGGCACAGGCCGACGCCGTGAGGCCAAACCTCCCGGCTCCCCGCAGAGCGGGATCCAGCTCCACCACACCCCGGCACACCGCCCGCCAGCGGCCCGGGGCGCAGGTCGGCCATGCCTCCCGACTGCCCCCGGAACGGTGTCCCGGCCCACCACGGCCCAGCACGCCGCCCGCCTGAGGCCCGGGGGCACAGGCCGACGCCGCCCGGCCACGTCTCCCGACTCCGCGGAGCAGCATCCAGCCCACCACGGCCCAGCACGCCACGGGCCTGCGGCCATGGGCAGGCCGAAGCCATCAGCAACTTCCCCGACTGCCCGCGGAACGGCATCCGCCCCCACCACGCTCCGTCACGCCGCCCGCCTGCGGCCGCGGCGCAGCTCGGCGCCGTCAGGCCATGCCTCCCGACTGTCCGGGAGGGGTATGCCCGGCCCGGCGTCCCCGGTCCCGGCTCCAGCCCGCGGTTCGGGCCCACGCCCGACGTCCAGGCCCCCGCCCGACGTCCAGGCCCCGTCCAGCGTCCAGGCCCCCCGACATCCAGCCCCCGTACGGCGTTCAGGCCGTCGTCGTCAGGGTTTGTAGGCGGGTTACGTCTCGGGCCGTTCCTGTGACTCCTGAGAGGAAGCCCTGGGCTCGGGGGGAGGCCTTTTCCGTCAGCCAGGTGGGGTCGATGTCGCAGACCGCTACGCGGACCTCCGTGCCGACCAGGGCCAGGGGGAGGGTGTGGACGACCGTGGAGGGGAAGCTGAGGATCGTGCGGCCCACCGGGCCCCGGCGGGCGATCAGCTCCAGGGGGAGGTCGGGGCGGACGATCTCCAGTCCCGTCTCCAGGGCCAGCTGGTGGAGTTTCGCGGTGCTCTCGCGGCGGTGGGCGAAGTAGCGCGTGGCGCCGTGAGCCTTGGCCAGGCTGCGCACCGCCTCCAGGTAGCGGTCGGGGTCCACGACACCGGTCTCCACCAGCGACGTGCCCACCATGTCGGCGCCCTTGGTGATCCGCGGCGGCCCGAAACGGAAACGGGTCCAGGAGAAGTCGTTGGCGAGGAGGGTGACACCGGGCGGTGTCTCGTCCATCGGCATCGAGGAGAACACCGTCACACGGCGCTTGTCGCTCGGGGTCAGCCGGCGCCGCGCCTTGGAGGACACCGGCGCGAAGATCAGGTCGCGCGCACCCGGCCGCCCGCCCTTGCGATGCCAGCGCACCAGCCGCTCACCCCGGGCGAGCTGCGCGACGAACTCCATCGTCGCCGTGCCGTCGTCGACGACGACCAGGTCACGGGCCCGGGTGATGGTCAGCAGAAGCTGCACGTAGCGGGAGAAGGGGTCGCCCAGGACGATCCGGTCGGCGCGCCGGAGCCTGGCCGTGAGACCGCCGATCGTCTGGAACGGGGCCGCGGGGCCGCCCCGGGCCTCCTCCCAGCGGACCTCGTGCCCCTCCTCGCGGGCCAGTTCGGCCATCCGGCGCAGCTGGCCCCGGGTCATGGGGTCGGTCGGGGACAGCACGACGAGGGTGAGCGCCACGTCGGGCGCGTGCGCGTGCGCCCACTCCAGCACGTTCAGGAGCTGTACCGGGCTCTCGACGAACGCGAGGGTGTGGGGGCCGGTGTTCCCGGCGCGGGGGCTCATCGACGTACGACCGTCCCGTCGTAAGGCGCTCATGAGGCGCGCGGAAGATGCGGAGTCCGAGCGCCCGGGCCGGAAGCGACCGCGGTGGTCGCGTCCCGGCCCGGTGCGTTCGGACTCGGTGCGTTCGGACTCAGACGGAAACCGGCTCGCCGGCCGCCGCCGCGATCTCCGCCTCGGCGACGACGCCCGCGACGCGGCGCAGCTTCTTCATCGGGCCGAGCTCGGAGTCGTAGACCTTCTTGACACCGTCACCGAGGGAGGCCTCGATGGTGCGGATGTCGCGGACGAGGCGCTGCAGGCCCTGCGGCTCGACGGAGGCGGCCTGGTCGGAGCCCCACATCGCGCGGTCGAGGGTGATGTGGCGCTCGATGAAGGTGGCGCCGAGGGCGACGGCGGCCAGCGTGGTCTGCAGGCCCGTCTCGTGGCCGGAGTAGCCGATCGGGACGTTCGGGTACTCGTCCTGCAGGGTGTTGATCACGCGCAGGTTGAGCTCCTCGGCCTTCGCCGGGTACGTCGACGTGGCGTGGCAGAGCAGGATGTTGTCGCTGCCGAGGACCTCGACCGCGTGACGGATCTGCTTCGGGGTCGACATGCCGGAGGACAGGATGATCGTGCGGCCGGTCGCGCGCAGGGCGCGCAGCAGCTCGTCGTCGGTGAGGGAGGCGGAGGCCACCTTGTGGGCGGGGACGTCGAACTTCTCCAGGAAGGCGACGGCCTCGGTGTCCCACGGGGAGGCGAACCAGTCGATCCCCTTCTCCTTGCAGTACTCGTCGATCTGGCGGTACTCGTCCTCGCCGAACTCCACACGGTGGCGGTAGTCGATGTACGTCATCCGGCCCCAGGGGGTGTCGCGCTCGATGTCCCACTGGTCGCGCGGGGTGCAGATCTCGGGCGTGCGCTTCTGGAACTTCACGGCGTCACAGCCGGCCTCGGCGGCCACGTCGATGAGCTTGAACGCGTTCTCCAGCTCGCCGTTGTGGTTGATGCCGATCTCGCCGCAGATGTAGACGGGGCGACCCGGGCCGGCCTCACGGTAACCGAACGTGCGGATGCGGGTGTTGGTGCTCATGGGCGTGAACTGTCCTTACTTGTCGAGGGAGTCGAGAGAGGGGCCGAGGATCCAGCTGGCGATCTCTCGGATCGCGCCGTCGCCACCGGGGACGGTGGTGACCGCACGGGCGGCGCCGCGTACCACGTCGTGGGCGCTCGCGACCGCCACGGGCCAGCCCACGAGGGCGAAGCACGGGAGGTCGTTGACGTCGTTGCCGACGTAGAGCACGCGCTCGGGCGCGATGCCCTGCTCCTCGCACCACTGCTTCAGTGCGAGGTCCTTCCGGTCGATGCCGTGCAGCACGGGAATCTGCAGCTTCCGTGCGCGCGCGGCGACGACCGGGTTCTGCTCCGTGGAGAGGATCAGCATCTTCAGGCGACCGCTCTTGCGGAGGGCCGCGATGCCGAGCCCGTCCCCGCGGTGCACGGAGACGAACTCCTTTCCATCGGCGTCGATCAGCACCCGGTCGTCGGTCTGGGTGCCGTCGAAGTCCAGTACGACCGCGTCGATGTCGTCGGCGGTCGGCAGCGAACCGGGGCGGTCCGCGTCGAAGAGGGGCGCCAGGGCGCGGGCCCGGGCGAGGTCGTGCGGGTCGTCGATCTCCAGCACGCGCGCGGGGTCGGTACGGACGAGTTCCGTACGGCCGAAGAAGCGGTGCTGGTGCTTGCGGAAGCCGGGGGCGTCCATCGCGTAGGCGGCGCCGGTCTCCAGGAGGTCCTGGGGGCGGTCCTGGCGGCGCGGGCGGAAGGACTTGTCGTGGTTGACGCCGTAGCCGCCGCCGGTGGCCGCGTCGGCCTCGGAGACGGTGCCGGCGGCGACCTCGTCCTCGGCGTCGCGCCAGATGAACCCGTGGAAGGGGGCGACGGTCACGGCGGTGTCGGCGCCGTTCTCCACGACCGCGGACGCCACCCCGTCGATGTCCTCGCGGATGATGAACGGGCTGGTGCACTGCACGAACACCACCACGTCGACGGCCGCGCCGTGCAGCGCCTCGTGGGCGTCCATGGCGTGCAGGACGGCGGCCTCGGAGGTCGCGGTGTCGCCGGCGATGGCGGCCGGGCGCAGCACGACCTCGGCGCCGGCCTCGCGGGCGGCGGCAGCGATGGCCTGGTCGTCGGTGGAGACCACGACATCGGTCACGAGACGGGCCGCGAGGCACTCGCGCACCGCCCGCGCCACCAGCGGCACCCCGCCGACGGGGGCGAGGTTCTTCGCGGGCACGCCCTTGGAGCCACCGCGCGCGGGAATGACGGCGAGCACACGGCGCACAGAGGCCCCGGCACGGACCGGCGAGTCGGACATGGGTTGCACTCCTTGTGCGGGGTTCGCTGAGGTTTCACGGGCGGCGAAGCCGCCCTCCAGGGACGCGGCGCTCACAACTCCCCCATCCGCCGAATGACGGGCGCCACCCGCTGCACCCCGTGCCGGTACGCACCACGGGCGGCCCGCCGCACGATCTGCCGGACAGGCCCCGGCTCCTTGTCCGCGACGGGAGCCCCCGGCAGCGGACTGCCGTCCGGACCCAGGTGGTGGCGGGCGAGGATGCCGGGCAGATAGCCGGGTGCCGTCGCGGGCGTGTAGTAGGGGGTCAGCGGCGCCAGCCCGCCCGGCCGGCCGAGGAGTTTGGCGATGCGCTCACGCGCCGCGTCGAAGGCGGTCGCGTACGAGCCGTCCGCCACGACACCCTGCCGGGCCACCCACTCCTCGTCCGGCACCGGACGGTGCCCGGCGTCCAGCTGGTCCCAGGAGGCGAGACAGCCGGAGCCGACGAAGTGGTGGTTGCCCAGCACCTCGCGCACGCCCAGGTCGGACAGGATCACCGTCGGGATGCGCCGGTGCAGGGACTCCAGCGCGGCCGTCGAGCTGATCGTGACCAGCAGGTCGGTGCGGTCGAGGACCTCGCCCATGTTCCCGTACACCAGGCGGAAGTTGGCCGGCGGATCGAGCCGCTGGACCAGCTTCTGGTAGGGCAACTCCTCGATGTGGGTGGTGTGTTCACCCGGCCGGGAGCGCAGTTTGAGCAGCACCTCGCGGTCGGGGTGCAGCCGGGCGTGCCGGATCAGCCGGTCGAGCAGGTACACCCGGTCCCTGCGGTTGTCCGGGACGGACGGCTGGACGGCGAACACCACGGTGTACGGGTCGTGTTCGCCTTCGTAGGGCGCTCCGCCGAGGAAGGGCAGTGCCACCTCGGTCACCGACGAGGCGTCGGCGCCCACCCCCTCGTACACCGCCCGGAAACGCTCGGCGTCCTGGCGGGAGTTGGCGAGGACGAGGTCGGCGCCGTGCCGCAGCAGCAGGCCGTCGGCGAGCTTCTCGTAGACGACGCCGACATAGCCGGTGACCACCACGGGTCGCGAGCTCCGTCCCTCCCACACGCGCTTGAGGCCGTGCAGCATCGCCTGCACGCCGCCGCCGACGAGCGCGAGCACGACGACGTCGTACTCCTGCTCGCCCATGGCGCGCAGGAACTCGACGGCGGTGACCTCCTGCAGGGAGTCGGCTCGCACGCCCACCTCGGCCAGCTGGCGCGCGGTCGGCGTGGCACGGCCACGCAGCAGGAATCCGCTCAGCTCGAGACCGACTTGCGCGTCCTCGTCGGGTGCGGTTTCCATGGACGTGCCCGGAGCGATCCGAGCAGCGGTCAACGCACCCCATTTCCAGCGGGTGTCGGAGTCCGCGAGCACGGCGATTCGCGTGGGCTTCGTTGAACTTGGTGGCACGTCCACGACGCTAGGAAGCAATTCCTAGGTGCGGCCCAACCGCACTTGTCCAAAAAGTTAACAGCAGCCCGCCGAGAGCCGAACTGGCCCGCTGAATCGCCGGAAGCACAGGGGATGCACCGATCCGACACATGGAGTTCACCCTCTGTACGGACATCGGAAAAGTACCCAGCTGGGCGGCCTCCTAGGCTCTCAGCTGTGCCAAAGCTTTCCGTGATCGTGCCGTTCTACAACGTGCAGCAATACGCCCCGGACACCCTCAGAAGCCTTCGACTGAACGCCCGCAAGGATTTCGAGTTCGTACTGGTCGACGACCATTCGAAGGACGAGACTCCGGCGATTCTCGAACGCGCGGCCGACGAGCTTTCCGATGTCGCGCAGGTGCGTTATATCCGCCATGAGAAGAACGGGGGACTCGCCACCGCCCGCAACACCGGCCTGGACGCGGCGCAGGGCGAGTACCTCACCTTCCTGGACGGCGACGACTGGCTGGCCCCCGGCTACTTCGCCGAACTGGTGGCGGCCATCGAGGGGCTGGGCTGCGACTTCGTACGCACCGACCATGTGCAGGCGACCGCCCGCGCGCGCACGGTGCAAAGGGTGCCGATCGGGCGGCGCTGGGAGGTGTTCGACCCGCGTGCGGCGATCCTGCCCGCCGACCGCTCGACCTCCGTGGACTACGCCTTCGCCTGGGCCGGCGCCTATCACCGCCGACTGCTCGACAAGGGCCTGCTGCACTTCACCGACGGGCTGCGCACGGCCGAGGACCGGCCGTGGATCTGGAAGCTGCACCGCGAGGCGGAGTCGTTCGCCGTGGTGAGCCTGCTCGGTGTGTTCTACCGCCGTGGGGTCGCCTCCTCGCTGACCCAGATCGGCGACGCCCGCCAGCTCGACTTCATCCGCGCCTTCGACCAGGTGATAGAGGAGACGGCGCAGGACCCGGACGCCGACCAGCTGCTGCCGAAGGCCGTGCGCACCTACTGCGCGATCATCGCCCACCATCTCTCCGACGAGGAGAAGTGGGAGCCGTCGGTGCACCGGCAGCTGCGGGCGATGAGCGCGGCGGCGATCAAGCGGATGCCGCAGGACATGCTCGGTGACGTCCTGGAGACCATGGACTTCCACCGCTCCACCAAGCTGCGGCGGCTGCGCCGCCGGGTCACCACTGCGAAGGCGGCCGCCTGATGCCCCGTACCACTCGTATCTTCTGCGTCTCGACGCTGTACGGCGCCGCCACCCTGGCCGCGGCGCTGGACTCGGGCTGCTTCCCGGAGCGGGACGGGGAGGAGGAGGCCCGGCGGCTGCTGCTGGTGTTCAACAACTCCACGACGCCGGAAGTGACGTTGCCGGTCGACGAGATGCCGGGCTTCGAGCCGCTGCGCCACCACTTCGACGGCATACTGTCCTGGAACGAGGCGATCCGCCCCTTCCATCCCGGTGCCTGGACGCCGCGTCCGGACGACGTCCCGCTCTTCGAGCGCTATCTGCGCATGCTGTGGGAGCTGGGCGAGGACCGGGTGGAGCTGGTCCTGGAGTCCATCCAGGTCGCCCCGGCGCTGTCCGTGGCCCAGCTGTTCACGGACGCCCCCATCCACGTCTACGCCGACGGCCTGATGAGCTACGGCCCCACCCGCAACAAGCTCGACCCGCTGGTCGGCACCCGGGTGCGCCGACTGCTCCACCTCGACCTGGTGCCGGGTCTGAAGCCGCTGCTGCTCACCGAGTTCGACGTCCCCGCGCAGCTCCTGCCGACCGAGGCCTTCCGCAAGGTCATGGGCGAACTGACCGCCGCCGTACCGGAGTTGCCCGCACTGCCGGACAACGCGGCGCTGCTGCTCGGCCAGTACCTGTCCGCGCTGGACATCCTCTCCCCCGAGGACGAGGAGAAGCTGCACGTACGGATGATGCGCGGGGCCGTCGAGCGCGGTCACCGCGCGATCGTGTTCAAGCCGCACCCCACCGCACCGGCCCGCTACAGCCGCGCCCTGGAGGCGGAGGCCGAGAAGCTGGGCGTCGAGCTGACCGTGCTCGACATGCCCGTCCTCGCCGAGGTGCTGTTCGAGAAGTCGCCGCCCGCACTGGTCGTCGGCTGCTTCTCCACCGCGCTGTTCACGGCGTCGGCGTTCTACGACCTCCCGGTCGCCCGCATCGGCACCGAGCCGCTCCTGGAGCGGCTGACGCCGTACCAGAACAGCAACCGGGTCCCGGCGGTGCTGGCGGACGCGCTGATCCCGGACCTGGAGGGCCGCAAGGGCGAGGAAACGATCCCCGCGCAGACCCTGGACGGCCTGGTCAAGGCGGTCGGGTTCGCCATGCAGCCGCAGATCTACCCGTCGCTGCGCCGGGACGCGGAACGCTATCTCTCGAAGAACCTCGCGGCGCGCACCAAGCGGTACTTCAGGCGCCGCCGGCTGACCTCGCTGGGCCTGCCGGGCGGCATCCCGGAACGGCTCGCCTTCCTGCCGCACAACTCCACCGCGCGCCGAGTGGTGCGGCGCGCACGGGCGTTGAAGAAGGCCGTCAAGCGCTGAGTCGGCCCGGCCCACGAAGCTCCTTGCGGTCGCACGGTGGCGACACCGCGCGACCGCAAGGAGCTTCCTACTTTTTTGGCCCCTTTTGGTCTCCCGCATAGGAACCCCATAGGCCCGCATCCCCAGCTGTTCACCGATGGTTCCCCCGAAGTTCGATTACGGAGGGAACCCGTTCGTATTTCATGCCCTCTTATGAAGGTTATGCGCATCGCAGTCTTCGTCGAGAACCGCAACGGTGTCGGTCTCGCGGCGGAGATCATGAAGGCCCCCGGAGCCCACGCCCACTCGTTCCACCTGGTCACCGCCGACCGGGACGGCGATGTGGCGGGCTGGATCGAGCAGGAGGCCGCGGCCCGTTTCGACGACCTCAAGGTGCACAACCTCTTCCAGGTCGACGAGCCGCTCAGCGCCGCCGAGTTCCTCGAAGAGGTGGGCCGCCGGATCCGCGCGTTCACCGAGCAGGAGCACATCGACCGGCTGGTGTTCTTCAACGACCAGTCGCAGCGCGGCCGCCGGGTCGCCGGGGAACTCGGCCGGACCCTGCCGCTGGTCCTCGTCCAGGACGGACACCTCGACTTCCACTTCAAGAGGACCGACGCGGGCCTGCGCGACCAGAACTGGTACTACGGCTCCTCCTCCCCCGCCGCCGTCTGCGTCTGGGGCCCGGCGACCGCGCACCACCTGTTGTTCCGCTCCGCGGACGCCGACGCGCCGGTCCACATCACCGGCGCGCTCGGCCACAGCGACGACCCGCTGCTGCTGCGCGCGGCCCGCTCCACGACGCACCGGCACGCGAAGCGCCCGGGGGAGCCGCTGCGCATGGTCGTCCTCGACCAGCCGCTCAGCGACCAGCGCAAGCTCTCCCGCAACGACCACCGCGAGCAACTGACGGAGCTGTGCGAAGCGCTCACCGCCTTCGGCGAGGTGGAGATCAAGCCGCACCCCTCCACCCTGCGCGGCCACCTCGAATGGCTGCGGACCCTGCCCGACGTGACCGTGCTGGACGAGAGCGCGCTGCTGGAGGCCGAGGCCCTCGACGGCTACGACCTCGCCATCACCTTCTTCTCCACCACCTATCTGCAGACCCTGCGCGCGGGCACCCCGCTGATCCTGTTCAGCCCGCCCGCGCTGAACATCGTCTTCCCGACGATCAACCACCCGCTGCTGCGCAACGTCGGCACGGTCGGCGAACTCGTCGACGTCGCCGCCGACCTGCAGCGCTCGGGCAAGTTCACGGCCAACGCGCACGGCGAGCCGGTCGAGCACTTCATCACCTTCCACGACGACGTCCCGGCCCGTGTGCTGCGCCGCATCGAGCAGGCCGAGATCCCCCTCGAGCGGCCGGCGCCCCGCTGGTCCGCCCCCGAGGACGGGCCGCGGGGCCACCTCTCGCGCGCCGACCGCGCCCTGCGGGCGGTCGAGGGCCGGATGAACCGGCCGCGCTCGCTGGCGATCCTGGGTCTCGGCTTCTCCTACGTCACCGGTGTGGCGATCCCCGTGCTCACCTACACCCAGGCCCTGCTCGCGCAGTCCCCGGTCGACATCCGCTACTTCGACCTCGGGGTGTACTCGCGCACCGAGGACGTGCTGGCCGACCTGGAGGGCACCGAGGTCGTCCTGATCAACAGCCTTGCCCCGTTCTGGCGTTCGGCGCTCGCCAACGAACTGACCGAGGCGCTGGTCGCGCTGGGCAAGTCCGTGGTGCTGTACGCGCACGAGACCGAGTACGTCATGAACTTCGAGGGCGAGCAGCACGCGCTGCGGCACGCCGAGATGCTCAAGGTGCTGCCGAAGATCAAGGTGCTGTGCGTGTCCACGGCGCAGGCCGACATGTTCCGGCAGATCGGCGTGAGCGATCCGGTCGTCGTCTACAACACCGTGCCGCTCGACACCCACCGCGCCCGGGCCCGGCAGACGCCGGGTGAGCGGCCGCGGATCGTGATGGTCGGCTCGATGCAGGACCGCAAGGGGCTGGACCTGTTCTCGCGGGTCGCGGAACTGGCGTACGCGCAGGGGCTGCCGTGGCGGTTCGCCTGGATCGGCCACAAGACCTGGCGGATCGGTCCCTCGACGCTGCTGTCGGACCGCGTCGAGTGGATGGGAGCGCTCTCCCGGGACCGGGTGCGCGAGGAACTCGCCGCCTCCGACGTCTTCTTCCTCTCCAGCGTGGACGACCCGATGCCGCTGTCGGTGGTCGAGGCGGTGCAGCAGCGGCTGCGGACCGTCACCTACCACCGGGTGGGCTCGCGCGAGGTACTGGAGGGCGTGCCCGGCTACCGCTCCTTCGCCGAGTACACGCCGGAGGCGGCGCTGGACGCGCTGCGGCACGTCCTCGACGAGGAGGTCTCGGAGGAGGAGTACCAGGACGTCGAGGCGCTGTTCGACATCTCCGCCTTCACCGCCCGGATGACGACGGCGCTGGGCCTGGCCGGCCCCGAGGACGTAGCGCCCGCCGCGGCCTCCGAGGAGCCGGACGGCGACACCGCCTACGGCGAGGGCCCCTTCTCCGCGGTGCTCTCCCGGCACGGCAAGTACCTCGCCGAGGACTTCACCCGGCACTTCACCGCGGGCAAGCACGACGACGCGCTGCGGGTCGGCACCGAGATCCTGCGCCGCCGGCAGCCCGTGGACGTGCTGATCGGCATGGCCGAGATCCGTTCCGGGCGCGGCGACGTCGACGAGGCGTGCCGGTTGCTGTCCGCCGCCGCGATCGCGGGCGGCGACCGGATGCGGGTCTGGTCGGAGATCTACCGCGTGGCCGGCGGCCTCGGGGCGCGCGGCAAGGCGATACGGCAGCTCGCCCGCAAGGAGTCGATCCGGATCGACCTCGCCAACCGCTCGGCGCGGCTGCTGAAGTCCGACTGAGGGTGATCCTCGTGGGGTGAGGTCCTGACGTTCGCGTCGGGGCCTCACCCCTTCGGCTTGTAACGGGCCTCGATCCCCGCGACGATCAGCGCCAGGCCCTCCTCGAAGTGCCGGTCGTAGTCCTCGAAGATCTCCGCGCCCACGGACGCCGACAGCGGGAACTCGGCCAGCAGCCGGGCCCGTTCCGCCACGTCGTAGCCCTCCCTGCGCTCACCCGGCGTGGGTTGGACGCCCTGCTCCTCGGTGACGAAACCGATGGTGTACGCGTAGGCGGTCGCGCTCGCCCGGACGGCCTCGGCGAGGGTGAAGCCGGCCGCGGTGAACAGGCGCAGGTTCTCCTCCATCTCCCGGCCGTGCTCGGCGCCGGTGAAGCGTGAGCCGCTGTAGACCTTGGCGCCGTCGCGGTAGCCGAGCAGGGCGGCGCGCAGACCCCGGTTGGCCTTCAGCATGCGCTCCTGCCAGGTGTCGTCCGGGTCGAGGTCGGTCCTGGCGACCATGCGGCGGTACATCTCCGTCGCCATCTCGTCCAGCAAGGCCTGCTTGTCCTTGAAGTGCCAGTACAGCGCGGGCGCCTTGACGTCCAGCTCCCTGGCGATGGCCCGCAGGGTCAGGCCCTCCAGACCGCCCTCGTTCAGCAGCCTCAGGGCGGTGTCCGCGACCCGCTTGCGGTCGAGGGGCGCGCGCTTCTCCGTACTCACGCTTGACAGCTTAACAGCGTTAAGGGCACCCTCATGACCGACGGAACTTAACGACGTTAAGGAGAGTGTGACCGTGGAGGAGTGGATCATGAACACGGACGTACTGGTCGTGGGCGCCGGACCCACCGGCCTCACGCTCGGTATCGACCTCGCGCGGCGCGGGGTGGACGCGCTGGTGGTGGAGCGGGGCGAGGGACTGGCGCCCGGCTCGCGGGGCAAGGGCCTGCAGCCGCGGACTCAGGAGGTCTTCGACGACCTCGGGGTGATCGACGCGATGCGGGCGGCCGGCGGCCCCTATCCGGTCGGGATGATCTGGCAGGACGGCGAGCCGCAGGGCGAGCACCGGATGATGGACCCGGACGAGGACACCGACGAGGACTCGCCGTACCTGCTGCCGCTGATGGTGCCGCAGTGGCGCACGCAGGAGGTCCTGTACGCGCGCCTGACCGAGCTCGGCGGAAAGGTGGCCTTCGGGCACGAGCTGGTGGGCCTGGAGCAGGACGCGGACGGAGTGACGGCGCGCTTCGCGAGCGGCTCCACGGTGCGCGCCCGCTACCTGGTGGCCGCCGACGGAGGACGTTCGGCGGTACGGCGGGCGGTGGGGATCGGCATGGCCGGGGAGACGGTCGACCCCAACCCGGTGCTGGTGGCGGACGTACGGATCACCGGACTCGGCCGCGAGTACTGGCACATCTTCCCGCCCCGGGGCGAGGATGCGGGCTACCTGGCGATCTGCCCGCTCGCCGGGACGGACGAGTTCCAGCTGGTCGCGCAGTTCCCGGACGGCACGGAGGTGGACACCGGCCTGGAGGGCGTGCGCAGGGTGGCCGCCGAGCGCACGCACATCGCGCCGGCGGACATCACCACCCTGTCCTGGTCCTCCGAGTTCCGCCCCTGCGCGGCCCTCGCGGACCGCTTCCGCGCCGGGCGGGTCTTCCTCGCCGGGGACGCGGCACACGTCCACTCCCCCGCCGGCGGACAGGGCCTCAACACCAGCGTCCAGGACGCCTACAACCTGGGCTGGAAGCTGGGCGCGGTGCTGCGGGACGGCGCGGCCGCGGATCTCCTGGACACCTACGAGGAGGAACGGCGCCCCATCGCCGCCCATGTCCTGGGCCTGTCCACCGCCATCCACCGCGACGAGGCGCGTCGCGGCAGGGCGACCCGTCAGCTGGGGCTCGGCTACCCGGACTCCTCGCTGACCGCGGAGACCCGCACGGACCCGGCCGGCAACGTCCGCGCCGGCGACCGCGCACCGGACGCGGAGTGCGACACCGGCCGCCTCTTCGACGCCTTCCGCGGGCCGCACTGGACCCTGCTCGCCCTGGACACCGAGGCACCGGCCCCCGGGGAAGGGGTACGGCTCGTGCACGCGAGCACGCCGAAGCCGTACGGCAAGGGGCTCCTCCTGATCCGGCCGGACGGTTACGTCGGCTGGGCGGGCGACTCCGCGACCGGACTGGACGCCTACCTCACCCGGGTGGGCCTGAGCTGACCCCTGGGCGCTCGCCGGCGACCGCATGTCAGCGCGCTGAGGTAGAGGAAGCCGGCGAGCTGGCCGAAGTCTCGCAGGAGGGGTCTGATCAGAAGGCGTCCGAGGGGACGTAGGTGCCCCAGACCTCCCGCAGCGCGTTGCAGACCTCGCCGACCGTCGCGCGGGCGCGCAGGGCGTCCTTCATCGGGTAGAGGACGTTGTCCTCGCCCTCGGCCGCCTTCTTCAGGGCGTCCAGGGCCGCGTCCACCGCCTGCTGGTCGCGCTCGGCGCGCAGCTTCGCCAGGCGTTCGGCCTGCTGGGCCTCGATGGCGGGGTCGACGCGCAGGGGCTCGTAGGGCTCCTCCTCGTCGAGCTGGAAGCGGTTGACGCCGACCACCACCCGCTCGCCGGAGTCCGTCTCCTGGGCGATGCGGTAGGCGCTGCGCTCGATCTCGCTCTTCTGGAAGCCGTGCTCGATGGCGGAGACGGCCCCGCCGAGGTCCTCGACCTTCTGCATCAGTTCCAGCGCCGCGGCCTCGACGTCGTCGGTCATCTTCTCGATGACGTAGGACCCGGCGAAGGGGTCGACGGTCGCCGTCACGTCCGTCTCGTAGGCGAGGACCTGCTGGGTGCGCAGCGCCAGGCGGGCCGACTTGTCGGTCGGCAGGGCGATCGCCTCGTCGAAGGAGTTGGTGTGCAGGGACTGCGTGCCGCCGAGCACCGCGGCCAGGCCCTGGACGGCGACCCGGACCAGGTTCACCTCCGGCTGCTGGGCCGTCAGCTGCACGCCCGCCGTCTGCGTGTGGAAGCGCAGCATCAGCGACTTGGGGTTCTTCGCGCCGAACTCGTCCCGCATGACACGGGCCCAGATGCGCCGTGCGGCACGGAACTTGGCGACCTCTTCGAGGATCGTCGTGCGCGCCACGAAGAAGAAGGACAGGCGCGGGGCGAAGTCGTCGACGTCCATGCCGGCCGCGACCGCCGTGCGCACGTACTCGATGCCGTCCGCGAGCGTGAACGCGATCTCCTGCGCGGGCGAGGCACCGGCCTCCGCCATGTGGTAGCCGGAGATCGAGATGGTGTTCCACTTCGGGATCTCGGCCTTGCAGTACTTGAAGATGTCGGCGATCAGGCGCAGCGAGGGCTTGGGCGGGAAGATGTACGTCCCGCGGGCGATGTACTCCTTCAGCACGTCGTTCTGGATCGTGCCGGTCAACTGGTCGGCGGACACGCCCTGTTCCTCGGCGACCAGTTGGTACAGGAGCAGCAGCAACGACGCCGGCGCATTGATCGTCATCGACGTGGAGACCTTGTCCAGCGGGATGCCGCCGAACAGCACCCGCATGTCGTCGACCGAGTCGATGGCGACGCCCACCTTGCCGACCTCGCCGTGCGCGATCGGCGCGTCGGAGTCGTGGCCCATCTGGGTGGGCAGGTCGAAGGCGACCGACAGACCCATCGTGCCGTTGGCGATCAGCTGCTTGTAGCGGGCGTTGGACTCGGTCGCCGTACCGAAGCCTGCGTACTGGCGCATGGTCCAGGGCCGGCCGGTGTACATGGAGGGATACACGCCCCGCGTGAATGGGTACTCGCCCGGTTCGCCCAGCTTCTCGGCAGGGTCCCAGCCCTCCAGGCTCCCAGGCCCGTAGACCGGCTCGATGGGCAGTCCGGACTCCGACTCGCGCGCCATGGTGTGATGCCTCCCGCTGAGCTACTGGCCAGTACAGACCGACCCTCCTGCGGAGCGTAGCGGTGCCCGTGCGGCCCTTGCAGGGGAGCACGCTGGGACCTTCCTCACAGGTGTTCTGCGGCCTCCGTCACAACCATGCACCGCCGTTCGCGAGGCGTCACCCGCGGGCAGCATGTCAGGTGACACACGGGCTCATCGGTGAGACGTCGGGGGTCGGATTTGCGTACTACGGGCATGGGCACCAAGGCCGCCGTCGGCGCGGCGCTCGTGGCTCTGGTGAGCGTCTGGGGCTGCACCGTGCAGGGTGGCGACGGCAAGGGCGGATCGCCGGTGCACATCGTGCTGCCGAGCAGCACCCCGGCGACCGCCCGGTCCCACGACACGCGGAGCACGCCCCCCGCCACGTCCGGCTCCGGCGCCGCCGTGCTGTGGTCGCGCGGCGACTCGGGATCGGGAGTGCGCGAACTCCAGGCGCGGCTGCGGCAGGTGGACTGGCTCTTCGACGGTCCGACGGGGTCGTACGACGACCTGACCGAAGCCGCGGTCAAGGGGTTCCAGGGCAAGCGGGGGCTGCCGAAGACCGGTGAGACGGACACCGTCACCTGGCAGCGGCTGAAGAGGATGACCCACGAGCCGGGCACATGGGAGCTGTACCTGATGGGCGGGCAGCCGGCCGGCGCCCCCGATCCGCGCTGCACGACCGGGCGTGTGCTGTGCATCGACAAGACCACCCGCACCCTGCGCTGGATGATCGACGGCCGGACGGTCTCGGAGATGTCCGTCCGCTTCGGCGCCATCGGCACGCCCACCCGGGAGGGCGTGTTCCACGTGTACTGGAAGTCCCGCGACCACTGGTCGACGCTGTACGACTCCCCGATGCCGTACGCCATGTTCTTCAGCGGCGGCCAGGCGGTGCACTACTCGTACGACTTCGCGGCCCGCGGTTACGCCGGCGGCTCGCACGGCTGCGTCAACGTCCGGGACGAGGCGGCGATCTCGAGCCTGTACGCGCAGGTGCGCAACGGCGACAAGGTCGTCGTGTACCGCTGAGGCGTACCGAAGGGGATGTGTGGGGCGCGGGCGGGACCGGGGGAACGTGTCCCGCCCGCGCCGAGGTGCACGAGCCGTGGGTACGGGGGGAACCCCGGCTCTGTGCGACGGCCGATGACCAGTCGGCTCACTCTCTACTGCGTCGGAACGGCCGAAAACGTTACTGGCGCGGCCGAGAAAACATCCCGGCTTGCGTCGGCCCAGGTCAGAGGGGGCGACTGACGGTTCAGAGGGCGGTGTACGTCGGGGTCGGCGCCGGAGTGTGCGCCGCCAGGGGCGCGGCGGACGTGAGGGGGCCGTCGCCCGTGCCCGTTCCGCTGCCGCCGGAGCCGCCGCCAGGCGCTATGTGGTTGCCTTCGTCGTCGCCGCCGTGGCCGCCCTGGTCGCCCTGACCTCCGGAGCCGTTGCCCTCGCCCCGGCCGCCTTTGCCGTTGCCCCTGCCGTTGCCCCGGCCGTCGTCGCCCTTGCCGTTGCCCTTGCCGTCGTTGCCCTTGCCGCCCTTGGCGTTCTTGCCGTCGCGGGAGTTGGCCTCGGCGCCGAGGACGGTCTTGCAGTACTTCCAGACGCGGTCGGGCGTGGCGCCGCCGGCCGCGTTCTCCAGGGCCTGTCTGCGGTGGGCGGTCAGTTCCTTGCCGCCGAGCGCGTCCCGGCACGTCGAGGGAGCCTGCTCGCGCCACCAACTCCCGGCTTCGGCACCGGACTTGGCCGTCGGGTCGTCGTCGGGCGGGCCGCCCGGCGTGCCCGCTTCTGGGGTACCGCCGGTGGAGTCGTCGGGCGTGGGCGCGACCTGGGCTCCGCTCGGCGTGGGCGAGACCGGTGGACGGTCGGGCGTGACCCCGGCCGAGACGGCCGGACTCGGCTTGTCACGGCCGAACGGCGTCGGCAGGATTCCGCTTGTCGCCGCGGCGGCGACCCCGCCGACCATGCCGAGCGCCAGCGCGGCGGCCATCCCGAACCGCGCGGGCCGGCTCCAGCGGGGCCGCCGGGCGGCACGGTCGGGGGCGCCGATACTGATCAGCCCGGCGTCATGACCGCCCCCGGGAGGGCCGCTGTGACCACCTGCACGGCGATCGACATCGGAGGTCTGGCTCACCGCGGGGGTGGTCCGGCCTGGGGTGCGGGGGCCGACGGCGGTCATTCGGCCGGGATGAGCGGCCGAGGCATGTCCGTCACGGTGTCCGTCTCGGTGGCCCGCGCTGGTCTGCTCGGCGGCGCCCGCGGTCGAGCGTGCTGCGCGGAACGCGGCCAGGGCGGCTGCCTCGCCGGGGAGTTCGGCGTGGGCCGGCGCCTCCGGGGTGAGCGACTCCAGGGTTTTCGCGAGCCGTTCGGCCTGGTCGCGGGCGGCGGCGTCGACAGCGTCCAGTGACCCACCGCGCAGCAAAAGCTCCGCTGTTTCGCGGTCCAGCCACTTGTACTGCTCGTCGGCCATCACATGTCCTTCTGCGTCCGCGTGCGCAGATGCGTCACACTCGCGGACGTCACCGCACGCCCGTGCGGTTCTCGCTGGGGCGGCAGCGCGTCGAGGCCGCCGCTGGATTCCGGATCCTCGCCGAGCAGTTCGGCGAGACGCTTCAGACCGCGGTGTGCGGCCGTACGGACGGCGCCCGGCCGCTTGCCGAGCGTCTCGGCCGCGCTCTTGGCGTCGAGGCCCACGACCACGCGCAGCACGACCGCCTCGGCCTGGTCCTGCGGCAGCCGGGCGATCAGGGAGAGGGTGTGGTCGGTGGCGAGGGCCTCCATGGCCTCGCCCGCCGTGTCGGACTCCGCGGGCCTGGCGGTCAGTTCCGTCTCGTCACCGCCGATCGCGGGGCGGCGGCCGCGCATCCGTATGTGGTCCAGGGCGCGATTGCGGGCGATCCGGGCGGCCCAGCCCCGGAAGCGGTCCGCGTCTCCGCTGAACCGGTCCAGATCGCGGGCGATCTGCAGCCAGGCCTCGGAGGCCACGTCCTCCGCGTCCGGGTCGCCGACGAGGGTGCGGACGTATCCGAGCAGCCGGGGGTGCACGGTTCGGTACACAGCACGGAACGCGGTCTCGTCCCCGTCCTGTGCCGCAAGCACCGCGGCGGTCAGCTCCGCGTCGTCCCCCAGCACCCGTAATTCCTCAGTCGACGGTCGGCCGGTGGTCACGGCGATCATGCGAGAGCCACGCCCGGCGCGAAAGGCACGTTACGACCTGAAACCGCTGCTCGTCCATGTCCGTACAATTCTCAACCACTCCGTTACGAGACTGGTCGCACCCGGGGTGTGACAGAAACCGCACTCATGGCGCTGTAGGAGATACGGGCCGCAGCGCGGCCCGACCGCGCGACGGCCGGGGCCTCTCCTGTGGGGGGTGGCGGCCCCGGCCGTTGCTTCGGTGGCCGAAACCGCCGGGTTCGCCGGGGTGGCTGTCAGCCGTTCTTCCCGTTGCCGCCGTTGCCGTTGCCCTTGCCGGCGCTCTTGCCGTTGTCGGACGTGCCGGCGTCGTCGGCTCCGTTCCCCTTGCCGTTGCCGGGCATGGTGGTGGCCGTCTGGAGCCCCAGTTGCTCGGCGCAGTAGGCCGCGACGTTCGCCTCGCCGCCCGCGGCCGTGATCAGCCGTTGCCAGGCCGTCGACTGCAGTGCCTTGCCGTTGCCCTTGACGTGTTCGTAGGCCTTGCAGTGGGCCTCGGTGTCCTGCGCCGTGGACGGGCGGTCCGGGTGCGCGGTGCCGGGCGCGGTCGAGCCGTCCGACGGTCGGGGTGAGGGGTGGGTGGTGGGTGCGGTGGGCTGCGCCTGGGGCGGGTTCTTGTGGTCGGGGCCGGACGAGCCGACGGTGCCGATCGCCGCGAACGCGACGCCGCCCAGGGTGAGACCGGCCAGCGACAGGGTGAGCGTGGCCCTCAGGGAACGGCGGGTGCCGGTGCGCTCACGCGGGCGCCAGTCGTCACGGCGCCGGGTCCGCGCGCGGTGCGCGCCGGCGTCCCTCGCCTCCCGGAACGCGGCCACCGCCCGTCGCTCGGCCTCGCCGTCGACGCCGCCGGACCGCATGACCCCGGCCAGCAGGAACTCCAGTTCTGGTCCGTCCGCCCGCTGCCCGGCCCCGGACACGCTGCCGTCATGGTGCGCACGCCGACGACCGGGGGCACCGCCCTCGCTCTGCCGTTCACCCATGCCCGCATCCATCCGTGTCCGACGGCCGTCCGCCGTCGCCGTAACCGTCACCACCAGGACCGACCCGAAGGCCGAGCCACACACCCGCGCGACCACCGAAGCCGCCACGCGAGCCACCACCGACACCTGCGCCGGCCCATGAACCGACCCATGAACCGACACCGCCAACAGCAGCTCCCGTGCCGGAGTCGGTGCGCGGAGCCGCGGTGGTGTCCTCGTACGTCGTGCGTCCGGTCGGGTCCGTCGCGTCGTCGGCGTCCACGCCGTGGTTGACGTACGTTCCGCCGCTGACGTTCATTTCGACTCCCCCAGCGTCCGGGGGTCGTCATTCGTCACACCCGGGGCGCCGAGCAGGGCGGCCAGGCGCTTCAGGCCCCGGTGGGCGGCCGTGCGGACCGCGCCGGGGCGTTTGCCGAGGACGCGGGCCGCGGCGGGGCCGTCGAGGCCGACGACCACCCGCAGCAGCACGGCCTCGGCCTGGTCGCGGGGCAGTTCGCGGAGGAGTTCCAGGGCGCGCTCGGTGGACAGCGCCTCCAGGGCCTGGTCGTGGGTGCTGTGCGGCCCGGGCAGGTCCAGTACGTCCTGCTCCAGCCCCGCCGACCGGGGCCGTACCTTCTGCCGGCGCAGATGGTCCAGCGCGCGGTGCCGGGCGATGGTCGCCGTCCAGCCGCGGAAGCCCGCCCCGTCGCCGCGGAACCGTCCGAGATCGCGGGCGATCTCCAGCCAGGCGTCCGACGCCACGTCCTCCGCGTCGTCGCCGACGATCCCGCGCAGATAGCCGAGCAGTCCGGGCTGCACGATCCGGTACGCCGCCGCGAACGCGGCCTCGTCGCCCTCCTGGGCCCGCGCGACGGCCGCGCCCAGCTCCCCGTCGGACGCCTGCGTGCGGCGGGATTCCCGTGCCTGGCCCAACGACTGTCCTCGTTCGTACGCGTGCGAAGGTGGCCCTGCCGGGCCCGCCCCGTGCGGCACCTCCGTCCGTGCGCACACCTCCACGCTCATCAGCGCCAGGCGTCACGGAAGTGTCACAGCCCGTCAATCGGGAGCGCCCGGAACCCCGGGGGTGACGTTTGGCCATCGGTCAACGCTGTGTGTATGTGCCACCTGTGCAACACCAGTGACAGGTGTGGCAGGTGTGGCAGGTGTGGCACGTTTGCCGGTCACGGTCTTTCTTTTCTAGGGGTGGGGTAGTGAGTCCACGCGGCACGCGTGCGTACAGACCGCTGAGCTTCAAGCGCCGGGCGTGGCTGACGCTCGGCGCGGTGGTGCTGGGGAGCGGGGGTGTGGTGACGTACGCCGTCGCCGGCCCGTCCGCCGACCACGGCGCCGGTGTCCGGGCCAAGCGCCCGGTGAAGGTCTACGACCTGGCGCTGAAGGGCACCACGAGCGGCAAGCGGGAGCTGCCCCGCACCGAGACCAGACAGTTCTCGATGCTCGGCGTCTCCTGGACGGGACCGACCCAGCGGCTGCACGGCACCGCCCAGGTCCGTACCCGCAGTCTGGAGACCGGCGCGTGGTCCGCCTGGCGCGACCTGGAGACGGACACGGCCCCGCTGGTCGACCCCGAGGCCGGTTCCGACGCCCGCGGCGCGTCCGAGCCGCTGTGGGTCGGACCCTCCGACGGCGTCGAGGTCCAGGTCGTCCACAAGGACGGCTCCACCAGCGCCGGCCTGCCCAAGGGCCTGCAGGTCAACCTGGTCGACCCCGGCGTCGCGACGACCGCCGAGACGAAGGCCACAGAGCCGGCCGCGTACGTCGCGGAGGCGAGCCCGACGGACGGCACGTCCCCGAGCGACAGCCCGAGCCCGAGCGACTCCGTGCCGCCGACGGATTCCGTCCCGCCGACGGACTCCGTGTCACCGACCGACTCCGTCTCCCCGAGCGCCAGCGTCTCCGCACCGCCGAGCGACTCGGCCTCCCCGTCCGCGAGTTCGTCCCCGTCGGCGAGCGCGTCCGTGAGCGTCCCGCCGGCGCCGCCGTCCACCGTCCCCGAGCCGCCGGTCGTCTCGCGGGCCGGCTGGGGCGCCGACGAGTCGCTCAGCCCCGATCCGTCGGAGTACAACGCCGATGTGAAGGCCGTGTTCGTGCACCACACGGACGGCTCGAACGACTACTCGTGCGCCGACTCAGCGGCGATCGTGCGGGGCATCTACGCGTACCACACGCAGACCAACGGCTGGAACGACATCGGCTACAACTTCCTGGTCGACAAGTGCGGCACGATCTTCGAGGGCCGCAAGGGCGGCGTCGACCGTCCCGTGCTCGGCGCGCACACCTACGGCTGGAACCGTGAGTCGGCCGGCATCGCGGTGCTCGGCGAGTACACCACCACCGGCGCCTCCAACGCCGCGCTGGAGTCGGTCGCCCGGATCGCGGCCTGGAAGCTCGGCCAGTACGACGCCGACCCGGCGACGACCGTGCAGCTCAAGTCGGGCGCCGCGCAGACGAACTACTTCGGCACCGGCTTCACCGCGGGCGGTTCCTACACCTTCAACCGGATCTCCGGTCACCGCGACGGCTACAACACCCAGTGCCCCGGCAGCTCCCTCTACGCCCAGCTGCCGACGATCCGCGCCTGGGCGTCCGGCCCGGTGCAGGGCCTGAAGCTCACCTCGCTGTCGGGTGCGGCCCTGTCCGGCTCGACGTACTACACCAAGGGCGCGATCACGGTGAAGTGGTCGACGACGACCCCGGGGTCGCTGATCTCCCGGTTCGAGCTGCTGGTGGACGGCAAGGTCGCGGCCACCGCCTCCGGCACGGCCACCTCGGTCGGCGCCACGCTGCCCTCGGGCCGTCACAGCGTCGCCGTACGGGCCGTGCACCAGTCCGGCAAGACCGCGACGAGCTCCGCGCTGACCGTTGTCACCGACACCACGGCGCCCACCTTCACGACCGCGCCGCAGATCTCCCTGCGCACCGGCACCGTCAACACCACGGCCGTCCCGGTCACCCTCGGCTGGAAGGCGGCCGACGACGCGGCCCTGAAGTCGGTGAGCCTGCTGTCGCCGACGACGGCCACCTTCGGCCCGACCACGACCAGCTCCAGCCGCACCGCCACGTCCGGTACGGCGAGCACCTGGTCGATGAAGGCGTACGACTACGCGGGCAACACCCGCACCTCGTCGCCGTCCTACACGCCGGTGATCCTGCAGGAGACCTCGGCCGTCAAGTCCGGCAGCTGGACGGCCCGTTCGTCCAGCAGCTACCTCGGCGGGAAGTCGTACTCCAGCGGTTCCAAGGGCGCGAGCCTGACGTGGACCTTCACCGGCCGCTCGGCGTCCTGGGTGGTGTCGCGGGCGTCCACCTCGGGTCAGGCGTACGTGTACGTCGACGGCGTGAAGGTGAGCACGGTCGACCTGAAGTCCTCCACGACCCTGTACCGCCAGGCGATCTGGACCAAGACCTGGTCCGGGAGCGCCAAGCACACGGTGAAGATCGTGGTGGTCGGCACGAGCGGCCGTCCGACGGTCACGACGGACGGCCTCGTGTACATCAAGTAGATCATGTACATGAAGTAGATCGTGTACATCAAGTAATACGTCACATAGCGCTGTCGACCGGTTCGGGCGTCCTCTCCTGCGCGGCTTGCGGAGTGGGCGCCCGGTCCGCGTTCACGACCACCCCGGCGATCAGCGCGGCCAGCAGCAACGCCGCCATCGCCCACCAGGTGGCGACGTTGAAGCCGTGCACCGTGGCCTCGGCCGCGAGCTGCCGCCGGTTCACCCCGGGTCCCGCGTGCGCGGTCAGATAGCGCGCGGTCACGGTCGCGGCGATGGTGTTCAGCAGCGCCGTACCGATCGAACCGCCCACCTGCTGCGCGGTGTTGAAGGTCGCGGAGGCCGCGCCCGAGTCGCGCGGCGCGACGCTTCCGGTGGCCAGCGACACGGACGTCATCATCGCCGTGCCCATGCCGAGGCCCAGCATCAGCATCGCGGGCAGGATGTGCGAGGCGTAGGCGGGCTCCACGCCCACCTGCGCGATGATCGCCAGCGCGCCCGCGGCCAGCAGCAGCCCCGGCACCATCAGCGCCCGTGGCGGCACCTGGTTCAGCAGCCGGGCGGCGACCTGAGTGGAGCCGGTGATCATGCCGACGGTGATGGGCAGATAGGCGAGGCCCGTCTTGACCGGCGAGTATCCGAGGATGCCCTGCATGTAGTAGGTGAGGAACAGGAAGACGCCGAACATGCCGATGGTGGTCAGCAGCACGGTCAGGAACGCCCCGACCCGCTGCCGGTCCTTCACCACCGACATCGGCAGCAGCGGCACCCGCGCCCTCGTCTGCCACCATCCGAACACCGCGAGCAGGACGACCCCGGCGCCGAGCAGCGTCAGCACCAGGCCGTCGCTCCAGCCCCTGGACTCCGCCTCGGAGAAGCCGTACACGAGCGAGAGCATCCCGGCCGACCCGAGCAACGCGCCCGGCACGTCCAGACGGGCGCCGGGGTGGCGGACGCCGGACTCCAGCAGGGCCATGGCGCCGAAGAAGGCGATCAGGGCGATGGGCACGTTGACGTAGAGGCACCAGCGCCAGTTCAGGTACTGGGTCAGGAACCCGCCCGCGAGCAGGCCCACCGCGGCACCGGCGCCGATGATGGCGCCGAAGATGCCGAACGCCTTCCCGCGGTCCTTGGGGTCGGTGAAGGTCGTGGCCAGCAGCGACAGCGCGGACGGGGCGAGCAGCGCGGCGAAGACGCCCTGCAGGGCGCGCGCGCCGAACAGCATCCCGGAGTTCGCCGCGGCACCGCCGAGCGCGGAGGCGGCGGCGAAGCCGAGCAGCCCGATGACGAAGGTCGTCTTCCGGCCGACCAGGTCGGAGACCCGGCCGCCGAGCAGCAGCAGCCCACCGAAGGCCAGCGTGTACGCGGTGATGACCCACTGCCGGTTCCCGTCCGACATGTGCAGCGCGGACTGGGCGGACGGCAGGGCGATGTTCACGATGGTCATGTCGAGGACGACCATCAACTGGGCGAGCGCGATGACGACGAGGGCCCACCAACGACGGTTGTCAGCCATGCCCCCATCGTGCTCCGCGTCACACTTGTTTGGGAACGGACGCGTCTCTTATTACGGCGATTTTGCTCCCGCCCCTTAGCGCGACCCTGCTCCCGCCTCCCGGCACAGCAACCGCAGCGACCCGTCACCAAGGAAGCACCGCCGGGCCTCGTCGACCGGGTCCCACAGCCGCCCGTCCGGCGTGCGCAGCCAGTGCTCGCCCCCGCTCGCCCACCACTCGGCACCGGTCTGACGGACGATCACCTCACCCGCGTACGCCCCGAAGCCGCGCAGCACCCGCTCCACGGCGGCGTACGGCGGCGCGTCCCGGCGCATCTCGTCGATCAGGCGGTCGACGCGCCACAGGCTCTGCGCCGAGTAGTCGAGGCGCAGCCGCGCCCCCTCCCGCATCGCCGCCACCGCGTCCGCCGCCCACCGCACGGGCTTCGCCGCCGCGTTCGGCCTGGTCTCCTGGAAGGTAGTCACATAGCCATGAGCGGTCCGGGCGTGCCGTGTGTCACACGAAATCGGGCCCTTCTCCCGGACCGGCGCAGGACCGCCCCAGCTCCGCCCCACCACGGTCACAGGAACCCCTCAGCTGGGCGTTGTGCCCGGGAGTGACGCTTCGCCCGTTCCGTGCGCTCCTCTCACTGATGAGCCTGTACTTCCATCTCCGCGCGGTGCCGCCCTCGGCGCTGCGCAACAGCGCGAACTGGTTGCAACGGCTGTTCGAGGACGACTGGGACACCGTGCGCGAACGTATGGACCGCCACCGTGAGGAGGTCCTGGACACGACCTACCTGGACCAGCACGCCCTCTACGGCCCGGCGGCCGACGTGGTCCTCGGCGGCACCTCGGTGCCCCCGTTCCTGCTGCTGACCGCGGCCCAGGTGGCCCGGGTCAGCGCGTTCCTGCAGTCGACGGACTTCGAGTCCCTCTGGCAGAAGGCGAGGGACGACCTGCTGGCCGACTACGGCGGCCCCGACGCCGAACCGGAACTGCACGCCCTGTTCGCGGCGGCCCACCGCGACCTCGCCGCCTTCTACGCCCGCACGACGGAGTACGGAGACGCCGTGGTGAAGTGCCTACTGCGCTGAGGGCCCCCGGTGCGTCCGCGCCCGCCGCGAGACGACGGCCCGCAGCACCCGGCGCCCCTCCACCGACACCTCCAGCGCCCGCCGCAACCCGGCGGGACCATGCCCGGCGAGCAGCTCCAGAACGGTCGTCTGCCGCCGCAGCTCCGCCGCCACCAGCGGCGACATGCCCTCCGTCAGCCCCTCCCGCCGGGAGTCGACCGAGGAGGCGCGGTCGGCGAGCGGGTCCAGCAGCCGGTGTATCTGCAGCGCGGCGACCGAACACCCGTCGGCCCACACCCGCATCTCCCGTCTCGACCGCTCCGCCGGCGCGGCGGCCAACATCCGCCGAGCCAGCAGGGCCGCCTCGTCCTCGACGGACCCGGCGTACTCCTCCGCCCCGGCCAGCTTGCCCCGCACCTGCTCCAGCAGCGTCCCCCACTCCGCGTCGTCCCCGGCGTCGGACAGGCTCCCCCACAGCGGCCGCAGCACCTCGTCGTCGCCGCCCAGCAGCGGCACGCAGCGATCCAAACAAGCCAGCCCGCTGGCGGCCAGTCCGCGTTCGTCGGCCTGAGCGATCAGTTCCACCAGGCTCATCCACGCCTCCCTCTGCGGGCCCCTGCGAGGCTCCACCGGGCCTTCACCGGGCCCTTCCTTAACGGAGCCCGCACTTCCCCTTACTGCGCGCGACGGCCCGTGAGTGTCACAGGGGCACCACCCCGAGCCGGTCGAGCAGCCGGAAGAAAAGGGTTTCGGCCAACGGATCGGGCTCCGCGGTCAGGACCTCTACCAGCGGCTCCGCCGTCACCTCGTGCCCGGCCTCCGCGGCCCAGGCGACGGCCCGCTCGGCGGCATCGCGGGGTTCCAGGAAGTAGTCCTCGAGGGTGAGCCCCTCGTTCCCGGCGTCGAGGTACCCGGCCATCGCGGCCCGCGCCAGACACGTGGTCCAGGCCCCGCTCTCCGGCGCCGCCGCCTCCACCACCACCGACGCGCTGTCCATGACGTACCCGAAGAGCGCCGGCGCGCCGGTCTGAGCGGCGAGGACGTTCATGTTCCCGAGCTCGCCGTCCTCGCTCGGGTACTCCCAGACCTGCCAGCCGCCGGGCGCCTCGGCCCGCAGCTCCATGCCCTCCTTGGCGCCGGCCAGCGCGTCCAGCCCGGCGAGCGGCCGCTCGTCGCGCCCGACGACGTAGTACCCCCAGTAGCCCATGTCCGTTCCCCCACGGCTCGTCGACTTCGGCTCGCGCCGAACACACCACGGTCGTACGACAAGTACGACTGTTCGCAGCCCTACGGGAGAAGGGAGCCGGCGTCAACCCAGCCGGCCGGCCAGCGCCTTGAACCGCGTCCACGACAGCGCGGGCCGCCCCGGATCCCACAGCTTCTGGACCGTGGCCCGCAGCGGCATCCGGATGCCCGCGGCGACCTGGTCCTGGGTCTGCGAGTTCGACAGGTCGCACCACACGGCGAAGGAGCCGCCGAGGATCTGCCCGTCGTACCGCGAGGGAACCGCCGTGGTGCCGCGCACCACGAGCGGGGTCCACTGCTCGTAGATGCGCTGCCCGGTCGGGTAGACGAAGTTGTTGGGCTGTCCGAGCACGTAGTACAGGTACTCGTCGTTGTAGTTGATGACCTTCCGTCCCGCGCTCAGATACTCGACCGGCTGACGGGCCCCGTACTCCTTGCCGGTCCAGTACCCGACCTGGAGGTCCTTGGCGGGCTGCACCGACGTGCCGCGGAGGAAGCCGTCGTTCCAGGCGCGCATCGTGCGGTCGTGGGCGCGGATCGTGTCCGCGCGGTCGTTGAGCCACCCGGTCGTCAGGTCGGAGACGGTCGCGCCGGAGCCGTACTTGTCCCGGGCGGCGGTGGCCAGCTGCGGGAAGGACGCCTGCGGGTTGGACACGACGAGCGCCTGGTACTCGTCGCCGCCGAGGTTCCACTGGTCGCCGGGGAAGAGACCGGCGTACTCGTTCAGCAGATCGTCGACGATCTTCGCCGCGGCGGGCTTGGAGATGTCGACCGCGCCGCGCACGGGCACACCCCGGACGTTGCGCAGCTGCAGATCCGGATGAGCGGCGATCACCGCTCCCAGATGTCCCGGCGAGTCGATCTCGGGCACCACGGTGATGTGCCGCGAGGCCGCGAGCGCGACGATCTGCTTCACCTCGGCCTTGGTCAGATGCGGCTGTGAGACGACCTCGGGATGGCTGCTGGACTCGATCCGGAAGCCCTGGTCGTCGGAGAAGTGCAGGCCCAGCTGGTTGAACTTCAGGTCACCGAGCTCCCGCACCCGGTCCTCGATCCACCGCGCGGTGAAGTTCTTGCGCGCGATGTCCAGCATGAACCCGCGCACCGGCTTGGCCGGCTGGTCGCGTACGACACCCTCGGGCGCCGTGCGGCCGCCGTGGACCTCCTGCTTCAGCGTGCGCGTGCCGTAGAACACCCCGGAGTCGGCGGGCCCGCTGATGCTCACCCGCCCGCCGCGCACGGTCATGACGTACGACTCCGGATTCGCGCCCTGGCCGCCGCCCAGCGCCAGCCGCACGTCCCCGGCCTTGACGTCGTTCCTCTCACCGGCGTACGTCAGCCCCAGCTCGGAGGCGATCAGCCGGCCCTCGTCGGCCAGCCGCGGATCGCCCACCACCACCCGCTCACCGCGTGCGGGACGCCAGCCGGGTCCGTGCGCCGCGGTGTGCGAGCGCACGGCGGGAATGGTCTGCGGGGCCTGCGAGAGGGGGTACGAGCGGGTGGGGCTCGGTGTCGGGCTGCCCGCGCGCGGCGCGGTGGACGTGGGGTCCGAGCCGCCGCCGGACTTCTGCGCCTGCTCCCGCGCGGACGCGGCGGGCGCGCTGTCGTCGCCCCCCGAGGCCCACAGCCCGAGGCTCACTCCGGCCCCGACCGTCACGGCGAGCGCCGCTCCGATCACGATCCCTGGCTTCACGTTCCGCGCCGGCCGCCGACGCCGCCTGTGCTGACTCACACCGCCAACCTAAGACTCCCGGGCGGACGCGGGGGTCCACCAAGCGTTCCGAAACTCTCCCCTGCGGGTGAAATTCGGGCATCCGTCGGACACGTCACGCCCACTCTCGATAACGTGACGTCACACCTCTCACAGCTTCCCCTGCCGAAACACACGTGACGCCCACACACCTTCCCTGCCGAGCGGCCATACCGACGCTGCCCACCCTCCTGGACGCCTTCAACGCGGCCCCGGCCGACGACGCCCGCAAACTCCTCCTGGACTGCCTCCGCAGCCTCCGCTGGGCCCACCGGGTGGCGGACCACCGCCCCTACCCGGACATCGCCGCGCTGCTGGCCGCCTCCGACGAGGCCGCGTACGACCTGAGCCCGGCGGACCTCTCGGAAGCCCTGGCCGCCGAGGCCCTCCCCACGCTACCCGACGGCACGTACTCAGCCGCCCATACCGCGATGAGAGCGGCACAAGCCGCATACGAGACAAAATTCGGCCACGCCTTCGTGATCTGCGTCGACGGAGTCCCCCCGGGCGAGGTCCTGGACCACGTCTTGGCAGCCATCCGGTCACGGTTGACAAACGATCCGGAGGAGGAGCGGCTCGTGGCGGCCGAGGAACTCCGTCGCCTCGCGAAGGAACGGCTCGGCGAACTCCTCAGGGGCCCAGGAACGGCGCGACCAGCCACGACGGCGCCGCACCCGGCAAATAACAGGACTCCCCACCCCATAAGCCGCAAACGCTAACCCAAACGCGTGCCACATTGATCACACCGGTAGGCCCCCTGTAAGCGTCAAGCCAGCGGCTAGCTACGATGCTGGGGGCCGGTGGACCGTACCCGGCCGGGCCCGACCGACAGCACAAGCCGGCGCGGCCCCAATCCCCGCTCCCGGAGGGACTTCCGTGCCGGCTGGAACGCTGTACCGCGGCCGGGAAGGAATGTGGTCCTGGGTGGCTCACCGAGTCACCGGCGTCCTCATCTTCTTCTTCCTGTTCGTTCACGTGCTGGACACCGCTCTCGTCCGTGTGTCACCCGAGGACTACGACAAGGTCGTAGCCACGTACAAGACCCCGATCGTGGGACTGCTGGAGTACGGCCTCGTCGCCGCCATCCTCTTCCACGCGCTCAACGGCCTGCGCGTCATCGCCGTCGACTTCTGGTCGAAGGGCCCGCGCTACCAGAAGCAGATGCTCTGGTCCGTCGTGGGCATCTGGGTCGTGCTGATGATCGGGGCGATCTACCCCGTCCTCGGCCACGCCGCTCGTGAACTGTTCGGGAGCTGACACCGATGGCCACCACCGAATCCACCCCCTCCGGCGTCGGCCCGGTCGAGGGCGAGTCCCTCTACAACGTCGACAACCCGGCGCCGTTCATCGAGGCCCCGCGCAAGCGCACCAAGAAGACCCCGAAGTCCACCCGGGGCAACTTCGAGATGTACGGCTGGCTCTTCATGCGCCTGTCCGGCATCGTGCTGGTCGTCCTGGTCCTCGGCCACCTGCTGATCCAGCTCGTGCTCGACGGCGGCGTGTCGAAGATCGGCTTCGCCTTCGTGGCCGGCCGCTGGGCGAGCCCCTTCTGGCAGGTCTGGGACCTGCTGATGCTCTGGCTCGCGATGCTGCACGGCGCCAACGGCCTGCGCACGGTCATCAACGACTACGCGGAGCGCGCGAACACCCGGCTGTGGCTCAAGGGCCTGCTCTACACCGCCACGGTGTTCACCATCCTGCTGGGCACGCTGGTGATCTTCACCTTCGACCCGAACATCCGCTAGGCACGGGGCTGCGAGAATCATGAAGATCCACAAGTACGACACCGTCATCGTCGGCGCCGGTGGCGCGGGCATGCGCGCGGCCATCGAGTCCACCAAGCGCAGCCGCACCGCCGTGCTGACCAAGCTCTACCCCACCCGCTCCCACACGGGCGCCGCGCAGGGCGGCATGGCCGCCGCGCTGGCGAACGTGGAGGAGGACAACTGGGAGTGGCACACCTTCGACACGGTCAAGGGCGGTGACTACCTGGTCGACCAGGACGCCGCCGAGATCCTGGCGAAGGAGGCCATCGACTCGGTCCTCGACCTGGAGAAGATGGGCCTGCCGTTCAACCGCACCCCGAACGGCACGATCGACCAGCGCCGCTTCGGCGGTCACAGCCGCAACCACGGTGAGGCGCCGGTCCGCCGGTCCTGCTACGCGGCCGACCGCACCGGCCACATGATCCTGCAGACGCTGTACCAGAACTGCGTGAAGGAGGGCGTGGAGTTCTTCAACGAGTTCTACGTCCTGGACCAGCTGATCACCGAGGTCGACGGCGTCAAGAAGTCCGCCGGTGTCGTGGCGTACGAGCTGGCGACCGGCGAGATCCACGTCTTCCAGGCGAAGGCCGTGATCTACGCGTCCGGCGGTTGCGGCAAGTTCTTCAAGGTGACGTCCAACGCGCACACCCTGACCGGTGACGGCCAGGCCGCCGTCTACCGTCGCGGGCTGCCGCTGGAGGACATGGAGTTCTTCCAGTTCCACCCGACCGGCATCTGGCGCATGGGCATCCTGCTGACGGAGGGCGCCCGCGGTGAGGGCGGCATCCTGCGCAACAAGGACGGCGAGCGCTTCATGGAGAAGTACGCGCCGGTCATGAAGGACCTCGCGTCCCGTGACGTCGTCTCCCGCTCCATCTACACGGAGATCCGCGAGGGCCGCGGCTGCGGTCCCGAGGGCGACCACGTCTACCTCGACCTCACGCACCTGCCGCCGGAGCAGCTGGACGCCAAGCTCCCGGACATCACCGAGTTCGCGCGCACCTACCTGGGCATCGAGCCGTACACGGACCCGATCCCGATCCAGCCCACCGCGCACTACGCGATGGGCGGCATCCCGACGAACGTCGAGGGTGAGGTCCTGGCGGACAACACGACCGTCGTCCCCGGCCTGTACGCGGCCGGCGAGGTCGCCTGTGTGTCGGTGCACGGCGCGAACCGTCTGGGCACCAACTCCCTCCTGGACATCAACGTGTTCGGCCGTCGGGCCGGTATCGCGGCGGCGGAGTACAGCCAGAAGGCCGACTTCGTCGAGCTGCCGGAGAACCCGGCCGAGCTCGTGGTCTCGACGATCGAGCAGCTGCGTACGTCGACGGGGACCGAGCGGGTCTCCGTGCTCCGCCGTGAGCTGCAGGAGACCATGGACGCCAACGTGATGGTGTTCCGCACCGAGCAGACGATCAAGACGGCCGTCGAGAAGATCGCCGAGCTGCGCGAGCGCTACCGGAACGTCGCGATCCAGGACAAGGGCAAGCGGTTCAACACCGACCTGCTGGAGGCCATCGAGCTGGGCAACCTGCTGGAGCTGGCCGAGGTCATGGCGGTCTCCGCGCTGGCCCGCAAGGAGTCCCGCGGCGGTCACTACCGCGAGGACTACCCGAACCGCGACGACGTCAACTTCATGCGCCACACCATGGCGTACCGCGAGGTGGGCGACGACGGCACCGAGACCGTGCGCCTGGACTACAAGCCGGTCGTCCAGACCCGCTACCAGCCGATGGAGCGTAAGTACTGATGGCAACTCCGACCCTGGAGAAGGCGGACGCGGCCCCCGAGCCCGGCTTCGCCGACTCCCCCTACATCACGGTCACCTTCCGGATCCGCCGCTTCAACCCGGAGGTCTCGGCCGAGGCGGTCTGGGAAGACTTCCAGCTGGAGATCGACCCGAAGGAGCGCGTCCTCGACGGCCTCCACAAGATCAAGTGGGACGTCGACGGCACGCTGACCTTCCGCCGCTCCTGCGCGCACGGCATCTGCGGTTCGGACGCGATGCGGATCAACGGCAAGAACCGTCTTGCCTGCAAGACCCTCATCAAGGACATCAACCCCGAGAAGCCGATCACGGTCGAGCCCATCAAGGGCCTCACGGTCCTGAAGGACCTGGTCGTGGACATGGAGCCGTTCTTCCAGGCGTACCGGGACGTCATGCCCTTCCTCATCACGAAGGACACGAACGAGCCCACGCGCGAGCGGCTGCAGACGGCGGAGGACCGCGAGCGCTTCGACGACACCACGAAGTGCATCCTCTGCGCCGCGTGCACGTCGTCCTGCCCGGTCTTCTGGAACGACGGCCAGTACTTCGGTCCGGCCGCCATCGTCAACGCGCACCGCTTCATCTTCGACTCGCGTGACGAGGCGGGCGAGCAGCGCCTGGAGATCCTCAACGACCGCGACGGCGTCTGGCGCTGCCGCACCACCTTCAACTGCACGGACGCCTGCCCCCGGGGCATCGAGGTCACCAAGGCGATCCAGGAAGTGAAGCGGGCACTGATCACCCGTCGCTTCTGATCGGGCGTCTTCGGCGCTCGCGCGTCAAAAGCCGTACGACGAGGGGCCGTTCCTCCCAGTCCGGGAGGGGCGGCCCCTCGCTCGGTATAACCTGATTCGGTTACGGCGACAGACGGGGGACGAGCATGACCGAGCCGAATCCGTACCAGGGTGGAGCGGCTGAGTGGGGGCCGGACAAGCCGCCCGCGCAGCCTCCGACGACGCCTCCACCGGGGTACGGCTATCCCAACTCCGCGCCCGGTTACGGCTATCCGCAGCAGCCCGCCGCACCGGCGTACGGCTACCCCGGACAACCCGCCACTCCGGCCTACGGATTCCCGCAGCAGCCGGGTGCGCCGGCCCCCATGGGCGGCGCGCCGGTGCTGGCCATCGGGGACATCACGGTGATGGGCGACCAGATCATCACGCCCGCCGGCACCATGCCGCTGCGCGGCGCGGTGTGGAACGCCACCGACATGTCGCACACCGAGGAGAAGATCCCGACGGTCGCCATCGTGCTCGCGATCATCTTCTTCATCTTCTGTCTGCTCGGTCTGTTCTTCCTCCTGATGAAGGAGAAGAAGACCACCGGCTTCATCCAGGTCACCGTGACCAGCGCGGGCCGGCACCACTCGACGATGGTCCCGGCCCTCGGCCCGCACACCTTCCCCGCGGTCATGGGACAGATCAACTACGCCCGCTCGCTCAGCAGCATGTGACCCTCACAGCTGGCTGAGGATCGTCGGGTCGGTGATCCTCGTGTCCTCGGCCAGCAGCATCGCCTTGCTGAGAATGACCCTGAGCATGCGGTCGCCCTCGTAGGGCAGGTAGCCGGTCTGCGGGGTGCCCCCGCCCGCCTTGGGGACGATGCACAGGTACTGGTCGTTCGGGGTCATGAGGATGTTGCCCGAGCCGAGGTGGATCTTGTACGTGTGGCGCTCGCCCTTCACGTGCAGGAAGCGGCCCTCGATGACGCACCGGTCGGCTATCGCGAGCCGGGGTATCAACCGCTCCAGCAGCGCCCGGCGGGTCTCGGCGCTCTGGCCCAGCTCGCCGAAGCCGTAGCCCGACCAGTAGGCGCGGAAGCGGCCGCCGGGGCCGCCGTCCTGCCAGGTCGGGTCGTTGCCGACGCTGGCCACACCGACGAACAGGTCGACATCCCGCAGGACTTCGGACAGCACGAGGGCTGGAATGTCGGCGAGGGGAAGCGGGTCGACGCGGCCGACGCCGCCTCTGCGCTCCATGCGGTACTCGCCGCCGCAGCAGTGCGCCCAGTTCTGCGGGGCGTCGATCGGATAGAAGCGGACCTGGTCGGTGCGCAGCCGCAGGAAGCTGCCGGACTCGGTGATCTCCTCGAAGCGCTCGCCGCCGTCGCCCTCGATCCAGTACTCGGCGCGCAGTCCCCAGCGGGGCAGCTCACGGGTGGCGGGCGGTGCCTCGTCGTCGACGGCCAGCCGCAGCTTGTTGCGCCAACCCCGGATCGCGGCGAGGGAGTTGAACTGGTGCTGGCGCAGGACGTGCCCCGCGAAGCGGTTCGAGTACGTGCCCGTGGCGCGCTCGGCGTCGGTGAGGAGGTACACCTCGCGATGGGCCTGCTTGAAGGGCTGGGTGATGCGGTGCCGCTCCAGCCAGTCCCGCCAGGCGACGATCTCGGCGGGGTCATGGCCGACGGGGTGCCAGAGCCGGACCTCGCCGCCCTCGGTGACGGGCTCGTCGGTGAGGGTGCGCAGGCTTCCGTCCGCGTGTCCGACGGTCCTGCCGTCCACCGTCCACAGCAGGCGCCGAGCGAGGGTGCCGACCAGGGGATGGTCCAGGTACCGCTCCCGCCAGGCGCCGTAGGCCCAGGTGCGGTCGGCGAGGAACTGGCGGTCCAGGCGCTCGCTCTGCGCCGAGAGCATCTTGTCGATGTCCCTGACGGACGCCTTGAGCTCCTTGAGCTCTTCGGGGTGGTCGCGCTTCACGGCCGCCGGCGCGCTCTTGACGGCCTTCCCCGTCGCGCTGCGCCACCCCAACAGGGCTTTGCCGCCCGTCACTTCGACCAGGGCGGTGTTCTCTCCGAGCCGCAGCTCCGTCCGGCCCACCTCGGTCAGCCCGTAGGTGGGCACGGCCAGTTCCTCGATCTCCTCGCGGGTGAGGCCGAGGGCGGTTGCGCGGGACTCCAGGGCCGCGTCGATCAGCTTGCCGGTGGCCTTGTACGTCACCCGGGTGGCGAGCCGGGCCAGCTCGGCCAGAGCCGCCTCCCCTTCCATCCGGGCGAGCGCGTTGACTCCCGCGTTGGCGACCTTCGGGTTGCGCGGCCCGAGTCCGGCGACCTTCCGGAGGGAGGTGTCGATGAGCGTTCCCAAGGCGCGTGCGGTGTCGGGGTGCGGTGGCAGGAGGGCGAGCAGCCAGGCCAGCCCACGCAGGGCGTTGGCGTTGTAGGGGTCGTACGCCTCGCTGAGATGGGACTCGTAGTCGCCGTGCAGCAGGGGGAACGTGCGGGGTCGGCCGACGAGGGCGAGCCAGGGCAGGACGGTCACCCGGACACGGTCCGGGCCCAGGGCATCCGCGAGCTCGGTGGCCCGCTTGTCCCACTTGGGGCTGGGCCTTGCCGCGGTCGCGGTCGCGGCGTGGGCGAGCAGGGCGTGCCAGTCGGGGTCGCCGCCCGCGTCCGCCAGGGCCCGTTCGGCCCACTCCTCGCCGACGTTCAGGGCGGGGTGGGTGAGCTTCTTCGCCGTGCGGTGCAGGGTCTCGTCCTGGTAGGTCTCCAGGGCGGAGCGGCGGAAGGCGGCAACGACGGCGGGCGCGAGCGGGCGGCCCGCGGCCAGCTCGGCCTCGGCCAGGGCCTCGTGGTGCGATCCGCTCCAGAACGAGTGCTGCCGGCCCAGCTCGCCGAGCTTCTCCAGCCGCTGCGCCGCCAGCCAGTCCTGGGGCAGTCCGTGCGCGACGACCCCGAGCAGGGTCAGCGCGTTCTCCTGGGAGACGGGTCCGGCCAGGTCCGAGTGATAGGCGGCGGCGAATCCGTCGGCGAGCAGCCTGCGGGTGCCGGGCGGCAGTTCGCGCAGCCGGTCGAGCACGCCGCTCCACAGCCCCGACCAGCTGCCGTTGTTGGCGGCCGCCGCCTTGAGCATGTCGACGGCCAGCTCGTCCAGCTTCCCGGCGGCGACCCGCTGCCCGATGAGGTCCTTGTACCTCTGGACTTCGCCCATGTCATCCCCCCACCAGCGGCACGAGCTTCAGGAACGTCACCTCGGTGCCGAGCGGCAGCTCGACCTCCTCGTCCGGGTCCGTGACCTGCCGGTCCCCCACCAGGAGCAGGAAGCCGTTGCCCGCGAACGCCCTCAGCGCCAGCTCCGTCTGCGCCTCGGGGTCTATCCGGCGGGGCGTGCGCAACGCGTAGCCGTTCAGCACCCGCTCGGCGTCCTGCGGCTGCACCAGCCCCTGGAACACCTCCGGCGTGCGCGCGTTGTACTCGGCGACCTCCTGGAACACCCGGCGCCGGATCAGCTCGCGCACGGCGAGCCGCTCCTCGGCGACCTCGAGCTCCCAGCCCGCGCCCCGATCCCCCGCAGTCGTCTCGTCGACGAACCTCACGAATCCCATGCCGACGACAGTAGAGGCGACCACTGACAATCACCGGTCCCGGCCACTCCCGCCCCTATTCTGACGGTATGTCAGGTGATCACTCGTACAAACTGCTCGGATTCGACAACGTCCTGCTGCCCGTGGGGGACCTCGGCACGGCGGTCGGCTTCTACGAGCGTGCCGGGTTCGCGGTGGGCTTCCGCTTCGACGATGCGGGCATCGCGCTGCTCAAGGTCGGCACCGAGACGCCCGGCATCCTGCTGCGGCAGGAGGACGGGCTGGGACAACGGCCACCGTCCTGGCCCTCGCTGCGGCTGTGGATCGAGGTGACCGACGCCCGGAAGGCGGCGGCCTGTCTGGCCGAGGCAGGTATCGCGCCGCTCGACGAGCCCTTCCCGGTGGCCACCGGCTGGACCGTCGAGATCGCCGACCCCTGGGGCAACGTCATCGGGTTCACGGACTACGGCAAGCGCCCGGAACTGGGCCGCCGCCCCTGAGCAGGGACGCGGGCCGGAAGGAGGGGCGCGTCACCCCGTAGGCTCTCGTGCGTGTCAGCGAAGAACGACGGCAGCAAGTCCGAGCAGACCCGTGCGCTGATCCTGGAGACCGCGATGCGGCTGTTCCAGGAGCGGGGCTACGACAGGACGACGATGCGGGCCATCGCCCAGGAGGCCGGGGTCTCCGTCGGCAACGCCTACTACTACTTCGCCGGCAAGGAACATCTCATCCAGGGCTTCTACGACCGGATCGCCGCCGAGCACCAGGTGGCGGTCCGGGAGATCCTGGCCCGGGAGACCGACCTCGAGGCGCGGCTGGCGGGCGTCCTGAAGGCCTGGCTGGACATCGCGACTCCGTACCACGAGTTCGCTGTCCAGTTCTTCAAGAACGCGGCCGATCCCGACAGCCCGCTCAGCCCCTTCTCCGAGGAGTCGGAGCACGCGCGCGAGGAGGCGATCTCGGTTCACCGCGAGGTCCTCGCCGGCGCCACGAGGACCAAGGTTCCGGACGAACTCCGGGACGTGCTGCCGGAGTTGATGTGGCTATCCCAGATGGGTCTGGTCCTGTACTGGATCTTCGACCGCACTCAGGGGCGGGAGCGCAGCTACCGGCTGGCCGAGAGGGGGGCCCGGCTGACGGCGCGTGGCGTGTCCCTGGCCCGGTTCCGGGTGCTGCGGCCGTTGGTGCGGGAGGTGCACGAGCTGTTCACGGACTTCCTGCCGGGGATGACGAAGGTGCTGCCGCAGCCGGGGGGCGGCGGACGGTCATGATCCACGATCGGGTGAAGGGGGCCTGAACGGGACGTTCGGGTCCTCTCCTGCCTACGATGATGCTCTCGACACCAGCCCACGGGAGGCACGCGATGTCCGCAGCATCCGTCGAGCGGCCCCACGGCCGCCCGCTGATCGCGGAGGCGAACCGGATCATGGATCGCCTGCCGGGCTACCGCGTCGAGATCATCGGAGGCCAGATCATCGTGTCCCCGCCCCCGGACGGCCCGCACGGCGTAGCCCTGACCGACCTCATGCTGCCCTTGATGGCCGCCGGCCTCCATAGAGTGACGTCGAAGGTGGTCCAGGGCATCGGCCTCTGGCTACCGACCGGCACCGAGGACTACGCGGTCCCGGACCTTTCCTTGGTCGATGCGGATTTCACAGACCACTACGTGGAGAACAACTGCTACGACCCCGTCTGTTTTCGTCTGATCGTGGAGGTCACCTCCACCAACTACCGGACCGACCTGCGCGACAAGGTAAGGGCGTACGCCAGCGCCAGGATTCCTGTTTATGTGATCGTCGATCGCAAGCACCAGCGGCTCCACCTCCTGACGGATCCCGCCGGGGACGAGTACGAGAGCCACCGCCCGTACTCCCCCGGCGAGACCGTCACGCTGCCCGAGTCGATCGGCGCCAAGGTCACCCTCGACGTGGACGAGATCCTCAAGGCCGCGCAGAAGAAGGCTAATTGACCGCGTCCACCTCACCCTCGGCCAGCTCCACGTCGTACACCAGCGGCCCCTCGGCCACCACCACGTGCGCCGCCCGTGACCCGTACGTCGGAGCCGTCGTCGCCAGCAGATACGCGCCCGGTTCCGGCACCGACACGATGTACGAGCCGTCCGCCAGGGACGTCACCCGGTCCAGTTGACGCCCGCCCTTCGACAGCAGCGTCACCGAGGCGCCGTCCACCGGGTCGCCGTCGACCGTTCGGATGAAACCGTGGATCACGGAGGCGCCGCCCTCGTCGGTCGCCGGTGACTCCAGCGCCTCCTCCTTCGGCTCGACCGCGAGATGCGGCAGCCGCTTGTCGAGCCAGCCCGGCAGCCACCAGTTCGACGTCCCGAGCAGATGCATCGCCGCCGGCACCAGTGCCGTACGCAGGATGAACGCGTCCAGGGCGACCGCGGCGGCCAGGCCGACGCCCGCCATCGCCGCTCCCGAGTCGCCGCTCAGGACGAAGGCCAGGAACACGCAGACCATGATCAGGGCCGCGGAGTTGATGACCCGGCTGGTCTCCGCCAGGCCGACCCGCACCGCGCGCGCGTTGTCGCGCGTGTGGACCCACTCCTCGTGCATCCGGCTCACCAGGAACACCTGGTAGTCCATCGAGAGGCCGAAGAGCAGGGAGAGCATGATGACCGGGAGGAACGCGTTGATCGGGCCCTCCTTGCCGAGACCCAGCAGGTCCAGGCCCCAGCCCCACTGGAAGACCGCGACGAGGATGCCGAAGGAGGCCGCCGCGGCGATCAGGTTCATCAGGGCCGCCGTCAGCGGGACCACCAGGGAGCGGAAGGCGATCAGCAGCAGCAGGAAGCCCAGGCCGATGATGGTCCCGATGAACAGGGGCAGACGGTCGCCGGTGACCGACGCGAAGTCCTTGGATATCGCGGTCACGCCGCCCACGTGCGCTTCCGCCCCCGCCTGCGGGATCACCTTCTCGCGCAGCGTGTCGATCAGGTCGTCCGTCTCCTTGGACTGAGGTGAGGTCTTCGGGACGACCTGGATCAGCGTGACGCCCTTGACGGGCGGGAAGGGCGCGACCCGGGCCACGCCGGACGTCGACTCGATCCCCTTGACCAGCGCGGACGTGTCACCGCTCTTCGTGACGACCTGGAGGGGGCCGTTGAAGCCGGGGCCGAAGCCCTCGGCGAGCAGGTCGTAGGCCTTGCGGGTGGTCGTGGACGCGTCGTCGTTGCCCTGGTCGGTGGCGCCGAGGCGCAGCGACAGCACAGGGATGGCGAGGACGGCCATGACGACCAGGGCGAGCGCGGCGATCCGGCGGGGACGCTTCTCGACGTTCGCCGACCAGCGGGCGGCAAAACCGCTGGCCCGCTCCGGCTCGGGGCCCTCGGCGGCGAGCCTGCGCCGCTGGCGGCGGCTGAGCACCCGCGGGCCCAGGAAGCCCAGCAGGGCCGGGAGCAGGGTCGTGGCGGCCAGGACGCTGAGCACGACCGTCAGGGAGGTGCCGACGACGACGCCGTCCAGGAAGCGCAGCCGCGTCACGAGCATGCCGGCCAGCGCGATGCAGACCGTACCGCCGGCGAACAGCACGGCCCGGCCGGAGGTGTTGAGGGACGTGACCGCCGACTCCTCGGGGTCCAGGCCGCGCAGGATGCCGCGCCGGTGCCGGGTGACGATGAACAGGGCGTAGTCGATGCCGACACCGAGGCCGATCAGGGAGGCGAGCAGCGGTGCGATGTCGGGGATGTCGGTGCTGTGGCTGAGCAGCTGGGTGGAGAACAGGCCCATGCCGACCCCGAAGATCGCGATGGCGATCGGCAGCAGCATCGCGAAGAACGATCCGAAGGCCAGGAACAGCACGAGGGCCGCCGCGACGATGCCGACCATCTCCGACAGACCCTGCGGGGGCTGCTCGACGCGCTGGATCGCCTGTCCGCCCAGCTCGACCTTCAGACCTTGTCGTGCGGCGCCGTGCGCGGTGTCGACGACGTTCTGGACGACGTCCTTGGGCACCTCGTTCGCCTGCTTGGCGAAGGTCAGCTGGGCGTAGGCGATCGTGCCGTCACGGCTGATCTGCGCCGCCCCCCGGGGACCGGTGTAGGGGCTGGTCACCGCGCCGACCCCGGGCATCTTCGCGATCTTGTCCAGGGCGGGCTGGATCCGGTCCTGGACCGCCTTGTCCCGCACCGAGCCCTGGTCGACCTTCCACACCACGGTGTCGGTGTCGCCCGAGGTGCTCGGGAAGGCCTTCTGCATCAGGTCGTACGCGCTCTTGGAGTCCGTGTCGGGGAGGGAGAAGACGTTCGCGTAGTTCGTTCCCGCCGTGGACGCCGAGAAGCCCAGGCCGAACAGTGCCCCCACCCACAGCAACAGGACCACCAGCCGGTGCTGATAGCACCACCGTGCCAATGCCGCCACGATCAAAGCTCCTTAGTCGGTCGTCGGTCGGTCCCCCAGGTCCTGGCACCAGGATTGGCGGCGCCGCTCGCGCGCGGAGGGAACGCGCCATGACTCTCAAGGAACTCCAAAGAGCGTTCCGGACCCCGCTGTCAGTGGCCCGTCCGATACTGGGGGCATGACGACGGCTCCAGGCACCGTGCTGGTGGTGGAGGACGAGCCGAGCATCGCGGACGTCCTCGCCATCGCCCTGCGCTACCACCGCTTCGAGGTGATGGTCGCGGGCACCGTCCGCGAGGCCCGCGCGCTCGCCGAGCGCACCCGGGCGGACGTGGCGCTGCTCGATGTCATGCTGCCGGACGGGGACGGGCGGGTCCTCGGGCGTGAACTGCGCGCCGAGCGGCCGGACATGGCGCTCGTCTTCCTCACCGCACGCGACTCGCCGGCCGAGATCGTCGGCGCCCTCGGCTTCGGCGACGACTACATCACCAAGCCGTTCAACATCGACGAGGTGGTCGCCCGCATCACGGCGGTGCTGCGCCGCACCCGCCCGGCGGACGTCCTGCCGCAGCGGCCGCCACTGCGCTACGGCGACCTGGAGCTGGACGAGACGACGTACAGCGTGCACCGCGCGGGCCGCAGCGTGGAGCTGACCCCCACCGAGTACGCGCTGCTGCGCTTCCTGGTCCGCAACGGCGGCCGGATCGTGCCCAAGGAGCAACTGCTGCGGCACGTCTGGCAGTACGAGCACACCCCGCAGGAGTCGACCGTCGTGGAGACCTACATCAGCTATCTGCGGCGCAAGCTGGACGCCCTGGGACCGCCGGTGATCACCACGCGGCGTGGCGTCGGATACGGGCTGGCATGAGGCTCGGGGAGAGGCTCGGCCGCCACCGCGGCATCCACTCGCTGCGCGCCAAGCTGACGCTGGCGAACGTCGCCCTGCTCGCGCTCGGCATCGTCGCGGCGACGGCGGTCAGCCTGATGGGCATGCGGCACTATCTGATCGGCCAGATCGACTCCGGGCTGACCAAGATGCGCGCGTCACTGGGCAGTTCGCAGCTCACCATGCGGCAGGTGGACTCGCTGGGCGCCCTCGCCTTCGCCCGGGACCGGCTCGTCGGTACGGACGAGCAGCCGCGGCCGGAGTCGATCTACACCGCCGTCGACGCCCGGTCCAGGCCCCTGAGCGTCTTCGGCGTCGCCCCGACCACCGCCCAGCGCGGCCTGGCCGCCGCCGTGCCCGACCCGCGCGTCCTGGTGAAGGACCCCGCACCGCACGAGGTCACGGTGAACGGCGCCACCTACCGCGCGACCGCCACCCGTCTCGCCGACGGCACCTACGTCCTGCTCGCCACCTCGACGGAGGCCCTGCACCGGGGCATCGGCAAGGCCCTCAAGCTCGACCTGGCCGTCGGGACACTGCTGTTGACGCTCCTGTGCTGTCTGACAATGCTCAGCGTCCACCGCCGGATGCGGCCGCTGGAGGACATGGTGGAGACCTCCTCGGCGATCGCCGAGGGCGATCTGACCCGGCGCGTGCCTTCCAGCGAACATCCGACGCAGGAGGTCGAGCAGCTGCGGTTGGCCCTCAACTCGATGCTGCACCAGGTGGAGTCGGCGTACCGCACGCGCGAGCACAGCGCGGCCCAGCTGCGCCGCTTCGTCGCGGACGCCTCGCACGAGCTGCGCACCCCGCTGTCGGCGATACGCGGCTATCTGCAGCTGTACGACCAGGGGATGCTGAGCGATCCGGACGAGCGCAAGCGGGTCTGGGAGCGGGTGTTGGCGGAGACCGACCGCATGGGGCGGCTGGTGGACGAGCTGCTCACGCTGGCCCGTCTGGACCAGCGGCCCGAGCTGCGCTTCCGCAACGTCGACGTCAGCCGACTGGTGCGGGACGCGGCCGAGGACCTGCGGGTGCAGCAGCCGGAACGGCCCATCGAGGTGGCGGCCGACGGCTCCGTGCTGGTGAGCGCCGACGAGTCGGGGCTGAGACAGGTGCTCGGCAACCTGGTGGGCAACGTCCGCACGCACACGCCGGCCGAGGTTCCGGTGCGGCTCGGCGTGGAACGGGAGGACGGGGTCGTACGGCTGAGTGTCGCGGACGAGGGTCCGGGGCTGTGCGAGAAGGACGCGTCGCGGGTCTTCGACCGGTTCTTCCGGGCGGGCGGGGGTGCGGGCAGCGGGCTGGGCCTGGCGATCGTGCAGGGGGTCGTGCAGGCGCACGGCGGCGAGGTGGCGGTGCGTACGGCGCCGGGCGAGGGGCTCGCGGTGACGGTGACCCTGCCGGCGCGGAGGGCGGCGGCGGTGCCGTAACAGCCGTCGGCCCGGGAGTCGGTCTCACGTGGCGGACAGCACCAGGGCCCAGACGGTCTTGCCGTGCCGTCCTCGGGTCCACACACCCCAGGCCGCCGCGACGGCCTCCACCAGGTGCAGTCCGCGCCCGGTCTCCTCCCACTCCCCCACCACGCGCAGGCGGGGCTCGAGTTGACCCTCGTCGGACACCTCGATGAGACAGGACCCGTCGGCGAGGGCGGTCACCGCGACCTCGAACTCACGCTCTCGGAGCGGTCCGTGGCGTACGACGTTGGTGGCCAGCTCGGACACCAGCAGCAGCGCGTCCGTCAGCGCCGGGTCGTCCGGGCCGTGCCCCCAGTCGGCGAGATGGTCCCGCACCCGGCGCCGCGCCAGGCCCACGGAGGCCGGGTGCCGGGGCAGCCGGAAGGAGTTGCGTCTCAACACGTTTGCTCCTCACCCCGCCCACACCTCCGTCACACCGTCCTGCGTGGGGAGGATGCCCTGCGTCGCGGGGGCGAATGTCCCAACCTGTGAGATCGCGTCAGATCCAGTCCAGGCTCCACAAGCGGAACACGCCGGTCCCGTCGTCCAGATACTGGCTGCCGCCGACGTCCTCGGTGCTGAGCACGTACTCCTTGCCCTGCCACAGCGGGATCACCGGCACGTCGCGGGCGATGTCCTGCTGCAGGGCGCTGAAGTCGGAGGCGGCGTCACCGCGGTCGGCGAACTGCTGGCTGTCCTGGATCAGCCGGTCGACGGCCCTGCTGCTGTAGCCGGTGTTCATGGTGCCGTCCGTGCCGACCAGCGGGGCGCCGAAGGTGTCCGGGTCCGGGTAGTCGGCGACCCAGCCGACGGCGTACGCGTCGAGCTTTCCGGTCGCCCAGTGCTCCTGGAAGTCGGTCCACTCGTAGCCCTTGAGCGTGACCTTGAACAGGCCGCTCGCCTCCAGTTGCTTCTTGATGGCCTCGGCCTCCTCCTGGGAGGAGCCGCGGTTGACGGCGTAGCCGTAGGTGAAACGTACCGGCACCTTCACGCCCGCCTCGCTGAGCAGGGCCTGCGCGGCCTTGGCGTCGGGCTTGGGGTAGGCGTCGAAGAACGACGTGGTGTGGCCAGTGATACCGGTCGGGATCAGCGAGTACAGCGGGTCGACGGTGCCCTCGTACACGGTGGCGGCCAACTGCTCGCGGTTGATCAGCCAGGCCATCGCCCGGCGGACCAGGACGCTGTGCAGGGGCGAGCCCGCACGGGTGTTGAGGTAGAGGTTGCGGGTCTCGGAGCTCTCGGACTCGGAGAGCCGCTGGTCGGGGTCGCTGGGCGACAGGCCGGACAGCACCTTGGGCGGCAGCTGCCGGGTGGCGACGTCGACGTCCTTGGCCTTCCAGGCCTTCTCCAGGGCGTCGGGGTTGGTGTAGTAGAGCAGGTCGACGGGGCGCGCCGCGCTCTTCTCGGCCCCCTTGTAGTGGCCGTTGGGCGTGAGCACCGCCTTCTTGTTCTTCTGGTACGACGTCAGCACGTACGGTCCGGTGCCGTCGGCGCCGGGGCCGGTGCGCAGGCGGTCCTTCGGGTACTTGTGGCTGTCGACGATCGAGCCGGCGCCGGTGGCGACCTTGAACGGGAAGGTGGCGTCGGGCGAGGACAGATGGAAGGTCACGGTCAGGCCGCTGGCGTCCACCGACCGCAGCGTGCTCAGCAGGGAGACCGGGCCGACCTCGGACTTGATCGCCTTGACCCGGTCGAAGGAGTACTTGACGTCCTCGGCGGTCATTGAGCGGCCGCTGGGGAAGGTCAGCCCCTGGCGCAGCGTGCAGCGGTACGTCGTCAGGGCGCTGCCCACGAAGTCACAGCTCTGCGCCGCGTCCGGGACCGGCGCGGTGCCGCCCGGGTCGAAGGTCAGCAGTGACTGGAAGACGTTGCTGAACAGGGCCCAGGAACCCGCGTCGTAGGCGCCGGCCGGGTCGAGCGCCGTGACGGCGTCCGTCGTACCGACCGTGATGGTCTTGCCGTTGTCCTCCTGCGACGGCAGCATCTGCCAGCCGCCGACTCCCACGCCCGCCAGCACGAGCAGCGTCGCGAGAATCCGCATGCGCACGGAACGCATCGGTATGCCCTCTCCGGGCCTCCGCGGGCCCCACCCCACACATGCCACTCCCCTAGTGGCGCGGCTCACCTAATCACAGAGGTTTCAACCGGGGGAAGAGGGATTTGTCGAGTTGAGAAAGAACTTACCGCAAGTGGTTTCAGACAGGTTTCACAGCTTGTGCACAGGGTCCGCGGGGAACGGTTTCGGCCCGGCTCCGCCGACCGTCACGCGTGCGTGGAGGCCAGTTCGATCACGGTGATGTCGGACGGCGCTCCCACACGCGTGGGCGGTCCCCAGGCACCGGCGCCCCGGCTGACGTAGAGCTGGGTGTCGCCGTAGCGGTCGAGGCCCGCGACGGTCGGATTGGCGGCCGCCGCGATGAGGTTGCCAGGCCAGAGCTGGCCGCCGTGGGTGTGGCCGGAGAGCTGGAGGTCCACGCCGTGCTTGACGGCCTCGTGGATCTGGACGGGCTGGTGGGCGAGGAGCACGCACGCGCGTGCCGGGTCCCGGTCGCCGAGCGCCTTGGTGAAGTCGGGGCCCTGTCCCTCGCTCTCGCCCGCGAGGTCGTTGACGCCGGCGAGGTCGAACCAGGGCAGTTCCGTACGGGCGTTCTCCAGCGGGTGCAGGCCGAGGCGCCGTACCTCCTCGACCCACTGCTCGGCGCCGGAGAAGTACTCGTGGTTGCCGGTGACGAAGTAGGAGGGCGCCTTCAGCCGCGACAGGGGCGCCGCCGCCGGACCCAGGTTCTTCACGCTGCCGTCCACCAGGTCGCCTACGACCGCGACGATGTCCGGCTGGGTGGCGTTGACGGTGTCGACGACCTTCTGCGCGAAGTCCCGGCCGAGGATCGGGCCCAGGTGGATGTCGCTGACGACCGCGATGCGGTAACCGTGTGCCGTGCGCGGGAGCTTGGCCAGCGGCACGGTGACCCGCTTCACGCGCGGGCCGCGCAGGACGCCGTAGGTGCCGTATCCGACGGTCCCGACGGCGGCCGTGGCGGCGGCCGTGGCGAGGACCCGCGAGACGAACAGACGGCGGGAGGGGTCGGGGGCGGGCTCCGGGCCGGGCGACGGCTCCGGTTCGCCCTCAGCCGCCTTCGGCGGTACGGCCCCTGCCGGGACCGGCTCCTCCTGGCGTACGGCCGTCACGGTGCCCGTGCGCCGCTTCAGCAGCCGGCGCAGCAGCGGCCGTACCACCTCGGCCGCCACCACCGCCAGCAGCAGGTAGACCGACAGCGCCAGCCACAGGAAACCGGGCCAGGCGAGCACCTGTTGCAGCCAGAAGGGGGCGCCCGTGCGCTCGGCGACCAGGGCGCCGACCGCCAGCACCCAGCCACCCGCGATCGCCACCGCGCCGGCCCGTCGTACGAGGCCGGGGCCCCGGGTGGTGTCGCGGAACAGGCGGCGCCATATGTACCAGTTGGCGGCCACCAGGACGACGAGCGCGAGCAACGCGAAGACGATGATCACCTGCGGTGGACCCCCGCTGTCTGGTTGGCGGCCGTCCCGGTCGGCAGCTGCCCGGTTGGCGGCTTTTCTGCGGTTATGAAGTGCGGCGCAATGCGCGCAGTCCGCGCAACCCGATGCCGCCGATGACCGTCCCCAATACGAAGGAAACGACGGCGAGCGTCAGGTGCACCCAGAAGTACGCCGTGGGGCGACCGTCGTCGAACGCGAGCCCGCTGCTGTCCTTGACCAGGTTTTTGACGAAAGTGACCCAGATGACCCAGCTCCACACCCCGAAGGCGAGCAGGAACCAGGAGACCGGGCGGCTGAGCTTCATACGTTCAGTATCACCGGCGTCCGCGTGGCTCCGTGCCCGGGGTGGGGTGGTGGGTGGGACTTCACGCGCGGTGCCATGTACGTTCTCGTGCGTGTCCGCTCCCCAGAAGACCGCCAGGCGATCCCTGCTGGTCACCTCCGCCGCCCTGTCGTCGCTCGCGCTGACCGCGCCCGTCGCCCTCGCGGCCCCCAGTCCGTCCACCAGCCCCTCCGCCACTCCCCCGGCACGCATGTCGAGCGTGGGCGGCGGCCGCCTCGGCCAGGCGGGCACACAGGTCGACCTGGGCAGCGGCGCCCCGGTGCTGCCGAAGGACATCACGGCGCGCTCCTGGATCGTCGCGGACGCGGAGTCCGGGGACGTGCTGGCCGCGCACAACGCGCACTGGCGGCTGCCTCCGGCGAGCACCATGAAGATGCTGTTCGCGGACACGGTGCTGCCGAAGTTCCCGAGCGGTGAGAAGTACAAGGTGGTGCCCACCGATCTGGCCGGCATGGGCGCCGGCTCCAGCATGGTCGGCATAAAGGAGGGCGAGACGTACTCCGTGCGCGACCTGTGGCTCGGTGTCTTCCTGCGCTCCGGCAACGACGCCGTGCACGTGCTGTCGGCGATGAACGACGGCGTCGACAACACCGTCAAGGAGATGAACCAGCACGCCGAGGAGCTGCAGGCCCTCGACACGCACGTGGTCACCCCCGACGGCTACGACGCCCCGGGGCAGGTCTCCTCGGCCTACGACCTGACGCTGTTCGCGCGCTCCGGGCTGCAGAAGAAGGACTTCCGCGCGTACTGCTCGACGGTCCGCGCCCAGTTCCCGGGCGAGACGAAGAAGAACAAGAAGGGCAAGACCGTCCGCGAGTCCTTCGAGATCCAGAACACCAACCGACTGCTGGCCGGCGACTCCGACGTCTCCGTCTACCAGGGCATCGCGGGCGTCAAGAACGGCAACACCACCAACGCCGGCGCGACCTTCACGGGCGTCGCCGAGCGGGGCGGGCGGGTGCTGCTGGTGACCGTCATGCACCCGGAGAAGAACGAGCACAACGAGGTCTACAAGGAGACCGCCAAGCTCTTCGACTGGGGCTTCAAGGCGGCCGGCAAGGCCCGCCCGATCGGTGAGCTGGTGCCGCCCAGGAGCGCCCAGGCCAGCGCGCAGCCGGGCGCCGAGGGACAGGCCGGCGGAGCCGGCGACCCGTCCGGCGCGCCCTCGGCGGAGGCCTCGACGAAGGCGGCGGCCGAGGCCCGCTCCGGTGGCATGGGGATCGCGCTGGGGATCGCCGGCGGGGTGGTGGTGCTGCTCGCGGGCGCCGCGTTCGTGGTCAACCGCCGCTGGCCGCTGCCCGACCTGGTACGTCGTCGTCCTCGTCCCTGACCTTGCTCACCACCCCTGCCCGCTCCTCGCCCTCCTCCTCGCACAGCTCCTGCTCCTTGCTCTGCGTCGCCGTCCAGGCGGCGCAGAAGAGCACCAGTTTCGAGGTGAAGTTGATCCACAGCAGCAGGGCGACCGGGACGCCGAAGGCGCCGTACATGCTCTTCGCCGCCACCCCCTGCATATAGCCGCTGAGCAGCGTCTTCAGCAGCTCGAAACCGACCGCGCCGGTCAGCGCCGCGACCCCCAGGCGGCGGCGCGGCGGCTCGACGCCGGGCAGCAGGGTGAGGACGTACAGGAGCAGCAGGAAGTCGGCCAGTACGGCGACGGTGAACGCGGCGACGTACAGCAGGATCCCGCCCCAGCCGCCCTTCTCGATGCCGAGTTGGCGGGTGATCCAGCCGACCATCGCGGAGGCGACGGTGGAGGCGGCGAGGGTGACCAGGACGGCGCCGCCGAGGCCGATGAGGATGCCGAGGTCCTTGGCCTTGCGCAGGAGGAAGTTCTCCTCCGGGTCCGGCAGCTCCCAGACCGCGCGCAGACACTCCCGCGTCGAGCCGGCCCAGCCGATGCCGGTGAAGACCAGCAGGACGCCGGCGATGAGACCGACGGTGCCGGCGTTCTGCACCAGGCCGTTGACGTCGAGCTGGTCGGAGATGCCGGGGACCTGCTCGGCGATCTTGCCCTGGAGATCGGTCTGCTGCTTCTGGCTGAGCAGCGCCGCGCCGATCGCCGCGACCACGGTGAGCAGCGGGAACAGCGCGACGAAGCTGGTGAACGTCATCGCGGCGGCCAGCCGGGCCCACTTCACCCGCTCCAGACGCTCGAACGACCGCCACGCGTGCGTGGCCATCGCCCGCGCCAGCAGCGGCCCCACGAAGGGAAGCTTTCTCAGCCAGTCCATGATCCGACTCTGCCCTGGGTACGGATGCCCGACGCGCGAGTACCCCGAAAGAACGCGCGTGTGACGTGTTCAGGGGAGGTTACGCATGTTCTGCGCCGATCGCCCGCATGGCGGCGATACGGTCACCGTCATGCCTGACGCCTTCGGCCTCCCCCAGTCCCTGCTCGTCCTCGGCGGTACGTCCGAGATCGCCCTCGCCACCGCCCGCCGTCTGATCGCCCGCCGCACCCGCACGGTGTGGCTGGCCGGACGCCCCTCGCCCGCCCTGGAGCAGGCCGCGGAACACCTGCGCTCGCTCGGCCCGGACGTGCACACCCTCCCCTTCGACGCGCTCGACCCCGACTCCCACGAGGCCGTCCTGGGCAAGGTGTTCGCGGAGGGCGACGTCGACATGGTGCTGCTCGCCTTCGGCGTCCTGGGCGACCAGGCACGCGACGAGCGCGATCCGGCCGCCGCGGTGCGGGTCGCGCAGACCAACTACACCGGAGCGGTGTCCGCGGGGCTGGTGAGCGCCCGCGCGTTGCAGGCACAGGGCCACGGCTCGCTCGTCGTGCTGTCCTCCGTCGCCGGTGAGCGGGCCCGCCGCGGCGACTTCATCTACGGCTCCAGCAAGGCCGGCCTGGACGCCTTCGCGCAGGGCCTGGGCGACGCGCTGCACGGCACGGGCGTGCACGTGATGGTCGTCCGCCCGGGGTTCGTCCGCTCGAGGATGACGACCGGTCTGCCCGAGGCGCCGCTCGCGACGACCCCGGAGGCGGTGGCGACGGCGATCGAACTGGGCCTGCGCAGACGCTCGGAGACGGTCTGGGTGCCTGGCGCGCTGCGGGTGGTGATGTCGGCGCTGCGGCACGTCCCGCGCGCGGTGTTCCGCCGGCTGCCGCTGTGATGCCCACCGGCTGCGGAAAGGCCCTGTTACCGGCTGCTGATGGTGCCGCGCTCCACGTGCCCCGCCTGCGGCGGCACCACGGACCCGCCGAAGGCGAACTCGCGGAGCTTGCGCCACACACCGTCCGCGCCCTGCTCGTAGAGGGCGAAGCCGGTGCAGGGCCAGTCGGCCTCGTAGGCGGCGAGCTCCTCGAACGCGCGGTCCATCGCCGCCTCGTCGATGCCGTGCGCGACGGTGACGTGCGGGTGGTAGGGGAACTGCAGTTCACGTGGCACGGGGCCGGAGGCGTCACGGACCTGCTTCTGCAGCCAGGTGCACTCCTCGGCGCCCTCGACCACGCGCACGTACACGACGGGTGACAGGGGCCGGAACGTCCCGGTGCCCCGCAGCCGCATCGGGAACGGCCGGCCGGCCGCGGCGACCTCGGTCAGATGCGCCTCGACGGCCGCCAGGGCGCCGCCGTCGATCTCCGTGGGCGGCAGCAGGGTGACGTGGGTGGGGATGCCGTGCGCCGCGGCGTCGCCGAAGCCCGCGCGCAGCTGCTGGATCTGGCTGCCGTGTGGCTCCGGGACCGCGATCGACACGCCGATCGTTACGGTCCCCACGTCGTCTCCTGTCGTCGTGACGGATTTGTTCTCAGCCGTCCGGCTATCGACTGTACGGCCACGGCTGTGTTGTGGGCAGGCGCAACCGTAGTGATGTGCAGCGCTCTGCCCAGTGGTACGTCTGTACGCGGGTGCGTCAGTGCTTGGCGGGCAGGAAGCCCACCTTGTCGTACGTCTGCGCGAGGGTCTCCGCGGCGACGGCACGCGCCTTCTCCGCGCCCTTGGCGAGGATCGAGTCCAGCGTCTCCGAGTCGCCGAGGTACTGCTCGGTGCGCTCCCGGAAGGGCGTCACGAACTCGACCATGATCTCTGCGAGGTCCGTCTTGAGCGCGCCGTACATCTTGCCCTCATACTCCTGCTCCAGCTCGGCGATCGACTTGCCGGTGAGGGTGGAGTGGATGGTGAGCAGGTTGCTGACGCCGGGCTTGTTCTCGGCGTCGTAGCGGATGACGGTGTCCGTGTCGGTGACCGCGCTCTTGACCTTCTTGGCGGTGGCCTTGGGGTCGTCGAGGAGGTTGATGAGGCCCTTCGGCGTGGACGCTGACTTGCTCATCTTGATCGTCGGGTCCTGCAGGTCGTAGATCTTCGCCGTCTCCTTGAGGATGTACGGCTTCGGGATCGTGAAGGTCTCGCCGAAGCGGCCGTTGAAGCGCGTGGCGAGGTCGCGGGTCAGCTCGACGTGCTGGCGCTGGTCCTCGCCGACGGGGACCTCGTTGGCCTGGTAGAGCAGGATGTCGGCGACCTGCAGGATCGGGTAGGTGAACAGGCCGACGGAGGCGCGGTCCGCGCCCTGCTTGGCGGACTTGTCCTTGAACTGGGTCATGCGGGAGGCCTCGCCGAAGCCGGTGAGGCAGTTCATGACCCAGGCCAGCTGGGCATGCTCGGGGACGTGGCTCTGGACGAAGAGCGTGCAGCGCTCGGGGTCGAGGCCGGCCGCGAGGAGCTGGGCGGTGGCGAGCCGGGTGTTGGCGCGCAGCTCGGCCGGGTCCTGCGGGACCGTGATCGCGTGCAGGTCGACGACCATGTAGAACGCGTCGTGGGTCTCCTGCAGGGCCACCCACTGACGGACGGCGCCGAGGTAGTTGCCGAGGTGGAACGAGCCTGCGGTGGGCTGGATTCCGGAGAGCACGCGGGGACGATCTGAGGCCATGTTCACCATTCTCTCAGGTCTGGGGGGCCGATCCGGAACAGGTGGGAAACAGGTGGGAACCGATCCGTCCTGCGCGGTGTAACAAGAGTGTGAGAACGCGGGAGGGGGGCCGCATCGTCGATGAGGCCGCGGTGATCGCCCGGGTGCGCGCCGGAGAGCCGGAGGCGTACGCGGAGCTGGTGCGGGCCCATACGGGCATCGCGCTCAGGGCGGCCGCGGCGCTCGGGGCGGGTGCGGACGCGGAGGACGTGGTGCAGCAGGCCTTCGTCAAGGCGTACTGCGCGCTGGGCAGGTTCCGGGAGGACAGGGCCTTCAAGCCGTGGCTGTTGTCGATCGTCGCCAATGAGACGAGGAACACAGTGCGTACGGCTGCCCGGCAGCGCACGCTCGCCGGCCGGGAGGCGGCCTTCGTGGAGGCGGAGCCGCTGATACCGGAATCCGCGGACCCGGCGGTGGCGACCCTGCACACGGAGCGCCGCGCGGCCCTCCTCGCCGCCCTGGAGCAGCTGAGCGAGGAGCACCGCCTGGTCGTCACCTACCGCTATCTCCTGGAGATGGACGAGTCCGAGACGGCCCAGGCCCTGGGCTGGCCGCGCGGGACGGTCAAGTCCCGCCTCAACCGCGCCCTGCGCAAACTGGGCCGGCTCCTGCCGGATTTCGAGCCCCGGGAAGGGGGTGAAGAGCGTGAGTGAGGGACGGGACGAGCACGGACGGGACGCGTACGGCGGTGAGGGCGGCCGGGGCCCGGTGGGCGCCGGCAGCCGGGGTCCGCGCGGCCGTGACAGCGACCGGGGTGCGAGGGTGCGGGGGCGTGACCGGTGGCGTCGTGAGGACGGTGCCGCCCGGCTGCCGGACGAGTTGCGGGCGCTGGGCCGGTCACTGGAGCCGGACGGCGCGGAAGGCTCGGAGGGCGCGGGCCGCGGCGACGGTTCCTTCGGCTCCGAGACGATGGTCGAGCGGGTGCTCGGGCAGATACTGGCCGAGCATCTGGCGGTCCCGGTCGCCGAACCCCGGGGCGCCCGGGAGCGGCTGCGTGCGGTCCGGCGCTGGACACGGACGCGGTGGCGCTCGCTGACCGCGGCGCTGTGCGGCCTGCTGACGGTCCTCGCGCTCACGCCTCCGGTGCGGGCGGCGGTGCTGGACTGGTTCGACTACGGCGGGGTGCAGGTGCGGTACGACCCGTCGGCGGTGCCCTCGGCGGGCGCCGAGGTGCCCGGCTGCGGCAGGTCGGTGTCGCTCGGTCAGGCGCGGCACCGGGCCGGCTTCGAGCCACTGGTCCCGGACCGGCTCGGGGTGCCGGACACGGTGAGGGTGACGGGCGAGCCGCACGGACGGTTCCTGGTGAGCCTGTGCTGGCGCGAGGGCGGGCGCGGCGGTCGGACGGTCCGGCTGGACGAGTTCCCGGCCTCGCTCGACGTGGGGTTCACCAAGCGGCTGCGGGAGTCACCGGAGTGGATCGGGCTGGGCGGGAGGCCCTCGGCGTCCGGTGTGCAGCGGTACGCCCTGTGGTTCGCCCACCCGCATCTGCTGAGCTTCTGGCTGGTCGACGCGGACGGCGACCGTTTCACCCGAAAGGAGCGGACCGCGGGGCCGACACTGCTGTGGACCCACCCGAGCGGCGACGGCCGCGGCGAGGTGACGCTGCGGCTGGAGGGGGTGGCGTCCAGGTCCAGGGCGGTGGAGATCGCGAAGTCCCTCGAGGCATCGGTGTCGACGCCGTCGCGGAAATCTTCCCCTTGATGTGCGGAGGGTGGGAACCCCGGCGGGTCGGGCGGTGTACCAGAAGTGACACGCGGCTCGCGGTGGGCCGCTGGGAGCGACTGGCTGGGGGATCGCATGTGGAGGGGTCTGGTTCGTGAACTGACGGCCGTGGCGGGAGCGTTGGCGGTCGTGTCGGGGGTGGGGATGGCCGGCCGGGCTGCGGCTTCGGGGTATGACGGTGACTCCTCGGTGCCGAGGCCGTCGGAGGACGCCCAGGCGTCACCGCGGGCTCCGGGCCGGGACGTCCCGGATCTGGCGATGATCATCGAGGGTGGCACCGGGCGGACGGTGGTGCTGCGGTCCCCTGAGCCGGCCTTCGCCCGGCTTCGGGAGCTGTTGCGGCCGACGTTCGAAGGGACGGAGCGAGTGCCGGCGAGCTGGAACGAGGACCGCTATCCGCCGGTGGACTTCACGGTGATCTGGGGGCTGACGGGGGTCGGAGGCTGGCCGCAGACCAACCGGGCGCCGGGTGATGACGTGGCCGTCGAGCGGCAGGACCAGCTGTTCGTGGCGCCGGACGGCACGCCCTGGATACGCAGCGATCCCGCGCCGGACGTCCAGGACGACGACATCCGCTGGCATCGGGCACCGCGCTCGGTGTTCGTCCGGCTGGAGCAGGAGAGGGTGCTCAGCGGGTTGGGCGGGGCGGGGCGCGGTGACAACGGGGGTGCCGAGGACGCGGCCGGGCAGGGGGCCGCTCGGGCGGAGTCCGGCCGAGACGGTGTCCGGTGGGCGGTTCCGGGGCTGGCCGTGGGGATCGCCGTCGGGGCGGGCGGCACCGTGCTGATACGCCGCGCGGCGGCCCGGCGAGATGCGGGGCCGCCGCGGGAGGAACCACGACAGGAACTCATCGATCTGTGAGGGCCTGTGAGAGCCGATCTCCGAGAGTCACCGGTCCTTGACAACTCAAGAGGGTGCGTCGCGCGAGGGGCGCGCTCAGCCCAGGTCGATCTCCGGGTACAGCGGGAAGCCGGCCACGAGGTCGGTAGCGCGGTGGGAGATCTCGTCCGCGATCTTCGGGTCGAGGACGTGCTGGGCCTTGGACGGCGCGCCCGACTTGGTGGTGCCGGGCTCCGCCGTGGTCAGGACGCGGTCGATGAGCCCGGCGACCTCGTCCATCTCGGCGGTGCCCAGTCCGCGGGTGGTCAGGGCAGGGGTGCCGATGCGGACGCCGGAGGTGTACCAGGCGCCGTTCGGGTCGGCGGGGATGGCGTTGCGGTTGGTGACGATGCCGGACTCCAGCAGCGCGGCCTCGGCCTGACGGCCGGTGAGGCCGTAGGAGGTGGCGACGTCGATCAGGTTGAGGTGGTTGTCCGTGCCCCCGGTGACGAGGGTGGCGCCGCGTCGCATCAGGCCGTCCGCCAGCGCGCGGGAGTTGTCGACGATGCGCTGGGCGTAGTCCTGGAACGAGGGCTGCCGGGCCTCGGCGAGGGCGACGGCCTTGGCTGCCATCACGTGCGGGAGCGGGCCGCCGAGCACCATCGGGCAGCCGCGGTCGACCTGGTCCTTGAGGGAGTCGTCGCACAGCACCATGCCGCCGCGCGGGCCGCGCAGTGACTTGTGGGTGGTGGTGGTGACGATCTGGGCGTGCGGGACCGGGTCGAAGTCGCCGGTCAGCACCTTGCCCGCGACCAGACCGGCGAAGTGCGCCATGTCCACCATCAGGGTCGCCCCGACCTCGTCGGCGATCTCCCGCATGATCCGGAAGTTCACGAGGCGGGGGTAGGCGGAGTAGCCGGCGACGATGATCAGCGGCTTGAAGTCGCGGGCGGACGCGCGCAGCGCCTCGTAGTCGATCAGGCCGGTGGCAGGGTCGGTGCCGTAGGAGCGCTGGTCGAACATCTTGCCGGAGATGTTCGGGCGGAAGCCGTGGGTCAGATGGCCACCGGCGTCCAGGGACATGCCGAGCATGCGCTGATTGCCGAAGGCCTGCCGCAGTTCGGCCCATTCGGCCTCGCTGAGGTCGTTGACCTGGCGGACGCCGGCCTTCTCCAGGGCGGGCGTCTCGACGCGCTGGGCGAGCACGGACCAGAAGGCGACGAGGTTGGCGTCGATGCCGGAGTGCGGCTGGACGTAGGCGTGCCGGGCGCCGAAGAGGGCCTTGGCGTGCTCGGCGGCGAGGGACTCGACGGTGTCGACGTTGCGGCAGCCGGCGTAGAAGCGGCGGCCGATGGTGCCCTCGGCGTACTTGTCGCTGAACCAGTTGCCCATCGCGAGCAGGGTGGCCGGGGAGGCGTAGTTCTCGGAGGCGATCAGCTTGAGCATCTCGCGCTGGTCGGCGACCTCCTGGCCGATGGCGTCGGCCACGCCGGGCTCGACGGCGCGGATCACGTCGAGGGCTGCGCGGAAGGCGGTGGACTCGGTGGAGAGGGGCTGCTGCTCTGTCATGTCGTCGGCCTCCGGGTGGCGTGGCTTGAAGCGTTCACGGTTCACGGTTGGCCCAGGCGCACGGCACTCGCTCACTCACAGGCCGCTCCCCGATGGTCGGTCCCATCCCAGCGCGCCAGTCACGGCCCGTCGGCCAGCCTACCGGGCGTGCCGCACAGGTGAGATCCCACGTCCACCATGCGAGCGAGGATAGAAGGGGGCCACGCCGTCGACCTCACCACCGTCCCCTCTCGGCACCGTCTGGAGATCCCGTGACTGCTACGGAGTCGCTCATCGCCGCCGCCGACGCGCACAGCGCGCACAACTACCACCCGCTGCCCGTGGTCGTCGCCTCGGCCGAGGGCGCCTGGATGACGGATGTGGAGGGGCAGCGCTATCTGGACCTGCTGGCCGGCTACTCCGCCCTCAACTTCGGCCACCGCAACCGACGGCTGGTGGAGGCGGCGAAGGCTCAGCTGGACCGGGTGACGCTCACCTCGCGGGCGTTCCACCACGATCGGTTCGCCGCGTTCTGCGAGCAGCTCGCAGAACTGTGCGGCATGGAGATGGTGCTGCCGATGAACACGGGCGCCGAGGCGGTGGAGACCGCGGTGAAGACGGCCCGGAAATGGGGCTACCGGGTCAAGGGGGTGCCCGCGGAGATGGCGAAGATCGTCGTCGCCGCCAACAACTTCCACGGCCGTACGACGACCCTCATCAGCTTCTCGACCGACACGGAGGCCCGAGCGGACTACGGGCCTTATACGCCGGGCTTCGAGATCGTGCCGTACGGGGATGTGACGGCGATGCGTTCGGCGGTCACGGAGAACACGGTGGCCGTGCTGCTGGAGCCGATCCAGGGCGAGGCGGGGGTGCTGGTGCCGCCTGCGGGATATCTGCGGGCGGTGCGGGAGCTGACGCGGGAGCGGGATGTGCTGTTCGTCGCCGACGAGATCCAGTCGGGGCTGGGACGGACGGGGCGGACCTTCGCGTGCGAGCACGAGGGCGTGGTGCCCGACGTGTATGTGCTCGGAAAGGCGCTGGGCGGCGGGATCGTGCCGGTGTCGGCGGTGGTGTCGAGCGCGGCGGTGCTCGGGGTGTTCCGGCCCGGGGAACACGGGTCGACGTTCGGCGGGAATCCGCTGGCCTGTGCGGTGGCGCTGGAGGTGATCGCGATGCTGCGGACGGGCGAGTTCCAGGCGCGGGCGGCGGAGCTGGGCGAGCATCTGCACCGGGAACTGGGGGCGTTGGCGGGGACGGGCCGGCTGACCGCGGTGCGCGGACGGGGTCTGTGGGCCGGCGTCGACGTCCATCCGCGCCACGGCACCGGTCGGGAGGTGTCCGAGAAGCTGATGGACCGGGGTGTGCTGGTCAAGGACGCCCATGGCGCGACGATCCGGATCGCGCCGCCGCTGGTCATCACCGAGGAGGACCTGGACTGGGGCCTGGCCCGGCTGCGGGACGTGCTCGGCGAGTGAGACGCCCTGCATCGCCACCGGCGTCACCACGCACGACCGCCACCGCACGCGGCCGCGGATCCTCTCACCGGATCACATGGGGCAGGAAGCGGGCGTACTCATCCGTGATCAGCCCTGACGACTCCCGGATGCCGAGGCCCGCCGACTCGTCCTCGACGACCCAGGCACCCAGGACGACACGGTTGCCGGAGAAGTCGGGCAGCGGGGCCAACTCCTGGTAGCAGCAGGCCTCGTCGCGCGGAACCGTCTCGGTGCCGGGCTCGTGGATCGTCACTCCGGCGCCCTCGCGGCCCAGCAGGGGCTTGGCGACGTAGCCCGTCGTGTGCGCGAGCTCCCTGGGACCGTCGAGATAGGCGGGCAGAAGGTTGGGGTGGCCGGGGTTGAGCTCCCAGAGGATCGCCAGCAGTGCCTTGTTGCTCAGCAGCATCTTCCAGGCGGGCTCGATCCACAGCGTCGTGCCGGTGCCGCCGCCGTTGTCGAGGGTGTCGAGGACGTGTCCGGCGAAGGGGTCCGTGGTCAGCCATTCCCAGGGGTACAGCTTGAAGCAACTGCGGATGAACCGGAGCTGGTTGTCGACGAAGCGGCCGGAGAGGGGGTCCCAGCCGATCTCCTCCATGGAGATCCAGTCGGTGTCCAGGCCGGCCTGGTCGGCGGTCTCCTTGAGGTAGGCGACCGTGATCAGGTCCTCGCCGAGTTCGTCGTCCGAGGAATGCGCGAAGTAGAGGGGGCTGCCCGGCGGGAGCAGGGCGGCCTGCTTCTGCCAGGCGGCGATCAGGCGTTCGTGGAGGGAGTTCCACTGGTCGGCGCCGGGGAAGCGGTCCTCCATCCAGAACCACTGGGGGGAGGCGGCCTCGACCAGAGAAGTCGGGGTGTCGGCGTTGTACTCCAGGAGTTTCGCCGGGCCCGTGCCGTCGTAACGGAGGTCGAACCGTCCGTAGACCGAGGGGAGTTCGGCCCGGCGCTGCCAGGCCTCCGCGACCGCGCGGGCGACGCCCGGATCGGTGATGCCGAGGTCGGCGAAGCGACCGGTGGTGACGATGTGGTCGGCGGCCCGCAGGCACAGGGCGTGCAGTTCCTCGACGACCTCCTCCAGCGCCTCGACCTCGGGGAGGGTGAAGGAGTAGTAGGCGCTCTCGTCCCAGTAGGGCCGCAGGGAGCCGTCGGGGTGGCGGGTCAGCGGGTAGACGAGCCCCTGTTCCTCGACGATGCGCTGCCAGTCGGGGCGCGGGGTGATGCGGTGGCGTTCCATGGGCGGTGACGGGTCCTGGTCCGATGCGCCGGCTCAGCCGCCGGAGCTGCCCTTGCCGCCGCCGAAGCCGCCGCGGGAGACGCCGTGGCCGCCGGAGCCGCCCGAACCGCCGGATGCCTTGCGGGGCTTGGTGAAGGAGCCGCCGTCGGCCCAGTCGCCCTTCTTGTTGCCGCCGTAGTACCAGGTGCCGTGCACCGAGGACTTGGTGGAGGAGCAGTTCTTGTCGGCGACGACCTTGTAGCCCTTGGCGAGGTTGTAGCTGTCGCGGTCCACGCACCGCTTGTCGGGGTCGGAGGAGCAGGCGGTGAGGGCGGCGGCGAGCAGGCCCATGCCGCCGAGTACCACCGTGCCCGACCGGAGTTGTCTGCGTGCGTCCGCCATGGCGTAACTCCCCGTTGATGTGACTGCCGGTGTGGCTGTGGGTGACCGTGGACGCGGCCGCCTGCTGCGTCCGTTCCGGCCGCCAGCCTAGAGATCGGGGAGAGACCGACCCCCAGCACCCCCGCCCCGGACGCTCTCCCCTACAGTCACTTTGTGATCTTTGGGATGGTGTGCGCGCTCGGAGCGGCGGTCTGTTTCGGTACGGCGACGGTGCTCCAGGCGGTCGCCGCGCGGGCCGCGACCACCGGTGGCGGCGGTGAGGCCGCGCTGCTGCTGCGGGCGCTGCGGCAGTGGCGCTATGTGGCCGGACTCGGGCTGGACGGGCTGGGGTTCCTGCTGCAGATCGTGGCGCTGCGGTCGCTGCCCATCTACGCGGTCGCCGCGGCCCTGGCGTCCAGCCTGGCGGTGACCGGCGTGGTCGCGGCACGGCTGCTGCACGTGCGGCTGAGCCGGATGGAGTGGAGTGCGGTCGGCGTGGTGTGCGCCGGACTCGCGATGCTGGGATTGGCGTCGGGCGCCGAGGGGGACCGCCACGGCTCCATGGCGCTGAAATGGGCGATGCTCGCGATCGCGGTGGCGGTGCTGACGCTCGGGCTGTTGAGCGGACGCTGGTCCGGGCGCGGGCGGGACCTGGTGCTGGGACTGGGGGCCGGGTTCGGGTTCGGGGTGGTCGAGGTGGCGGTCCGGCTGATCGACTCGCTCGCACCGCTGGAGCTCCTCGCCAACCCGGCGACGTACGCCCTGCTGATCGGCGGCGGTGCCGCCTTCCTGCTGCTCACCTCGGCGTTGCAGCGCGGTTCGGTCACCACGGCCACCGCCGGCATGGTCATCGGCGAGACGCTCTGGCCGGCGACGGTGGGCGTGGTGTGGCTCGGTGACCGGACACGGGAGGGGCTCGCCTGGCTGGCGGTGCTGGGGTTCCTCGTCGCGGTGGCGGGAGCGCTGGCACTGGCACGGTTCGGCGAGGCACCGACTCAGTCCGAACCGGAGACCTCCCAGGGTTGACCTCCCAGGGTTCAACCGCGGGGCCGCCGACCTGAGCGACGGAGGCCGGCGCGCGTAGCGGCTGAAGCCGACGGCAGCAGCCGGGGCCGGTGCGCTGCGCTGAGCGACCGGCGACCGGCGACCGGCGACCTTACCGCTGAGCGACCGGCGACCGGCGGCCTCACCGCTGAGACCGAGGCGCGAGCGGCCGAGACGCGGCCGGCGCCACTGAGGCCGGCGCGCGAGCAGCCGAGACCGCCACACGAGCCGCCGAG